>NZ_QSBX01000002.1:110976-341291 GCF_003465835.1 Anaerotruncus sp. AF02-27 | reverse complement strand
AAGCGAGAAAGTATGCCCGTGGGGCGCGGCGGAACGCGCCAGTGATTCTCAAGCGGCAAAGCCGCTTGATTCCCGTGCACGCGGTGGAATACGCAAAGCCGCCATCACCGCCGACGGGCGAAAAATGAAGGCCAGCAGCAAAAAGCTGCCGGCCTTTATTTTTTTCGTGGATAAGGGGTTTCTTCGTCTGTCCAATCCAAAAGAAAATCAAGACTGGTGTTGTAGAACTTCGCCAAGGTAAATAGATGGTCATAGGTGGGCATACGGACGCCGTGTTCATATTTTGACAGGAGGCTTTGGTCTATTCTGGTCTCAATTTGTACGGCAGTTTGCGTTAACTTCCGTTTCTCGCGGATTTTGCGTAAATTTGTCATTGCAATCACCTCATAGGACAATTATGTCATAAAATCTATTGACAATTAGTACAAATACGTACTATTTTTAACTATGAGGTGATAATGCGGAACGCGCAAGGCCGCCATCACCGCCGACCTTCGTTATGAAATAACTTTTTCCCAATTTGGGAAATTTTTCAAGTTTTCAAGAAAAGTATGATACAATCATAATCGTGATAGACATATGTTCTATAGATTTTTTGTATGAGGTGATTATGATGTTGCATCCAAGAATCAAAGAACTGCGCCTGGAGCGGGGGCTCAGCCAAAAGGAAGTGGCGGAAGCATTGGGCTGCTCGGAAAAATATTATGCCAAAATCGAGCAGGGGATCGACTTTAACTCGATTTATCTGCGCAGGCTTTCGCTGTTTTATGACGTTTGCGCGGACTATCTGGTCGGTTTCAGTGATGAGCGGCGGTGGAAATGAAAGAACCTATGGAATTTTCCAAAGAGATGTGGTACAATAGGACAGTATAAATTTCCATCAAAGGTGGTTATATTGTGAAAAGGACAGAAATCAAAAAGCTGTTCGCTTCGGTGCAGGACTATACCGCTGCGCCGGTGACCGTATGCGGCTGGGTCAAAACCATCCGCGATTCCAAATCGATCGGATTTATCGAGCTGAACGACGGCTCGTCGTTTCGAAACCTGCAGGTGGTTCTTTCGCAGGATAAACTCTCCAATTTCGCCGAGATCGTCAAATTGAACGTCGGCAGCGCGATTGTGGTGCGTGGTCCAGTCGTGCTCACCCCGGACGCGAAGCAGCCGTTTGAAATCCACGCAGAATCGGTCGAGGTGGAAGGCGCTTCCACTCCCGATTATCCGCTTCAGAAAAAGCGGCATTCGCTTGAATATCTGCGTACCATCGCGCATCTGCGCCCGCGCACCAACACCTTCGCGGCGGTTTTCCGCGTACGTTCGGTCGCGGCCTATGCGATCCACAAATTTTTCAATGAACGCGGCTTTATATACGCGCACACGCCGCTCATCACCGGCAGCGACGCCGAAGGCGCGGGAGAGATGTTCCGTGTGACCACGCTCGACCCGCAGAATCCGCCCCTTACCGAGGACGGCAAGATCGATTATTCCCAGGACTTTTTCGGCAAGGCGACCAACCTGACGGTTTCTGGCCAGCTCGAGGCGGAATGCATGGCGATGGCCTTCTCGAAGGTGTACACCTTTGGGCCGACCTTCCGTGCGGAAAATTCCTACACCGCCCGCCACGCGGCCGAATTCTGGATGATCGAGCCGGAGATTGCGTTCGCGGATCTCGCGGACGATATGGAACTCGCGCAGGATATGGTGAAGTACGTCCTTTCTTATGTGCTGGCTGAGTGCCCGGAGGAGATGCAGTTCTTCAACAATTTCTACGACAAGGGCCTCATCGAGCGGCTGCAGGGGATTGTTTCGTCCGATTTCGCCTGTGTCACCTATACCGAAGCGGTTAAAATCCTTGAACAGCATAAGGACGAGTTTCAATATCCGGTTTACTGGGGCTGCGATTTGCAGACCGAGCATGAGCGTTACCTCACCGAGCAGGTGATGAAGCGCCCGGTCTTTGTCACTGACTATCCCAAGGAGATCAAAGCCTTCTACATGCGGCTCAACGACGACGGCAAAACCGTTGCGGCGGTCGATCTGCTGGTGCCGGGCATCGGCGAGATCATCGGCGGAAGCCAGCGTGAGGAGCGGCTCGATGTGCTGCTTTCGCGCATGAAGGAACTGAACCTCAATGAGGAGGATTACTGGTGGTATCTCGACCTCAGGCGGTTCGGCGGCACCAAACACGCGGGCTTCGGGCTCGGGTTTGACCGCCTCATCATGTATATTACCGGCGTGTCGAACATCCGCGATATCCTGCCGTTCCCGCGCACGACCGGAACGGCGGAATTTTAAGATGAACCGGCAGCTTCAAACGCTGACCGAAACCCTCACACAGCTTGCCGCCGGCGGCGGGCTGTGTGTTGCGTTTTCGGGCGGAGTTGACAGTTCGCTTCTCGTGAAGCTCGCATGCGGCGCGGGCATCCCGGTGCACGCAGTTACCTTCGACAGTACCCTGCAGCCCGCTGCCGACGCCCCGCAGGCCGCAAAACAGGCGGCTTCCTACGGCGCGAAGCATGTTCTGCTGCGGTGCGACCCGCTTTCGGACGAAGTGGTCCGGATGAACCGAAAGGAGCGCTGTTATCGCTGCAAATACGCGCTTTTCGCACGGCTGCGTGAATATGCGGCCGAACAGGGCTTTGCAGCGGTGATCGACGGCACAAACGCGGACGACCTGTCGGAATACCGGCCGGGCCTGCGGGCCCTGCGGGAGCTTTCAATTGTGAGCCCGCTCGCTGAGCTTGGCATCACCAAGGCGATGGTGCGGGAATTTGCAGCGGAGATCGGGCTCGATGTTGCCAAAAAACCGTCATCGCCCTGCCTGGCGACCCGGTTCCCTTACGATACGCTTCTCACAGAGCAGGAGCTTTCCCGCGCTGGAAAAGCGGAGGAGCTTCTGCGTGGATTCGGGTTTCTGACTGTCCGCGCGCGGGTACATGGGGAGCTTCTGCGGATCGAAGTGCCGCTTGAACAGCTTGCGCAAGCCGTTCAATGCGCCGGGGAGCTTGTCCCCGCGATGCGCGCGCTTGGCTTTTCCCAGGTCACGCTTGACCTCGCAGGCTTTCGCAGCGGAAGCTTCGATGGGAAGTAGGGAGGATACATATGGAGATCAAAACGCTGTTAGAACAGGTGCGCGCGGGTGAAATCACGGTCGCGCAGGCGCAGAAATATATTGAAAAACTCCCTTATGAGGAGCTCGATTTTGCAAAACTCGACCATCATCGGCTGATGCGCAGCGGTTTTGGGGAAACGGTGTTCTGCCAGGGCAAAACGCCCGGGCAGTGCGCTGAGATCTTCGCGCGCTTTGCCGGGATGGGGGAGAACGCGCTCGGCACCCGGGCCGATCCGGCGCACTATGAAGCGGTGAAAGCTGTTCTGCCGGACGCGGTCTACCACGAACGGGCGCGCACCATTGCCTACACCTGCAATCCGGTGGAGCCGATCGGATGCGTCGCCATCTGCACCGCGGGCACCTCGGACATCCCGGTGGCGGAGGAGGCCGCGCTCACTGCGGAGTTTTTCGGGGCGAAGGTCGAGCGGGTCTTTGACGTGGGTGTGGCGGGAATCCACCGGCTGTTCGCAGAGATGGACCGCATCCACACGGCAAACTGCGTCGTTGCCTGTGCCGGGATGGAAGGGGCGCTCGCGAGCGTCATCGGCGGGCTTGTGAGCGTACCGGTGGTGGCGTTGCCAACCAGCGTTGGCTATGGCGCGAGCTTTCACGGGCTTTCCGCGCTGCTCACCATGCTCAATTCCTGTGCGGAGGGGGTCGCAACAGTCAACATTGACAACGGCTTCGGCGCGGGCTACCTTGCGGCGCAAATCAACAGGCTCGCTTGCCGGGGAAAATAACTGCTGGAGACGGAGGGGGAACAATGACAAGATAGCTTCGACGCGGCAAATCGATCTATCTGTTTTTGGTGTTCTCCATGACTTTTATGCTGGCGCGGATATCTTTGGGCGCGGTGCGTGACCTGTCGCGGACTCTGCTCACGGTGCCTGTGCCGCGATGGGAGGAATCGACCACATGAAAACACTTTATCTGGAATGTTATTCGGGTATCAGCGGCGATATGACGGTGGCCGCGCTGCTCGACCTGGGCGCGGATGAACAGAAACTGCGTGCCGCGCTCGCAAGTCTCGGCGTGGGCGGTTACCACCTGCACACCGGCCGGGTGACAAAACGCGGAATCTCCGCGTTTGATTTTGACGTGCATCTGGAGGCGCAGGAACATCCGCATGAGCATCATCATATGGACGGACATGACCATACCCACGCGCACGAACATCCCCACGATCACAGCCATGATCACACGCATGATCACAGTTGCGGGCATGCGCACGAGCATCGTAATTTTGCAGATATCGTTGCGATTATCAACCGCGGAGCGCTGACCCCGCGCGCCAAAGAGCTGGCAAAGCAGATCTTTGCGCTGGTTGCAAAGGCGGAGTCGAAGGTGCACGGCCTGCCGGTGGAAGAGGTGCATTTCCATGAGGTCGGCGCGGTGGATTCGATCGTAGATATTGTTGCGGCCGCTTTCTGTCTCGACAACCTGGGGATTGAAAAGGTCTACTGTTCGCCGCTTTACGAAGGGACTGGAACGGTGAAGTGCCAGCATGGGATCATGCCGGTTCCCGCGCCCGCGACAGCGGAAATCATCGCGTCGAGCAGCCTTTCAATGACCATCACCGACAATTTCGGGGAGATGGTGACCCCGACCGGCGCGGCGATTGCGGCGGCGGTATCCGCCGGCGCGCCGCCCAAAAGTTTTTCGATTCTGAAGACTGGCTACGGCGCGGGCAAGAAGGAATTCGAGCGTGCGAACGTGCTGCGCGCGCACCTTATTGAGGAGCGGAGGGAAGGATCGTACGACGGGGTGGTGAAACTCGAGTGCAACATCGACAACATGACCGGTGAACAGCTCGGATATGCGATGGAGCAGCTATTTGACGCCGAGGCGCTCGACGCATGGTTTACGCCCATCCAGATGAAAAAAAACCGCCCGGCGGTGCTGCTTTCGGTGCTTTGCAGGCCGGACAGGCTCGAAAAACTGACCGCCTGCATCCTGGCCCACACCGGAACGATCGGCGTGCGGTACACGCCGATGCGGCGGATAGAGATGCAGCGGGAAGCGGATGAGGTGCAGACCGCTTACGGCGCGGTGAAGGTGAAGCGCAGCCGCTGGGGAGCGGTCGAAAAAACGGCGGTGGAGTATGAAAGCGCACGGGAAAAGGCGCGGGAATGGGATGTGCCCATTTCGGAAATCTACCGCGCGGCCCGGTCCGAAAAGTGACAATTAGGAATCAGTGGAAATGGAAAGGTGCAGGAATGCGGCTGAGCATTCCTGCACCTTGTGCATTTTTAGCGGTCTATCTCATTTTGACACATACTTTTTCGTGCTGTTTTCTGAATTTTGCAGGATTAAAAAATTCAACTTGCAAACCATGGAGTGTTGTCATATACTATTATGAGGATTAAGGCAGAATTTGGCGGCTGCCTATGCAGAGATGAAGGATTTTTGGGAAAACATATTCTTGAAGATAGTGGAGGTCAACATTATGGCAACTTACAGTGCGCTTTCCCGCCCGGAGCTTGAAGCGCTGCACCGCGAGCTGGTAAAGCGGTATGACGCTTTCAGGGACAGAGGGCTGAAATTGGATATGTCCCGCGGCAAGCCTGCCGCTGACCAGTTCGATCTGGTGAAGGGGATTCTGGACGTGGTGAATTCCGAATCGTCTCCTTATGCGTCTGACGGCGTGGACTGCCGCAACTACGGCGATCTGGATGGGATTCCAGAGTGCAAAGCGCTCTTCTGCGAGATGCTCGGCGTGAGTTTCGATGAGGTTTTTATCTGCGGAAACTCGTCGCTTTCGATCATGTACGACGCAATCGGAAAAATGATTCTGCATGGTGTGCGTGAAGGCGCGACTGCCTGGTGCAGGCTGCCAAAGGTGAAGTTCCTCTGTCCTGCGCCGGGATACGACCGTCATTTCGCAATCACCGAATGTTACGGCATCGAGATGATCCCGGTTGAAATGACCCCGGACGGCCCGGATATGGATACCGTGGAAAAGCTGGCCGCCAGTGATGAAAGCGTCAAGGGCATCTGGTGCGTCCCGAAATATTCAAACCCGCAGGGTATCACCTATTCGGATGAAACGGTCCGCCGCCTGGCGCGGATGAAAACCGCGGCCAGCGATTTCATCATCATGTGGGACAATGCCTACGCGGTGCATGACCTCTATCCCGACCGTCGTGACCAGGTGCTGAACATCCTGGACGAATGCAAAAAAACCGGCGACCCCGACCGGGTTATGATGTTTGCCTCCACTTCAAAAATTACCTATGCGGGCTCCGGCGTCGGCGCGTTTGCCTGCTCGCCGAACAATATGAAGCGCATGAAAAAGTTGATTTCAATCCAGACGATCGGCTTTGATAAGATCAATATGCTGCGCCATGCGCGTTATTTTAAGAATATGGACGGTGTCATGGCCCATATGGACAGACAGGCGGAGCTGCTGCGCCCGAAGTTCAAAGCCGTGCTTGACGCGTTCGACCGGGAGCTTGCGGGCAAGGGAATTGCCGAATGGCTGAATCCGAACGGCGGTTACTTCATCTCGCTCGATGTGATGGATGGCTGCGCCAAACGGGTGGTGCAGCTTTGCCGGGACGCTGGCGTCACCCTCACCCCGGCGGGCGCGAGCTTCCCTTACGGGAAGGACCCGCGCGACCGCAATATCCGCGTCGCGCCGACCTATCCGACGGTGGAGGAGCTGACCCTTGCCGTCGATCTGCTCTGCATCTGCGTGCAGCTTGCCGCGGTGGAAAAATTGCTGCGGGAGCAGACCTTCTGATGTTATTTTCCTTCGGCCATCGGCCCGGACTTTTGTACGGCGGACGATCTTTTCATCGTCCGCCGTTTGTGGTATACTTTTTGCATTGAGGCTTAATTTGGAAAGGATGTTAAAATATGAGCGACAGAACCGACCGTTACGAAAGCCCGTTTTGTACGCGGTATGCAAGCGATGAGATGCAATATGTATTCTCAGCGGACAACAAATTCAAGACCTGGCGCAAACTTTGGATTGCGCTTGCAAAGGCCGAGCAGAAGCAGGGCCTTGCCATCACCGACGAACAGATCGCGGAGCTGGAAACCCATGCGGAGGACATCAATTACGAGGTTGCCGTCGAGCGGGAGAAACTGGTCCGCCATGACGTGATGAGCCATGTCTATGCCTACGGCATGCAGTGCCCGAAGGCGAAGGGGATCATCCATTTGGGGGCGACGAGCTGCTATGTGGGGGATAACACCGATATCATCGTCATGCGGGAAGGCCTGCGGATCGTCCGCCGCAAACTGATCAACGTCATCTCGCTGCTTTCTGATTTCGCCATGAAATATAAGGACCTGCCGGCGCTCGCCTACACCCATCTGCAGCCGGCGCAGCTCACCACCGTCGGCAAACGCGCGACGCTGTGGGTAAATGAACTGATGATGGATTTGGCGGAGGTGGAGCATCGCATCGCGGATCTGAAGCTGCTGGGCAGCAAGGGCACCACCGGAACCCAGGCGAGCTTCATGGAGCTCTTTGACGGGGATGGAGAGAAGGTCAAGGCCTGCGAGATGGACATCGCCCACATGATGGGTTTCGAAGCGGTCGTGCCGGTTTCGGGCCAGACCTATTCGCGCAAGGTGGATTCCTACGTCTGTTTCGCGCTCGCAGGCATTGCGCAGAGCGCAAGCAAGTTCTCGAACGACCTGCGCCTTCTGGCAAACTTCAAGGAGATGGAGGAGCCATTTGAGAAAAACCAGATCGGTTCGTCCGCGATGCCGTATAAACGCAATCCGATGCGTTCTGAACGGATCACGTCGTTGGCGCGGTATGTGATGGCGGACTCTTTGAACCCGCAGTTCACCGCGGCGACCCAATGGTTCGAGCGCACGCTCGACGACAGCGCGAACAAACGCATCGCGGTCGCGGAGGCCTTCCTCGCGGTTGACGCGATCCTGGGGATTATGCTGAACGTCTGCGACGGGCTGGTGGTCTATCCGAAGGTGATCGAGCAGCGCCTGCGCCGGGAACTGCCGTTTATGGCGACTGAGAACATCATGATGCAGGCGGTCAAGAAGGGCGGCGACCGTCAGGAGCTGCATGAGCGTCTGCGGGAGCACTCGCTGGCCGCCGCGAAGGTGGTCAAGGAGGAGGGCGGTGAGAACGACCTCATCGAGCGCATCTGCGCCGACAGCGTCTTTAACCTTTCGCGCAGTGAGATTGAAGGGGTGCTTGACCCGAAGGAATTCACAGGCCGCAGCGCCGAGCAGGTGGAGGAGTACATCCGGGATGTTGTCGGGCCGGTGCTCGAGCAGAACAGGGAGATTCTCGGCGAACGCGCGCAGCTTTCGGTTTAAAAATTTACAGACTGGGAAGCATAGCCGCTGAACGCTGCGGTTTTGAACCTATGCCACAGGCGGAACCGTGCCTTTGGACGGTGCGGTTTCAATGCGCAGTTTTCCCACAGACGCGAAGCGCGCTGCGGGAAAAGGACGGCCTGCCGCCGCTTTGCAGCGGCGGGCCGTGTGAATCTGAAAAATCAATTGACTTTTGGATATAATTCCAATATAATTGTAAAAGTGCCGCATTGTGACATACAGTGCGAATTCGCATGGAATGAGGAACCATATCAACCGCAGAACGGGATGCTGAACTGCGGTTGTTGTCTGTGTTTGCAGATATGGTTGCAAGGAGGACAAGCAGATGAAAAAAGTTGGAAAGCCGACGTTCTTTGTAGTTCTTGCATTGATCGTTGTGCTTGCCGGGCTGTCATTCTTCGGGATTCATGCGTCCTATGGCGATATACCCAGTACGTATATCAAGGGCGCAGGGGATATCCGTTGGGGCATCGACATCCGCGGAGGCGTCGACGTGACGTTCAGCCCGGAAGAAGGCTACGATGCCACAGATGACGAGATGGCCGCGGCGGAATCTATCATCAAGGTGAGGCTCGTGTCGCAGAATATCACCGACTCGGAAGTTTACACCGACTACAACCGTGACAGAATTATCGTCCGTTTCCCCTGGAAGGAAGGGGAAACCGACTTTAACCCTGAGAAGGCTGTCAAAGAGCTCGGCGAGACCGCGCTTCTGACCTTCCGGGAAAACATGGACGGCCCGGTCGTCCTCGAAGGCAAGGATGTGGAATCTGCCACCGCGGGGATGGATCAGGAAACTGGGCAGTATATCGTTCAGCTGAAACTGAAGCCCGAAGGAGCCCAAGCATTCTCCGAAGCGACTGGGCGCCTGGTTGGGCAGACCATCTCGATCTGGATGGATGAAACCAATATCAGCGCCCCGACGGTAAACTCCCAGATCCCGAACGGCGAGGCCCAGATCACCGGGCGCTTTACCGCGGAGGAAGCAAAAGCTCTGGCGGATAAGATCAATGGCGGCGCGCTGCCCTTCAAGCTCGTGACCGAGAACTATTCCTCGATTTCCCCGACGCTCGGCATGGGCGCGCGTGACGCGATGGTCACCGCGGGCATCATCGCATTCATCCTGGTTTCGATCTACATTATCGCGCTTTACCGCCTGCCCGGCGTGATCGCCTGCATCGCGCTGCTCGGCCAGGTCGCGGGTTCGATTGCGTGCATCTCGGGATTCTTCCCGAACGCGCCGTCCTTCACCCTGACGCTGCCCGGCATCGCCGGTATTATCCTGTCGATCGGTATGGGCGTTGATGCGAACGTCATCACTTCCGAACGCATCAAGGAGGAACTGCGCATCGGAAAAACAATCGACGGCGCGGTCGACTCCGGCTTCCAGCGGACCTTCTCCGCGATCTTCGACGGAAACATCACCACGATTATCGTTGCGGGCGTCCTGATGGGGGCGTTCGGCCCTCCGGGATCGATCCTTGCGAAGATCCTTGCGCCGATCTTCAGCTGGTTTGGACCTTCCGCTACCGGCGCGATTTATTCCTTCGGTTTCACGCTGGTTGTGGGTGTTATCTTCAACCTGCTGATGGGCGTCCTGGCGTCCCGTCTGATGCTCAAATCCATCTCCAAGTTCAAGGCGTTTAAGAAACCGTGGCTGTATGGAGGTGCGAAGGCATGAAAAAGACCTATGATATCGTAGGACGTAAAAAGCTCTGGTTTACCATTCCGCTTGTCGTCCTCGTGATTACTTTGCTGGTATCGGCTGTCTTTGGTGTCGAGCTTGATATCAATTTCCGCGGCGGTTCGATCGTCACCTATTCGTTTGAAGGCGATGTGGATCAGGGCGCGTTCCAGGAGACAATCCAGGGCGCCCTTGGCCAGCAGATCGGCCTGCAGCGGCAGGAGGATGTCGTCACCGGAAGGGTGAACTATGTCGCGACCCTGTCCTCCAAGGAGGGCGTCACGCCGGAAAAGCAGATGGAGATCACTTCCGCGCTGCAGCAGAAATTCTCCGGCAACAATGTGGAGGTCGTTGAGACCAGTAACGTCGATCCGGCGATCGGCCGCGATTTCTTCGCGAAATCGATGGTTGCGGTTGCGGCGGCAGCTGTGTTGATGATCTTGTATATCGCTTTCCGTTTCCGGAAGATGGGCGGCTGGTCGGCCGGCGTTTTTGCGACGGTTGCGCTGATGCATGACGTCATGTATGTGTTTGCGACCTTTGTGCTGCTCAGGTTCCCAATTGGCGACAGCTTCATCGCGGTCGCGCTGACCATCCTTGGTTATTCGATCAACGCGACGATCGTCATCTATGACCGTATCCGTGAAAACGAGCGTTCGATGGGCAGCAAGGAAACACTGGACGAAGTGGTCAACAAATCGATCAACCAGTCGCTGGCGCGTTCGATCAACACGACCGTTTCCACCGTCATTGCGGTCGGTACCGTCTGCGTGATCTGCTACATTTTCCACGTGGAATCGATCCTGATCTTCACGCTGCCGATGATGATCGGTATGCTGGCGGGCGCGTATTCCTCGGTCTGTATCGCGGGTCCGCTGTGGGTGACCTGGCAGGATCGCAAGGCTGCGAAGAAAAAACTTCAGAAATAAACCCATCAAGCCGCCGGCAATTCCGGCGGCTTGATTTTTTTGACCTCATTTTCCGGTGGCGCGATGATGTTTAATTTGCTATAATGTTGTCAGGCTGATTACTTGCGGCCGGAAAGGGGTATCCCATGTTAGCTGGCATCTCCACCTCAACCTTTTACCCGGAGCTGACTGAAAACGCATTGCGGCAGCTGGCGGTTTTTGGCGTTCAGGCCGCTGAGGTGTTTTTCAATTCCTTTTCTGAACTGGAGGAAGGATATGTGCGGGAACTTTCCCGGATCGCCCAGGACGGCGATGTGAAAGTCCTTTCCATACATCCGTTCATGTCGGGCCTGGAGCCGCTCCTGTTCTTTTCAGACTACCGGCGCCGCTTTGACGATGCCGTGGAGTTCTATAAACGTTTTTTCCACGCGGCCAACCTGCTGGGAGCGAAAATCCTCGTATTCCACGGCAACCGCCGTGAAAGCGTGCGGACCTGGCCGGAATATTTTGATCTGTTTGGGGAGCTGATGGAAGCGGGGCAGCGGATGGGAGTCACGGTAGCGCAGGAGAACGTACCGCGCTGCCAGAGCTACTGTCCGGAGTTTTTCAAAGCGATGACCGATTACTTGCCTGAAGCGCGTTTTGTGCTCGATACCAAACAGTGTATTCGGGCGGGATATACGGCGCTGGAGATGGCGCAGGCGATGGGTGACCGGGTGCTGCATGTGCATATCAGCGATTACGACGAAACGCATGACTGCCTGCCAGTGGGAAGGGGACGGCTCGATCTGGGGGCTCTTTTGCAGACGCTGGCGGGATATGGTTTCGACGGCGGCGTATTGCTTGAGCTCTACCGGCAGAATTACGGAGGGTACGAGGAGCTCTGGGAGAGCTATGATACCATCTTATCGGCTATACGCAAGGCATGCTGAAACAGACGGGCAGAGTAAGCTTTTTGAATTCAGATTCAAATTAAAAGAAGCCCCGCTAGGTGAGCGGCTGACGATGAGTGAGGTTAGCCTGTTTACGGGCAGCGAGGAATAATCTCTGCGCGGATGGCAGACCGCATTACACGTTTAGCGTGTAAGCGAGAAATCGAGGGCTTTGCCCGCATGTGAAATACCCCCGGCTATGCCGGGGGTATTTCACATGCGGATCATTTTGGGCGCGCACCAGGCAGCGAGGGGGAGTCGGCTAAGTCGCGCTGGGGTGGATCGCTATCCGTTTGGTCCAATCGGATGGGGCATTGCGCAGAAGATCATCAGACTGCAAATTTTTTCTCACTTGGAGCGGGTAACGCTCGAGATAGACACGTCGAAAGGCTTACGGACGATCGAAAATAATTCGTTCCTTTTTCTCCGTTTGGGATATCCATTGTGTGCCTCCTGCCGGGCAGATCCTGTCCGATAAGCCGGATGCCGTCCCACGTTCCATCCGTATCCGTTCGTATTATAGTCCAGGACGCGGAGCCTTTTCAGTGGGCGTGGGGACCATCTGCATAAACAACTTCCCAAGCGGAGGACGGTGGGGAAGTTCCAATGTGTTTAGGATGTGCCAAAGGGTGCACTGGTTGCTGGTGACGACCGGGCGGCCGAATTCCGCCTCGATCGATTCGATGTGGTCGAGGACCTTGAATCCGGCGCAGCTGATGAAGATGGTGTCCGCCTCAGGGGTGAACACCTCGCGCACGAGCGCGCGTATCTCCTCAATCGGGATCTGCGGAACACGTGGGGTGTCGTTGATGTTCATCCCTTTGAGAGCGAGCACCTCATAGCCGCTTTTGGTAAAAAAATCATATTCGATCCTGTTGACCGAATCCGGGTAGGGAGTGGCCATCACCAGTTTGTGGGAGTCAAGCGCTGCGAGCGCCGCGAGCACAGCGGTCGTGGTGGTCACAGTGCGCACGCCGGTGAGCTGTTCGAGCCGCTCGCTGACCGCGCGGTCGTAACCGATGCCGCCGATGAAACTGCCGGAGGTGCAGCAGAAAACGATGAGTTCCACTCCCTGTGCTGCGAGCCGGGAGGCCGCGCCGTCGATCGCTTCGCTGAATTTTCGGATACCTCTTGCGCCCATGTCGAAGAGTTCGACCAGTTCGGTGATGAGCGCATACCCTGCGGGAAGATGGCTGCGCATCTCCTCCTCTGGATTTTTGATACCGCCTCCCCCGGGCGAACCGGGGGAGATTAAGCCGATCTTTCTGTCCATACGGTCCTCGCTTTCCGCCGCCTCAGCGGTGAAGAATGTGGCTGATGGCGGAGACGTCCGGCACCTCTTCGAGGGCCTGCAGGATGCGAACGCCCTCTTCGACCTTCTCATCGGGGAGGGAAACGCCGGCCTGGATGCGGTACCGGTCGGAGAGTTCCTCCCAGCTCAGCATCTTTTTCGGGTGTCCGGGCAGGCAGTCCATGCTGTCGGAATAGACTTTTCCGTCCTTGGTGGTGATGGTGAGCGTCTTTTTCGGGAAGGTGCCCTCCTTCATGATGTCGAACGAACCGACAAGGGAATGCTCCTTGGAGGGGCCGCCCTTCACCTTGGATGCGAGTGAAAGCACTCTGGGGTTCTTCATATTCTCGCGGGAGTACCAGTGCGCGCCGGGACGTGGATCGCAGAGCATTGCGGCGATACAGAACGGAATGCTGAACTGCGCGTGGGTGAGGGAGGAGTAGCCGTCGGGCGAGAAGGCCATGCGCAGCTGGGTGGGCGGATCGATGACGATCTCTGCAATGTCGTCGGGCTGAATGCCGTTTTCGGTCGTGATCTTGTGGGCGAGCTCCATGGGAGTCTGGTTCCACATGTTGGCCGGCCAGTGCTTGAGCAGCGTCTCCATAATGAGGTACCGCTCGCCGAGGTCCTTGAGATACCATTCGGGGTGGGAGTTGGCGGTCATGTGCACCTCATAGGCGGCGGGATCGTCGAAGCAGTCCATAAAGTTCTCCACCCCGCCTTTGGCGGCGAGCGTCAGCGCGACGCCGTCGCGTGCCCGGAAGCCGTGCAGATAGTGGTAGGCATCGGACATGGTCGTGTGGCAGAGGCTTGCGGTGATCGGGCTGCAGGCGGTGCCGAAGCCGAGCGCCTGGTTGATCTGGTCGGGGTCTAAGCCGAGCAGTTTGCAGGCCGGCACGACGCAGGCGAACATCTGCCAGCTGGTGAGCCCCCAGCCGTTGCTGTCGTCGGGGTCGTCCACTACCATGGCGATGCGCTGGTAGACCTCATAGGCGGCGACCACAGCGGTGATGAGATCCTTGCCGGACTTCTTCTGGCCCTCAGCGACGGCCCAGGCCACCGGAACCGCGCCGGCCGATGGATGGCCGGTCCAGGAGCAGTCCTCCCAGTCGAGCAGGTCGGAGAGGGTGCCGTTGACAAAGGCAGCGTTCACCATGCTGAGCTTCGACCCATCAATCCAGACGGTGGCGTCCCCGCCGCCTGGGCCGTTATACTGCTTCCCAACCGAGATGGCCGCCTTGGCCAGCGGCACCTCAGGAGCGGCAAGCGCGACGCCGATTGTCTGCATAATAATCTTTTTGGCGCGATCGGTCACTTCGGCGGGCAGATCCTCATAACGCAGATGATGGATGTATTCCGCGAGTTTCTGGGTGTAATCGGTCTTGATTTCATGAAAACTGAAATGCATTTTTCCTCGCTCCTTATCAGATGGTTTGCCCTTTATTACAGCAAATTCCGTGCCACCTAAGGAAAACGTGGTTCGTCCGGCGGGATTCCGCACAGGAGCGGCAGCTTTGTCCCCAAATTGAAAAGGGGAGCCATCCCCTTTATCCCAAATAGCAATAGAATTGGGATTCTTCGGATGGCTCGCCCGTTATATGGTTTCCGTTTCTCCGGCCTTCATGGCCCGCAGGCCCCGCTCGGTGATACGGGTACCCTGACGGCCCTGGTGAATCTCGACGAGCTGCATGCGCTCCATGTCCTCAAGCAGCTTGCGGATCATCATTTCGGAAAAAAACTGTCCCTGCTTGTCAAAATAGAGCTTCAGTTTGCGCCGGCCGATGCCGATGCCAAGGGAATTGAAATTGTCAATCGCGCGCAGCAGCGCGACACAGCGCGCGCGGTAATCGCTGTCGCAGCCTTCAAAGATCACCCCCTCCTGCGGTTTCCTGACGGGCGTGGGCGGTTCGGCGGAATAGCCGCTGCGTATGTAGGAAGGGAGATGCTCCTCCTGGATTTCGGGGATGTTGAGATTGAAGAGGTACTCCATACAGTTTTGCAGCTCGCGCACGTTCCCTTCGAACGGGTGGTTTACAACCCGTTCGAGCGCGGCGGGGGAGAATTTGATCTGCGTGTGTCCCAGCTCCATGAAATACTGCATCAGAAACTCGATGTCGCATTTGCGCTCGGAGAGCGGTGGGATTTTCAAAAAAAGCACATTCAGCCGGTAGAACAGGTCGTTGCGGAAGGTGCCCTCCTTGACCATGCGGTAGATATCCTTATTGGTGGCGGCGATGATCCGCACGTCGATAGGGATGGTGTTCTCGCCGCCGACCCGGACGACCTCCTTCTCCTGCAGGACGCGCAGCAGCCGCACCTGCAGATGCAGCGGCATGTCCCCGATTTCGTCAAGGAAGAGGGTGCCCTTGTGGGCGAGCTCGAACACTCCCTGTTTGCCCTCCTTCTTCGCGCCGGTGAAGGTGCCGCCCTCGTAGCCGAAAAGCTCGCTCTCCATCAGCGATTCGACGATCGCGCCGCAGTTGATGGCGATGAAGGGGAACTGCCGGCGGCGGGAGCTGTTGTGGATGGCCTGGGCAAAGAGCTCCTTGCCCACGCCGGTCGGCCCGAGGATCAGTACGTTGCTTTCAGCCTTGGCAATGCGGCGAGCGATGCTCTTGCATTCAATGATTGCGTCGCTTACGCCGATGATGTCCTCAAATTTATATTTGGCGGTGTGCTTGCGATGGATGACCTGGCGGCGCAGATTCTCTTGACGCTTCTCCTCGTCCCAGTACTTTGACATGCGCATCAGGCCAATCTGGGAGTTGTGATGATAGTTGATACTGATGTTGACGACATAGTGGCTGTCGTTGAAGAGGACCACCCGTTCCTCCTTGAAGTCGGCGGGGGTCAGCGTCTCCATGAAAGGAAAAATTTTATGCAGGCTCTTCCCGATCAAGTGCTCCTGCGGGATGCTGGTGATCTTTTCGATATAGCTGTCGCAGTATTCGATGACAAACTCGCTCGAGAAGCAGAGCACGCCCTCCTGTACGGAGGAAACTTTTTTATAGTCCCCGGAGAGTGAGTTTTCAACGACAAGGTCGTTGGTGAAGGCGCGATAGTGGGTGCACATCTCCTTGAAGTAGCGCTGAAAGGTCGTGGTGGTGACGATTTCAGGCATCTCGAGACAGAGCGCGATCTCAAGGACGGTGGCGATGCTGAAATGGCTGCGGTCTATCCCGATGGCCACTCGTTTGTCCCGGTCGGGGAGGGAAGGGTGGCCGAAGGCGACGACGTATTTTTCAAGCCGCTCAGGGTCCATCCCTTCACTCCAGGCGGTCATGGCTTCCTTGCGTGCGCCGAGCTTCTCAAGCATCATCATCCGGCGGCGGGAGTTGACAAGCCCGCCTTCGCAGACGACGCTGATGGCGTGTTTCTTCTGGGCTTCGAGGATCTGTGAGAAGGAGGACTTCTCTATGGTGTAGGAAGCGATGACGAAGCCGACATCGGGGTTATCCATCGAACTGAAGGTCTGGTTCATATACGGACTGGTGGCGACCACCACGTCGGCTTCGATCGTGGGACGGTCGTTTTTTCCGGTCACCAGGTAGTCGACCTGCGCCATGCCCCCGAAGAGGACACGCAGTTCCTGGGCGTAGGAGTCGAGAAAGAGCGATTCGTAGCCGAAAATAACAATTTTTTTCAAATGTTCTACACCTCTGGGTCGAATTGGGGGGAATCCAAAAGAATCCCGCCTGTTTTTCAGTATAAAGCACCCGAGGGCGGGTGTCAAACCAAAATGGCAAATTTTCAATCCCTATAATCCCGTTTTCGGAGAAAATTGAGCGAAAAAGGGATTGAATGGCTTTCGGAAACGGAAGGCTGCACTTCGTTTCCG
The DNA here is from genome assembly GCF_003465835.1 of Anaerotruncus sp. AF02-27. Taxonomy (NCBI): domain Bacteria; kingdom Bacillati; phylum Bacillota; class Clostridia; order Eubacteriales; family Oscillospiraceae; genus Anaerotruncus; species Anaerotruncus sp. AF02-27. The sequence continues at coordinate 324,210 of NZ_QSBX01000002.1, read as the reverse complement.
CGTGGGAAAAGCGAATTTAGCGGGGATTGCGTTTTCTTTTGCGTTTGGCACAGGACTTGCTGTTATTAGACGCAAAGAAACAACGCGGGACCGGCGGACGGGCCGGACCGCTCAAAATGATGCAAAGGCGGCGAAGCGATGACAGATTATCATGTGGACATCCGGGTCCTCTCGAAAGCCGAGGTCGAAAGCCTCGTGAGCTACCGTGATGTGGTGGACACAGTCGAAGAGACCTTTCTCGCGCTGGCGCGCCACGAAATTTTCCATCCGATCAAGGAACCCATCTGGGTGGATGACGGCCGTGCAAACATGATTATGGCGATGGCGGCCCATATCAAAAGCCAGCAGGTCGCCGGCGTCAAATGGGTCAACATGTATGAAAAGCAGCAGCCGGGCTATCCCTCCTGCGCGGGCAGCATCCTGCTTTTAAACGATGACCGCAACGGCCAGCCCTACGCGATCCTGGAGGCAACCTCGATCACCGCGATGCGCACCGCGGGCGGGCACGCGGCGGTCGCCGCGAAGCATCTCGCCCGCCCGGATTCGCAGGTGTTGACGGTGATCGGCTGCGGCACCGAGGCGGTGAGCGGCGTTGCAAGTTTTCTCGATCTCTTTGCGCTGCGGGAGCTGCGTGTTTTTGACATTCACCCCGCCGCCATGCAGCGGATGCGGGAACTTTACGGAGACCGGCTCACAGTGACCTGCTGTTCCGACGCACAGACGGCCTGCGAGGGGGCGGATATCCTGATGACCGTCACCACCTCGCGGCGGCCGGTGGTTGAAGCGGACTGGATTCCGAAGGGATGCTTCGTGGCGGGGCTTTACTCGCTCTTCGACCTCGACCCCAGGGCCGCAATCACCTGTGACAAATGGGTTCTCGGATCGAAAGAGGCCGACCGGCGGCAGATCCTGGAGGACCCGGTGTTCGAGGACTACCATCTTACGATGGAAAACGTCTACGCCGACCTGCCCGAGATCCTGAGCGGAGCGAAGCCCGGACGCGAGCGGGACGACGAGACGATCGTCTACACCCACTTCGGGATGGGCGCGCTCGACGTGGCGGTTGGGAAACTCATCTACCAGCGCGCCTGCGCGCAGGATGTGGGCCAGATTATCCGCCTGGTCTGATCCGGGCGGTTAGAGGGAGGAATACCATGAAGAAAATTGCAGTGGTAGGCGGCGGAAGCACCGGCCATATGGTGGCCGCGGACGTCGCTTCCCGCGGGCATGAAGCGCGGCTCTGCGACAGTGAGGCCTATCGTGAAATCCTGGAACAGACGGCCGCGATCGGAAAGATCGCGCTGAGCGGCAGTGGCTTCGACACGGTGGGGAAACTCGCGATGGCGACTACCGATGTCGCCCGTGCGCTTGACGGGGCCGATCTGGTCATCTGCTGCACCATCGCCAACCGCGACGAGGAGGTCGCCGAGATGATCGCGCCGCACGTCCCGAAGGACGGGGTGGTGCTCCTGAGCGCCGGCAGCGCCGGGTCGCTCGTTTACCACAGGGTCTTTAACCGGCTGGGCCGGCGGGACATCGTGGTGGGGGAGACCAGCGGAAATCTCTATCCCTGCCGGATGATCGGCCCGGGCAAGGTCTTTTCGGGCGGGAAATATGCGCCCAAGGCGGCGGCCGCGGTCCCGGAAAGGGATACGGAACGGCTGGTCGAGGCGTTTTCCGGGGTGTACGAACTCACGCCAGCGAGCTGTGTGCTCGAAACCGCATTCAACGGGCCGAACCTGATCGCCCATATCGACCTCACCCTGCTGAACGCAGGCGCCATCGAAACGGCGAAGGGGCCCTACCGCATTTTCAACGTCGGCATCTGCCGCAGCACCATCAACCTGGCGGATGCGCTCTGGCAGGAGAAGAAACGAGTCATGGATGCGCTCGGCTTCGCTTGCGGGCCGTCGCCGGCCGGCTTCTACCGCAAACTCGCGGATCACGACGCGCACGCCTTCGACGGCTTTCGGGCGCTTGAGGGCCCTGAGAGCCTGACCGGGCGGTATATCACCGAGGATGTCCCGATGCTCGACTGCCTGTTCCTTTCGGTGGCGCGGGCGATCGGGGTTGCAACGCCGCTCTTCGAAGGGCTTGTGGCGGTGGCGTCGACGGTGAACCAGACCGACTACTATGCCCAGGGCCGAACCTTGGAAAGCCTGGGGATCGAAGCCCGCACCCCCGCGGAGATCGCCGCGAGTTTCCGGGACCCCGGCAATCTGCAATGACCCCATTCCCTGACGGACGGCAGGGCGAAAATAAATTGCTCGAAAATATGAGGAGGCCAAAAAAATGAAAAAGAACATAAGTATGATCCTCGCAGTGGCAATGCTCATTGGAATGCTCGCCGGATGCAGCGGCTCCAAACCCGAGGCCAGCTCCGCCGCGGCGCCCGCCCCGACGGCTTCTGCCGCTTCCGAAGCGGCTTCCGATGCAGCGGCCCCCGCGCCCGAAGGCCAGATCCTGGTGCGCATTGCGACCCAGATGGCGGCCGACAACAACACCACCATCGCGATGAACGTCTTTGGCGACTATGTGATGGAAAAGACAAACAATGCAATCAAGGTCGAGGTCTATCCGAACTCCCAGCTCGGAGCGGAGGACATCGTCATGCAGCAGGTGCTGACCGGCACGCTGGAGATGTCGCCGATCAGTTCGGCCGTTTTGAGCACCGTCGTGCCTGAGGTCAACATCTTCTCCTTCCCATTCCTTTTCAACGACCTCGACACCTATATCGACATGTGCTGGGACGAAGGCTTCCGTGAGCGGATCTTCAATGCGGTCGAGGAGCGCACCGGCTGCAAGACCCTCGGCTTCACCATCGGTATCGGCCGTGGCGTCTCGAATACCAAACGCGAGATCCGCACGGTCGACGACATGAAGGGCCTCAAAATCCGCACAATCGGCTCCCCGATTATCATCGACACCTTCAACTCTTTTGGCGCGACCGCGACCAACGTCCCATGGAAAGAGGTCTACACGGCGCTGCAGCAGGGGCTTGTGGACGGCGAGGACAGCTCGGTCATCGCAAACCTCGACCAGAAATTCATCGAAAGCAACAAGTTCTACACCCAGCTCGACACCATGTTCCAGAACCACCTGCTGGTCGTCTCTTCCGAACTTTGGAACAAGCTGACCCCGGAACAGCAGCAGATCTTCGTCGAGGCGGGCGTCAAGGCGGACGAATACGGCTTCGAGTGCTCGCGCACTGACATCAAGGACAGCTATGAGCGCGCAGCCAAGGAATATCCGGACTTTAAGATCACTTCCGACCTGACCCCGGAAGAGAAACAGACCTTTGTGGATGCCTGCCGTCCGGTTTGGGACAAATACAAACCCGAAGTAGGTGAGGATCTCTTCAACTACACCTACGACCTCATGCAGAAGATGGTAAAAAAATAAGTCTGACAATCCCCGCCGTCGGGCCCTCCGGCGGCGGGAAAACCAAAATAACAATTCAGAGGAATAGAGGAGGGAATCCGGCTTGCGTGCAAAGGTGAACCGGGCGCTTGGAAAGATCGGGCGCTTTGAAAAGGCGCTGATGGGTGGCTTTTTCATGGTCATGACCCTGATGGTTTTCGTTCAGATTACAATCAGGTGGTGTGGTCTGCGCAGCTTTTCCTGGCTGGAGGAGTTTGCGCAATATGTCTATATCTGTGTGGTGATGGTCGGAGCCGCCAACGGCGTTACTGACGACAGCCTCATGAAAGTGCGGCTTTTTGAATCGATCCTGCCAAAGGCGGCCTGCCGGATCATTGGCGTAATCAGCGGCCTGCTCTGCAGCGGAATTGCGTTTTATATGGCATCCATCAGCTACCAGACTGTCAAAAAGATGTTCCAGCTCCATGCAAAGACTTCGGTGCTCGGCTGGCCGGTGTGGTTTTTCTACGCGGTCATGGCTGTCGCGTTTGTGGGAATGGGGGTCCGCTTCCTTCTGCGGATCATTTTCCCGCCCATGGAAGAGAAGGATAAACCCAATACGCCTGCCAAAGCGCAGTAGGAAAGGAGGATTGCTCAATGGCTTGGTTAATGCTTTTGTTTTTTGTATTTCTGTTTCTGGGTTTTCCGATCGCATTCATCCTGCTGGCTGTCTCGCTGATCGGAGCGATCTTCCTGCTGAACAATAACCCGCAGATCGTCGTCCAGATGATGTTCAACGGCATGAACAGCTACACCATTCTGGCGGTCCCTTTCTTCATCATTTCGGGCGGTATCGCCGCGCGCGGCGGCACAGCCAAGAGCCTGATCAACGTCATGAAAAAGGTGTTCGGCAAGCTGCCGGGCGGCCTTGGAATCGCCACCATCTTCGCCTGCACCTTCTTTGCTGCGATTTCGGGATCGAGCCTCGCGACGATCGTCGCGCTCGGCACCCTCATGATTCCGACCCTGATCGGTGAAGGCTACGATCCCGAGATGGCGACCGGCATTGTTAACTCGGCCGGTTCGCTGGGGATCCTGATTCCGCCAAGCGTCCCGATGGTCACGATGAGCGTGGCGATGGGGCTCTCGGTCGCGAAGCTGTTCGCGGCGGGGTTTTTGCCGGGTATCATCCTGGCGATTATCTGGAGCGTCTATGTGGCGATCACCTGCAAGCGCACCGGAGTTGGCACTAAAAAAACGGAGGAGAAGGAGCGCTACGGTTTCAAGGAGTTCCTCAAAGACGTGCCGGCCCTCTTCTTCCCAATCGTCATCCTCGGCAGCATCTACGGCGGCATCGCCACCCCGACCGAAGCGGCGGCAATCTCGATCGTCTACATCACGATCATCGAGGTCTTCTATTATAAGACCTGCAAACTTGCCGAACTGCCGGCGATGTTTGGTAAATCGACCGCCGAGGCGACCATCGTTTCGGTCATGCTCGGCTGCGCCGCGCCGATCACCTGGTTCGTCACAAATATGCAGCTGCCCGCAGCCCTCTCGGCCGCCGCGCAGCAGTACATACCAAACAAATTCGTATTTATTATCGCGCTCACGCTGGTGCTGTTCGTATTCGGCTGCTTCATGGACATCATCTCGGTCATCGTCATCCTTGGACCAATGGTGCTTCCGACCCTCATCATGTACGGCATGGACCCGATTCACTTTGGCATCATGTGTATTCTGAACACCCAGATCGGCATGATGACCCCGCCGTTCGGCATGAACATTTTTGTCTGCATGCGGGTGGCCAATATGGGCATGGGGAAGGTCGTAAAATCCACAATGCCGTACCTGATCCTGCTTATTATAGCGACGCTGGTTATCTCGTTTATTCCGGAGATTTCGATGTTTGTCCCCAATCTGCTTGCGTCCTGACGCGGTCAGCCCATCGATTGCCCCCCGGGCGCCGGGGGGCAATCTGTGCATCCATAGCGGGCGGTTTCCGCTGTGTTCAAAAAGACGAACTCCGGCGACTGGACTATAATTTTGTAAGATGATGGAGAATTTTCACTGTGATAAAAAAATTTCTGCAAAAGCGTCCCCTCGGACTGCTGCTGGGGCTGGCAACAGCTGCTGTGTTGCTGATAGCGCCGCTCCCAATCGCTGAGGACGGACGAATCTGCCTTGCAATCTCGCTTTGCGTGATCGTCTGGTGGGGCTTTGAGGTGATGCCGGTCGGGCTTTCCTCCTGTGCGCTGCTGATGGGGTACTCTCTCTTTTTAAACTCCGAAACCGTACAGCCCCAACTGATTTTCAAGTTCTGGACCATGCCGATGGCCTATATGGTTCTGAGCGGTTTCCTGATCGCGGGCGCGATCAAGCACTCGGGGATCGGCAGGCGGCTGGCACTCATTTTCATTTCAAAATTTGTAAAGAACTATGACCAGATTATCTTTGCCTGCTATATCCTCAGCTATCTTTTGAGCCTCATCATCCCGCAGTCGTTTGCAAGGGCGTTTCTCATCATGTCGGTCATGTCCTTCATCATCGAGAAGACCGATATGGAAAAAAAGTACGCCATCAACATCGGCCTTGCGGTTTTCGCCGCGCAAAACGGCGCGGGGCTCCTGTTTATGACCGGTGACAGCTCGATCAACATGCTTCTTCTGAATCTGATCCCCGAGGCGGTGCGCCCAGGCTGGCTCGACTGGCTCTGGATCATGCTGGTGCCCGCGCTGCTGCTGGGTGTTCTGACCTGCGGGATGCAGATGCTGCTCGTGCGCGGTCCAAAGAACCTATGCATCGATGTGCAGCTCGCCCGGCGGGAACTGGAGACGATGGGACCGCTCTCCATAAAGGAGAAAAAGACCCTCTTCTGGCTCGCGGTGGCGGTTATATTGTGGATGACCGACAGCATCCACCATGTCGACGTGGGCTGGGTGAGTTTGGCAGTCGCGGTTCTGATGGCGATGCCAGTGATCGGGGACGTCATCGAGCAGCGGGACATCGCCGAGATCAATCTCGGTACGCTGCTCTTCCTGAACGCCAGCATGGCGATTGGAATGGTGGGCGGCGCGACAGGGATGAACCAGTTTCTGGCCGACCTGCTCTGTCCAAAGGAGATTTCCGGTGGCGTGATGGGTCTTATGCTGGTGGTCGTGCTGGTCTGTTTCGGCCTGCACTTCTTGCTCGGGAGCGTCACCGCAGTCATCACCCTCGCGCTTCCCGCCCTCTTCATCGTGGCCGAGCCGATGGGAGTGGGCATTGTGCCGGTAGCCTTCGCGGTCTATCTCGCAACGATCGGCCAGTGGTTCTTTCCCTATCAAAACATCTCGCTCACCATCGGAATGGGGGAGAATGCGGGGATGTACTCGGTGAAGGAAGTGGCGAAATTAGGTTTTGCGTTCACCATCCCGGCGGCTGCGGTTGTGCTGATTTCAGCCGTCTGGTGGATGATTATCGGTATCGTTTGACCCTCCGCCGAAGGCGGAATTTTGGAATAAGCACGCATTATTAGGAGGTAACTATGAAAAGAACATTTACGAGCATTCTCGCAGGGATTCTTGCGGCAACCATGCTGCTTTCCGGCTGTTCCGGCAACGGCGGCAGCTCATCCGGCGGGGGAAACACGGCCCAGCCGGGCGCGAACGCGTCCGCCGAGGGCGCTTCGGCGCGCACCGACCTCAACATGGTCATGACGACCGACCTCAACACCCTTGATCCGCACAATTCCAATGCGATTTTTGAATCGAAGGTCATCCGCAACCTCTTCGACGCGCTGGTCGAGGTGGACGACGAGACCAAGGAAATCGTTCCTGCCCTGGCTGAGAGCTGGGAGATCGCGCCGGACGGCGAATCGGTCACCTTTAAACTGCGCAGCGGCGTCAAGTTTCACAACGGCGAGGACCTGAAGGCCAGCGACGTCAAATTTTCTTTTGAGCGCGCAATCGAGGCGCCGAAGGTCCGCAGCTACTCGTTTGCGATGAAGAGCATGGACGTGGTGGACGACAGCACGGTCAAGCTCAATCTCAACTACCCCTACGGCAGCATCCTTTCGATGGTCGCGAAGATTTACATCGTGAGCGAGAAGGCCGTCACCGATCTTGGTGATGAATTCGGCCGCAAACCGGTCGGCACCGGCGCCTACAGCCTGGTTGAGTGGGAACCCGCGCAGCAGATCGTGCTCAAGGCGAACGACGGTTATTTTAACGGCGCGCCCGCGCTCAAGGATGTGGTCATCAAGCTGATCGTCGACTCGAACACCGCTTTCATCGCGCTTGAGACCGGCGACGTGGATTTCTATCCCGAAGCGGTCCCGGTCGACGTCGAGCAGGCCAAGACCAACGACAAGCTCACCGTCCTCGAGGACGTAGCGAACAGCTTCTACTTTATCACCTTTAATAACAAGACAATCTCCGATGAGAAGGTTCGCCAAGCGATCAGCTATGCGGTCGATGTCAACACGATGAACACGATCGGCTTCGAAGGCAAGGGAACCCTCGCGCAGATGCCGCTCAAACCCGGCGCCGAGGGCTACACCGAGGACGTCAAGGTCTATGATTACAACCCCGATGAGGCGAAGAAACTGCTCTCCGAAGCCGGCTATTCCGAAGGGCAGCTCAGCCTGCGCCTGGTCTTTATCGAGAGCAGCACCAACAAGAAGATGAGCCAGGTCATGCAGGAGGAGCTCGCGAACGTGGGGATCAACCTCGTGCTCGAGCCGCTCGAATCCGGCACCTACTACACCCAGATCGCCACCGGCGACTACGACATGCTCATCTCCGGACAGGGCTACGACCCGACCAACACCGACCGCACCTTCTTCCGGCTCTTCCACACCGAGGGAGACTACAACTACTGCAAATATTCGAACCCGAAGGTCGACGAGCTTCTGAACACGGCGCGCGTCGAAAGCGACCGTGCGAAACGCGATGAAATCTACAAAGAAGTCATCGGAATTGTGCGCGACGAAGCGGTCTACCTGCCGCTCTACTACAAGGCGGCGACCCTTGTCTACGACAAAAATCTGCAGGGCGTCAAGATCAAAGACGACTCGATGTATGACTTCGCGGATTTCCACTGGTAAAACCGGAGAGCGCTTCAAGACGACAGGACCGGACGGTCCCCGCAAGCGGTCGCAGCCAGAAATGCAATCGGACCGCATTTCTGGTTGTGCCTTGCTGCACAGGGCCGGCTCCTGCGAAAGCGATAAGGAGAGACTATGTACAGATATGTGATAAAAAGACTTCTGCTGCTGATCCCGATTCTGCTCTGCGTGAGCTTTGTGGTCTTTTTCATCCTTGACCTGACCCCCGGCGATCCGGCGCGTCTGATCCTTGGCGAGGATGCCTCCGAGGAAACGGTAGCGGAACTGCGGGAAGAAATGGGGCTGAACGACCCGTTCTTGGTTCGCTATGTAAACTACGTCGTCGACGCACTGCACGGGGATTTCGGCCAGTCCTACCGGACCAACCAGGATGTCGTCACCGAAATCATGGCGCGGTTTCCAACCTCGATCAAATTGTCGGTGTTTGGGGTGCTGCTGACCGTCGTGTTCGGTATCCCAATTGGGATTCTGGCTGCGGTCAAACAGTATTCCGCCATGGATATGGTGAGCACCATCACGGCCATGTTCATGGCGGCGATCCCGGGGTTCTGGCTGGGGCTGATACTGATTTTAATATTTTCGCTGCATCTCAACTGGCTGCCGCCGAACGGGGCGGACAGCCTGAAAAACTTTATCCTGCCCTCGATCACAATCGCATTGCCGTTCATCGCGAGCATCATGCGCATGACCCGCTCGACCATGCTCGAGACGATCCGGCAGGACTACATCCGCACTGCGCGCTCAAAGGGCGCGGAGGAGAAGGTGGTCATCTGGAAGCATGCGCTGAGAAACGCTTTGCTGCCGATCATCACCATGCTGGGCACCAACCTGAGCATCCTGCTGGGCGGCACGATGATCGTGGAGACGGTCTTTTCGATGCCGGGGCTTGGTACCCTAATCGTCACCTCGATCCGTTCCAAGGACATCCCCCAGATCATGGCCGCGATTCTGTTTCTTTCGATCATGTCCTGCGTCATCATGCTGATCGTGGATCTGGTGTACGCGTACGTGGACCCGAGAATTAAAGCCAGATACGAACGGTAACGGGAGGAGAAAACGATGGCAAAACCGAAAAAAAAGAGCAAGGCGCTGGAGATTTGGAAACGGTTTCGCAAGAACAAGGCCGCGATGATCGGTCTGGTGCTGATTCTTATTTTTGCATTCTTCGCAATTTTTGCAAACTTCATCTGCGACTATGAAACGCTGGCCATCAAGCAGAACGCGGCCATCCGGCTGCAGCCGCCGAGCGCCGAGCACATTTTCGGCACCGATGCCTACGGGCGGGACCTGTTTGCGCGGGTGGTGCACGGAAGCCGTGTCTCGCTCTCGATCGGCTTCATCTCGACCTTCTTTTCGCTGGTGGTCGGGGGCTTTCTGGGCGCTGCCGCAGGCTACTACGGCGGCAAGGCGGATATGCTCATCATGCGCGGCATGGACGTGCTCGCGAGCATCCCGCAGATGCTGCTGGCGCTGGCCGTGGTGGCCGCGCTGGGCGCGGACCTCAAAAACCTCATCATCGCGGTCACGGTGGGCTCGATCCCGGGCTTCACCCGGGTGGTGAAGTCGGCGGTGCTTACAACGGTGGGGCAGGACTTCATCGAGGCGGCACGCGCCTGCGGAACGAGCGATTTTCGGATCATCTGCAAGCACGTCATCCCGAACGCCATTGGGCCGATCATCGTACAGGCGACCATGTCGGTGGCCAAAATGATTATCCTTGCGGCGGGCCTCAGCTTTATCGGCATGGGCGTCGCGGCTCCAACCCCTGAATGGGGCTCGATGCTTTCGGAGGGGCGCGAATACATGCGGTATTCGGCCTATCTTGTGCTTTTCCCGGGGCTTGCGATCGTCTTTTCCGCCCTGTCGCTCAACCTGATTGGCGACGGCCTGCGGGATTCCCTTGATCCCCGTCTGAAGAATTAATGTGAGAGGTGCGGCAATGAGTGATAAACTTTTGGAAATTCAAGATCTCGAAGTGATCTATCAGACGGACGAGGAGACGGTGTACGCGGTCAATGGGATTGACCTTTCGATCGGCCGCGGGGAGACGCTCGGGCTGGTCGGGGAGACCGGCGCGGGCAAGACCACCACCGCGCTCTCGATCCTGCGGCTGCTGCCGTTTCGGGTCGGGAAGATTGTGAAGGGGAAGATCCTGTTTGACAAAAAGGACCTGCTCGCGGAATCCGATGAGGGGATGCGTGCGATCCGCGGGGAAAAGATATCGATGATCTTCCAGGACCCGATGACCAGCCTCAACCCGATCATGCGGGTGGGCGAACAGATCGCGGAGAACCTCCAGTTCCACAATAACGACAACAAGACTCCCGAACAGATTGAACAGCGGGTGGAGGAGATTCTCGAATTGGTGGGTATTCCCGCCAAGCGCAAAAACGAGTATCCCCACCAGTTTTCCGGCGGGATGAAACAGCGGGTGGTGATCGCGATCGCGCTGGCCTGCGAACCGCAGCTGCTCATCGCGGACGAACCGACCACCGCCCTCGATGTGACCATCCAGGCACAGGTTCTGGCGATGATGTACGAGCTCAAGCAGAAGCTCGGGACCTCGATGATCCTCATCACCCACGATTTGGGGATTGTGGCCGAAACCTGCGACTACGTGGCAATCATGTACGCGGGGGAGATCATCGAATACGGCACGGTGGAGGACATCTATAACGGGGATATCCACCACCCCTATACGGTGGGGCTTTTTAACGCCATCCCCAACCTTACATCCGAGACCAAACGGCTCAGCCCAATCGCGGGCCTGATGCCCGACCCCACCGACCTGCCGGCAGGCTGCAAATTCTGCCCGCGCTGCCCCAAGAAGATGCCGGTCTGCGAGACCGAGCGCCCGGAGGACTACTGCCGCGACGGCCACGTCGTGAAGTGTCATCTCTATAAGTAGGAGGATACGATGCAAGAGGTTTTATTGAAGACCGTCAACCTGAAAAAATATTTCGATGTCAAAAACGGGATGCTTCACGCTGTGGACGACGTCAACCTCTCAATCAACCGGGGCGAGACGCTCGGGGTGGTCGGCGAGTCCGGCTGCGGCAAATCCACTCTGGGGCGCACCATCCTGCGGCTGACCGAACCGACGGCCGGACAGGTCCTCTTTGAAGGAAAGGACATCGTGAAGCTGGGCAAAGGGGAGATGCGCGACCTGCGCACCCAGATGCAGCTCATCTTCCAGGACCCGTACGCGAGCCTCAACCCGCGGCTCTCGGTGGCCGAGCTCATTTCCGAGCCGATGATCGTCACCAAATGCTGCAAGCGGGACGAGATCTATGGGCGGGTGCGCAAGCTGATGGATACGGTGGGGCTGGCCGAGCGGCTGGAGAACGCCTATCCGCACGAACTCGACGGCGGCCGCCGCCAGCGCATCGGCATTGCCCGCGCGCTGGCGGTGAATCCCAAATTCATCGTCTGCGACGAGCCGGTTTCGGCGCTTGACGTCTCGATCCAGGCCCAGATTTTAAACCTGCTGATGGACCTGCAGGACGAATTGGGACTCACCTACATGTTCATCACGCACGATCTCTCGGTAGTCAAGCACATCTCGAACAATATCGCGGTCATGTACCTGGGTCAGTGCGTCGAGCTTGCAAACGTCCGCGCGCTCTTCCAAAACCCGATCCATCCGTACACCCGCGCGCTGCTCGACGCGATCCCCATCCCGGTCGTCAACCGGGAGAAGCGCAACCGGGAGATCATCCACGGAGAGGTCACCAGCCCCATCAATCCGCATCCGGGCTGCCGGTTCGCCGCCCGCTGCAAGTACGCGACCGAGGAGTGCACCCGGGAAAACATCCCGCTGCGCGACCGCGGGGATGGGCATATGGCGGCCTGCATCAAATTTTAATCGGAGGTTCATGATGGACTACATCAAACTGGCGCAGAAGTATAACGACCGGGTAGTAGAGCTCCGCCGGGACATCCACATGCATCCCGAGCTTTCACTGGAGGAGTTCCGCACGGCCGAACTGGTGGCAAAGGAGCTGCGCGCGCTCGGCATGGAGGTCCATACCGGCGTGGGCAAGACCGGCGTGGTCGGGCTGCTTAGAGGCGCGAAGGAGGGCAGGACCATCGCCCTGCGCGCCGACATGGACGCCCTGCCGATCCAGGAGGAGAACGACCTGCCCTTCAAGTCGGTTTATCCGGGCAAGATGCACGCCTGTGGGCACGATGTGCACACAGCGGTGCTGCTGGGCGCCGCGATGGCGCTCACCGAGATCAAGGATCAACTGAACGGCACGGTCAAATTAATCTTCCAGCCGGCTGAGGAAAACGCCCCGAACGGCGGGGCGAAGCAGATGATCACGGAGGGGGTGCTCGAGGACCCGAAGGTCGATGCGATTGTCGGGCTGCACATCCTGCCGTTTGTCAAAAGCGGGGTCATCTCGCTCAAAAAGGGGGAACTGCTCGCAAGCGCCGACCAGTTTGAGATCCGTATCACCGGCAGGGGCTGCCATGCGGCCAGTCCGCATCTCGGGGTGGATGCGGTTACGGTGGGCGCGCACCTCGTCACCGCGCTGCAGAGCGTGGTCAGCCGCATGACCGATCCGATGGAACCAGCGGTGCTCAATGTGGGTGTCCTCGAAGCGGGCGGCAGGGAAAACGTCCTTGCCCAGAGCGCCGTGCTCAAAGGGACCTGCCGCGTTTTCAACCCAAAGACCCGCGAGAACCTCAAAGCGCGCATGCAGCAGGTGATGGAGGGAGTCTGCGCCGCGTTTGGCGCGACTGGAGAGTTTCTTTACACCTACGGCTATCCGCCGCTGCTGAGCGATCCGGAACTCACCCAGTTCTGTTCGGATGCGGCCACCGAGCTTTTTGGCCCCGATGGGGTCGTGGTGAAGCCAAAGCCCGCGATGGGCGGCGAGGACTTTGCCTATTATACCGAGGTGATCCCGGGCGCGTTCATCTCGCTCGGTACCGGCAGGGCAGAGGGCCCGAACGCCCCCATGCACAGTCCGCGTCTCATGGTGGAGGAGGGTTCCTTTGTGAACGGTGTGAGCTTTATGACCAAGGTGGCGGTCGACTACCTGAACCGTCCGTGACCGGCAGAGAGGAAGGAATTTGTACATGGAACAGCAGCGGCTGGAGAAGCTCTGTGGACTGATGCGGGAACGTGGGATCGACCAAATGGTCATCACTTCCCCCGCCAATCTCTATTATCTGACCGGAAAATTCACCCAGCCAATGGAACGGCTATTGGCGCTGGTGGTAGACCGCGATGGAAACGCCGTCTACTATGCAAATAAAATCTTTTTGATCGACCAGTCGATCGGCGCCGAAGTTGTGACCTTTTCGGACACCGACGACGGGATGGCCCCGCTCGCCAAAGGCGTGCGGGAGACGGGAACGGTCGCGATCGACAAGAACTGGACGGCGCGCTTTTTGCTGCAGCTCATCGAGCGGCGTCCGCGTGTCAGGTATCTGCACGACTGCACCATTCTCGAAGAGCTGCGCATGGTGAAGGATCTGCGCGAAATCGAGGCGCTCCGGCAGGCTTCGCGTATTTCGGATAAGGTGCTCGCGGCGCTGCACGACCGCATCACCGATGGAATGGCTGAACGGGACGTTTACCGCATCTCGCAGGATCTCTATACCCGTGAAGGCGGGACGAACGGCGGCGCGATGGTGCAGTTCGGCAAAAACAGCGCCGATCCGCACAGCATGTCCGGCCCTACTGTGGTTCAGCCGGGGGACAGCATCGTGATCGACACCGGCGTGAATTATCGGCGTTACCGTTCGGATATGACCCGGACCGTCTTTTTCCGCGGCGTGCCGCCTGAGCTCGAGAAGGCCTACGGGATCGTCCTAGCGGCCAATCGCGCCGGAGTCGCGGCCGTACGGCCGGGAGCCCCGCTGCACACGGTGGATGACGCGGCCCGCGGTCTCATCACCGAGGCGGGATACGGCCCCCGGTTTATCCACCGTACCGGCCACAGCATCGGTCTCGATATGCATGAACCGCCTGATGTTTCCGCCGGTACGCCGGTGGTGATGCAACCGGGGATGGTCTTTTCAGTTGAGCCGGGCATCTATCTGCCAGGGCTTGGCGGGGTGCGGATCGAGGATCTCGTGCTGGTCACAGAGGACGGCTGTGAGGTGCTCAACCGCTTGGACCGCGCGTTGCGGGTGCTGGACTGACAAAAGAATATTGGCTCAAAAAGAGGCCCGCCACAGGCGGGCCTCTTTTTGAGTGGGGATTTTTTGTGTCACGGCTCTTCGCTGCCGAGAATCGCGTTTGTGATCGCCTTGAGCGAACGGGCGGCCCGTTGGGAAAGGTACTGCGATTCGCTTTCGTAAACCGAAAGCGCCCCGAACGGGCAGATACGCACGCAGGCGGGCTTGAGACCGGCCTTGAGGCGTTCGGAGCAGCCGTCGCATTTGGTGATCCGATCCTTCTGGTCGAAACTCGGAATGCCGAATGGGCAGGCCATCGCGCAACTGTGGCAGCCGATACAGCGGTCGGGGTCGAAGAGGGTGAGATTGGTGGCAGAGTCCTTGTAGAGCGCGCCGGTCGGGCATCCCATCACACAAGGTGCGTCGCTGCAGTGCATGCAGGCCACCGAGAGGTTGGTGTAACGGATCTTATCCTTCCCCTCCTCAAGCAGGTGGATACGGCGCAAAGGGGTGTCCCCATGGGAAGGGTCGATGTCGTTCTGGTCCATGCAGGCCACCGCACAGGCCCCGCAGGACACACATTTTTCCAGGTTCAGATCGAATATCATAACATCGCTCCTATCTCTCGCGCGCGGCGGGTATGTTTTTGGCCTTCTCGACACGGCAGCGCACCTGCTTAAAGCCTGGGAAACCGGAATAGGGGTCCAGATGATCGGCAGGGATCAGCTCGTTGACATCTGCCTCAGGGTAGCCGTGATACATGTAGACCTCGCCTGGTTTTGCGGCATGGGTGAGGTTGGCGCGTACCGTGATCTGCCCGCATGAGGTGGAGAGCACGATCCAGTCGTCCTGCGCGATACCCGATTCCCGTGCGGTTTCGGGGTTCAGATCGGCGGCGGGATCGGGACGCAGGCTGCGCGGCCAGGTGAGGCTGTGCAGTCTGGAGTGTACCGCGTTGGGAAGCCGCGCACCGGTGATGAGGGTGCAGGGGAACTGCTTCGGATCGGCGCCGTCGTAGCTGTCGTGGTAGGTGGGCAGTGGATTCAGATCGGGGTAATCTTTCGAAATTTCCTCGATGATGGCCGATTTGAGCTCAAGTTTGCCGGTTTTGGTTTCAAAACCGTTTTTTGTGTAGGTTCCGGGAATATAGGGCTTAAATTCCTTCATCCGCAGCGGCAGGGGGGCCTCCATCAGTTCGTCGAGGGAGACGCTGAGCGGCTCGATGAGGTATTCCATAGTCGCGCGCAGGCCGCTCTTCATGAGATCGTCGTCGATGTCGAGATACTGTGCGAGCTCGCACATGATCTGGGTGTCCGACTTCGACTCGTAGAGCGGCTCAATGGCGGGCTTGGTGCAGGTGAGGAAGCCGCCGGGGTAGCCCTTGAGCTCGCTGCGCTCCATCGAAGTGCAGGCGGGCAGCAGGATATCGGCGTGCTTTGTGAATTCGGTGGTCACGAGATCGATGGCCACAATGAAGTCAAGCTTGTCGACCGCCTTGAGGAATTTGCTCGGCTGGGGCCACATCCGATGGTTCAGCCCGAAACCGACCAGCGCTTTGAGCGGATAGGGAGTGCAGGTTTCGATCTGGCGGGGCAGGTCCATCGCCTGGCATTCGCCGGCGAGCGCCTCCCAGACGGGGAACCGGCGCGCGCCGATGGCTTCGCGGCAGTTTTTTGGCTCCTTGTCGTGGATGAAGTGCGCTTCGTTGGTGGGAAAGCCGCAGTCGGTATAGGCGAGCGAGGTGTGGATGGGCAGCATCCCGCCCTTGCGGTCGATATTGCCGCAGATGGCCTGCAGCGCAACCAGGGCGCGGTAGTTGTTATAGCCGTTGATGTGATGGGTGACGGCGGCGGCCGAGGTGTAGGAGGCGGCGGGGCCGCCTGTGGCATAGAGGCGGGCCGCTTTTTCAAGCAGGTCGGCTGGGACGCCGGTGATGGCCGCGGTGCGCTCCGGGGTGAACTCGGCGGCATAGGAGGCGTATTCCTCGAAACCGTAGGTGTGCGCGCGCACATATTTCTTGTCGTACCATCCCCGCTGGATGATGAGGTTCGCGAGCCCAAGGGCGAGCGCGCCGTCGGTACCGGGCTTCAGCTGCAGGTGGATGTCGGCAAGCTTGCGGGAGGTCTCAGTCACACGCGGGTCGACAATGATGATCTTGCCGCCCCGCTCCTTAAATTCCATCAGCTCGCGCCCCTGAATATGCAGGTTGATGAGGGTGTTGCAGGCCCAGCCCAGAAAGACGCTGGCATTTCGCATGTCGGGCCGGTAGTTGCGCCCGGTCACGGTCATCCAGGCCATCTGGGTCGCCTTGAAGCAGCAGGAGCTTTCGGTGCCGTAATTGCGGCTGCCAAAGGAATAGGTGAGCCGGTGCAGCCAGGTGCGGTACCATTTGGTGTAACCGGTGTACCAGCATACAGCCTCTGGGCCGGAGGTGCGTTTAATGGCGTTGAGCCTGTCGCCGATCTCCCGGTAGGCCTCCTCCCAGGAGATTGGTTCAAATTCGCCGCTGCCACGGGGGCCGGTGCGGCGCATGGGAGTGCGGATGCGGTTCTCCTGGTAGACGAACTGCCGGTTGCTGGCCCCCTTGGTGCAGAGTTTCCCATTGCTGCCGGGAAAGCCCTCGGTGCCTTCGATTTTGATAATCTTGCCATCCTTGACATAGACGTCCAGCCCGCAGTGGGATCCGGGCGTACAGATGTCGCAGATGCTTTTATGGACCTCCACGCCGGTTTCGGCGCAGGGGATTTTGGCTTTGCTCAGCGCTTCCAGTTTGCTATTCATGGTCCTCCCCCTCTATCTGACTGATATACGACTCCGGCAGCCCTCTGCCGCGCAAATAGGCGCGCTGCATCGGGGTCAGGGTCGGGGATTCGCCGGTGAGCTGGCGGAGCATCAAGCTCTTGAGCACCCCGCTGATGTTGCCGCAGTCGAGCAGGTTGGCGCAGCAGATCTTGCCGTCCGCAAGGACAACCTCAAGGTACATCCCGTCCTTTTCGTAGACGAGATGTTTGCCCTGGATGCGGTTGTCGCCCAGCCCTACGAATTCCATCCCCATGAAGTGGGTGATGTTGTGGATGATGTTCCCGGCATAATCGGCGTGACCGCCCGCGCAGACGGTGCCGGCGGTGCGTCCCTGGCAGCCCGCGTTCGCCCAAAGCCCGATGATCTGGGTCTGGCCGGACTGCAGATTGTTGCCCTCGCAGCAATCCCCGGCCGCATAGATTCCCTCGGCCGAGGTGCGCATCCGGGTGTCCACCACAATTCCGCGGTTGACGGCAACGCCGGAATCCGGGGCGGATACGATCCCGGTGTTCGCCCGGGTGCCGATGCAAAGGCAGATGACGTCGGCGGGCAGCAGCTCGCCGGTGGCAATGCGTACCCCTTCGGGTTCGATCGCCTCGACCCCCGCGTTCCAGCGAAAGTCGAGCCCCATCTCGCGCAGCCGCGCCTCCATCCGGCGGGAAAGCGGTTCCATCGCGGCCAGTGGGAAAAGGCGTGGCGCCGCGTCGACGACCGTCGTCGCGACAGCGCGTTCGTAGAGAAGCTGCGCGACCTTGATTCCCACCATCGAGGCGCCCACCACCACGCCGGTTTTGATGGGATTGGCATCGAGGTAGTCTCGCAGATCCTCCGCGTCCTGCAGGGTGCGCATCAGGAAAACGCGCCGGTCCGGCAGGCCGGGGATCGGCGGGGCGAAGGCCCGCGCTCCGGTCGCAATTACGATTCCGTCGAAGGATGGCTGCTCGCTGTTTGAGAGGAGAAGCGCCCGCTCCCTGCCGCGCACCGCCTCGACGGTGACGCCGGTGTGCAGCGCGAGGGAGAGATCCCTGGAAATCTGTTCGAGCGGTCCGAAGACGAAGCTCTGCTCCCTCGGGATTTTTCCGGACGCATAGTAGGTGCTTAGCATGGGGTTAAACGGGGGTTCGCAAAGTGTCTCAAAGACGTGGATCTGCGCGCCGGCGTCCTGCCGGCGAATGGCTTCGGCGGCATGATAGCCCGCACAGCCAAACCCGACGACAGCATAGTTTTTCAAGTTTGTTCCCTCCAGCCGCCCCGCAAGGGCGTTTGATCGGTTTTAGTCCATTCGGATGATCTGGCCGGCATTCACTTTGACGGCCTTATCATAGATCAGCTTGCCCACCGCGACATCCAGAGCGCCCATCCCGAAGTGGGTGTAAACGATGATTTCCCGATCGTTCTCGCGGGCGGGGGCTTTTTGGGTAAGGATTTCTCCCATGTCCGCGTAGACCGGGGCATCTGCGAGCTGATACTGGGCGAGGGAGGGGTTTTTGATGATCTGCATCGTGTCGTCCTTGCGGGAACCAAGCACCCATTTGTCGGCCTTGAAGGCGCATTGCGGATCGAGGTCGAAGAAGCTGTAGAGCCCGATTACGGTACAGCCCGCGGGCAGGTCCTCGAAGTGGATGAGCGGCTTGCGGCAGGTGGTGGCCAGAATGAGGATGTCGCATTCCCTGGCCGCTTCCTTTGCATCGGTGAAGCAGGAAATCTCGGCGCGATCGGAATGGGCGGCCTGAAACTTTTCCATCGCCGCTTCATTTTTGTCGCAGAGGCGCAGCTTCACGATGTCCGGAAAGGCCTGAAGGAAGGATTCGGCGGCGAGCCGCCCTTCTTCGCCGCAGCCGACGATCGCAAGGGTCGCGGAACCGGATTTTGCAAGATATTTCGCCGCCACGACCGCGTGGCCGCCGCCGGTGCGCATGGCGGTGATCTCGCTCGCCTCGATCATGCAGTAAGGCTGGCCGTTTTCGGTATCGCTCAGGATCAGCAGGTTGCCCCCGCAGGAGGGATAGCCGGGAAGCTGTTCCTTCATCATGTTGGTCCATTTGACGCCTGCGGTGCGTAGATATTTGAGGTTCGCGGCCATCGCCATAATGAAATTCGAACGCTGTTCGTTTAAAAACATCGGCTCTTTGATCGGGTGAAAGACATTTCCCGCCGCGTTCTGACGGAAGGTCTCCTCGACCGCCTCGACCACCTCGGCGCAGGTAATGAGCTTTCTCGCCTCAGTTCCGGTGATGACACGCATATCCAGATGGTATTCCATAGATTTGTCCCTCTTTCTGATGGAGTCTCGCCGGGCTCAGACGCCGCGGCCTTTCTTCGCAAGAAATTCGCTGGCCACCTGGCCGGAGGCAATTCCCCAGTTTTCGAGCGGCGGTTCGTGCAGTACAATCTTGAGCCCCGCGGTGCTCTGGCCGGCAGCGCGAATCCCGTCGGCGACCGCGCGGTAGAGCGCCCGCTTCTGGTCGAGGGTGCGTCCGGGGAAAATGTCGATCTCGACAATAAGGTAGTCGAGCGGATCAAGCCCTTCTGGGAAGGAGACGCAGTCGGTCTCGAAGAGAGCGACCGCGCAGTTGCTCTGTTTCCCCATCTGCTCGGTGAATGCGCGGGCCACCGCCGCCACAAGCTGCCGCTTCTGACCAGCGGTCTTTTGCCGCGCCGAAAAAATTTTAATACTGGGCATCGAACCCCTCCTGTCATTTGGTGAAAAGGCTTCCGGCTTTGAGGTCCTCGGTCCTGCCCATCATCCGCATCAGCTTCCAGAGGGTGGCTTGGTTGCTGGTGACGACCGGCCGGCCGAAATCGCTCTCGAGCCCGCGGATGTAGTCGATCACCCGGAAGCCGGCGCAGCTCACGAAGATGCCTTCGCATGCGGGGGTGAAGGCATCGCGCACCGTACTGTAGATCCGGTCAAAGGGGACCTGCGCCACAAGGTTCATCTGGACGATGCCCAGTCCCTTGCAGGAAAGAACGTCATAACCGCTGTCTCGCATAAACCGGATTTCGATCTCGTTGACCGCGTCGGGATAGGGGGTGACCATTGCCATTTTGCGGATGCCGAGGGTTGTGAGCGCCTCGGTGACGGCAGTGGTCGTGGTGGTGACAGGCAGGCCGCAGGAGCGCTCGAGCCGTTCGATGATCTCGCGGTCGTACCCGGCCCCGCGGATGAAGCTGCCGGAGGTGCAGTTGAGCGCGATGACCTGCGCGCCGCGTTCAGCGAGCCGCACCGCCGCTCCGTCGGCTTCGTCAGCGAAGCGGCTGAGCACCTCGACGTCGATCTTGGCGAGCGGGATGCGTTCGGCAAGGATGGTGACGTCGTCCGGCTTGTATTTTCCCATCTCGTTTTCGGGGTTTTTGACCCCGCCGCCGGGACAGATTAGCCCGACGGACAGCGGTTGTCCCATCATCTTGGCACCTTCCTCACTGGCGGGCGAAGAGGTGGCAGATTGTGGAGAGGTCTCCGCAATCCTCAAGCTTTTCGATGGCGCTGATCGCCGCGTCCTGCTGCGCGGGGGTGAGGACGCTTGCGCTTTGGATGCGGAAGCGGCTGCCGAGTTCCTCCCAGGACATCATCTGCTGCGGGTGGCCCGGATGGGTGTCCATCTGCTCCTCGTAGACCTTGCCGTTCTTGGTTTTGATGGTCATCGTCTTCATCGGATAGGAGCCGTTTTGCCAGATGATGAAGCTGCCGCCAAGCGTATGCTGCTCGCTTGGGCCGCTCTTGACCCGCTGCGCCAGCGCAAGGACCTTCGGGTCCTTCATATTTTCGGCCGAGTACCACTGTGCGCCGGGGGTGCGGTCGTAGAGCATTGCGGCGATGCAGAACGGGATGCTGAACTGCGCCTGGGTCAGCGAGGTGTAGCCCTCGGGGCGGATGGCCATGCGCAGCTGGGTTGGCGGGTCGAGGATGATCTCGTCGATGTCTTCGGGCGAGATACCGTACTTTTCTGTCATCACATAGGCGAGCTCGACGGCGGTCTGATTCCACATGTTGGCTGGCCAGTGCTTGAGCAGGGTGTCGAGAATGAGGTAGCGCTCGCCCAGTTCTTTGGTGTACCACTCGGGCCGGTGGTCGGGGGTCATATGTACCGCATAGGCTTTGGGATCGTCGAAGCAGTCCTGGTAGTTCTCGACGCCGCTTTTGGCGGTGAGCGCAAGTTCGATGCCGTCCCGGGCCCTGAAGCCGTGCAGGTAGTGGTAGGCGTCAGACATGGTGGTGTGATGCAGGCAGCCGCAGATGGTGCTGGCGGCGGTGCCGAAGCCGAGTGCCTGGTTGGCGCGCTCAAGGTCCAGGTCGAAGAGCTTGATAGCCGGGACCAGCGCAGCGAAGATCTGCCAGCTGGTCAGCCCCCAGCCGTTGCCGGCGGCCTGTCCCTTGGGATTCTGGATTGCCATGGCAATGCGCTGGTAGACCTCATAGCCGGCGACGACGGCGGTGATGAAATCCTTGCCGGATTTCTTCTGCCCCTCACAGCAGGCCCATGCGGACGGGATCACGCCGGCCGACGGATGGCCGGTCCAGGAACAATCCTCCCAATCGAGCATGTCGGTGATTGCGCCGTTGACGAAAGCCGCGTTCGCCATACTCAGGCGCGTGCCGCTGATCCAGGCGGTCGCGGTGCCCTGTTCGCCGCCGTTAAACTGCCTGCCAAGTTCGATGGCACGGCCGGACATGGGGACTCCGTTGGCGGCCAGCGCCGCGGCGATCGCATGCAGGGCGATCTTCTTGGCGCGGTCGACCACCTCGGCGGGAAGCTGGTCGTACTTGAGGTCGAGGATGTACTGCGCGAGGGTGTCGGTGTAGTTGGTGGTGATTTTGTTGATGCTGAACTTCATCTGAACTCCTCCGATTCTTTCTGATGCAAAATCGCTTGGTAAGATTACTACACCCTAAATACCAGCAAGAAACGTGCCAGTTCTTTTCAGACGCGCCGTACAATCCCGTTCGCCCCAAATATGCGGACAGGCGGCGCAAAAGCCTGTCTTGACGGGCGTCAGGCGCCGCAAAATGAAATGTGCAGAAAACGGAATGATCCCATTAAAGGGATTCAAATCCCATTTAAAAGGGAACAAAAAGGGACCGCGCACCCCATTCTACGAAGTGCGCGGCCCCAAAACCGGACCGTGGGATAAGAGAAGATTATTTTGCATCGAGCAGCCGCTCGTAAAGCGCGCGCGTGTTGACGTTGGTGAGCACCCGGTCGTCGAAGGGGGTCTGCGCGAGCGGGACATACCGCACACAGAGCTTTTCGAGGAACCGCATCACGCTGCGCTCCCCGGCGGCGAGCTGTTCCGCGAGCATTTCCCGCGTCCCAACGGCGTAAACGGCCGTCAGTGGGTGGGGACGGCCGTCCCGCGTGACCGGGACCACCGCGTCATATCCCTCCCGCAGCCCGCAGAGGTACAGCAGGAACGCACGGGTGACACAGGGGGTGTCGCAGGGGCAGACTGCGAGGTAGGCAGCCTTCGCGTGCCGCATCGCGGTGCAGAGCCCGCCGAGCGGACCTGTCCCGGGGAATTCGTCGGGCAAAGGAAGGAAGCTGCCGCAATCCTCGTACCGACCGATGCGGTCGACCGAGAGATATTTCTCGGGGAAGGGCGAGAGCGCTTCCATCGCGTGAACAAGCAGGCTGCGTCCCCCGAGCAAAAGCAGCGCCTTGTTTTCGCCCATCCGGCGGCTTTGGCCGCCGGCCAGAAGCAGTGCGGCAACCCCGTTGGGAGCGGGGAAAGGGACGGTACCAGCAGCGGGGAGGCAGAGCAGCTCCACGAGGCAGAGGGCTGCGGCGAGATCCGCGTCGCACCCGTTAGTCAGGGAGATTTCCATCGCGAGCAGCTCTTCCCGGCTGCTGCAGGAAATGGGATCGCCCGCCCCATCCACCACCCGCCAGACAGGGCCGGCAGGGCTGTTCAGCGAAACGGGGACAAGCATCCCTCCCGCCGCATATTCGGGCGCACAAATCTGCAGCGCGCGCAAAAGCGCGGCGCCCTGCAGGAGTTCCGCCTGTTCCAGTCCGCATTCTTCCCGCAGCTCCCACAGGATATCCCCGGCACAGCGGGAAGTGAGCAGTTGCCACAGATTCATGAGGGTTCCTCCTCCTGATTTTGCTTCCAGTGCAGGATGATTTTTACAAGTCCCGGCAGGTCGTCGAGCGCCAGCACCGGGACGGTCGGATGGGTGAGCGGCAGGTCGGTCGCGATGGCGAGCAGCGTCGCAGGGTCGCAGACCGGTCTGACTGAAATGCCCGCGCGCACCACCTCGATCTTTGGCAGTGGGGAGCTTTTTCCTCCTTCGAGGATCAGAAAATCGCAGTCGGGCGCGAACGCGCAGATTTCCGAAAAGGAGAGCTCCTCCCGGTCGCGCACCATCAACAGTTTCGCATGGGAATAGATAATGGTACTGACAGCACCCGCCTGCTTGTGACGGTAGCTGTCGGTCCCGGGCAGGTCGGCGGAGAAATCGTGTCCGTCGTGCTTGATGGTCGCGACCCGAAATCCCGCTTCGGTGAGCGCTCGGACCAGCCGGACGGTGAGGGTGGTCTTGCCGGAATTTTTGACGCCGCTCACTGCGAAAAGCATGGGATGCATAAAAATTCCCCCTTAGAGCCAGACGAGCCGGACCCGGTCCCCTTGGCGCAGCCCGCCGCTTCCGGCCGGGATATCGATGAAAACGTTGCAGCCGAGCATCGACGAGATCGCGCCGGAGGAATGGTTGCCGCGCGAGACATCCACGAAGCCGCTTTTACATTGGGCGCGGATAAACCGCCGTTTGGGGCTGGGTTTTCCAAAGTCGCTCTGCATGATCCCTTCGCCGGTGCGGCAGACGAGACTTTCGTCCCGCGCGAGCCTGGAAAGCACTGGCCGCGCGAGTAGCTCGAAGGTGGCGAGCGCCGCGAACGGATTGCCAGAGAGGCAGAGCAGAAGCTTATTGTCCGCGATCGCACCGAGCATCGGCATCCCCGGCTTCATCAATAGTCTCCAGAAGAGTGTTTCAGCCCCTAGCAGCTGCAGAACTTCGTGCATGATGTCCTTTTTGCCGACCGAGACGCCGCCGGTGGTCAGTACGAGATCGGCTTCGGGCAGCGCCTCAGCGATGACGCGCGCCGCAGACGCGGATTCGTCCCGGCAGGCGGGCAGCACCTTGGGCGAGAACCCGAGTTCCTGTAGCCGCGCCTCCAAAAGATAGCGGTTGGCGTTGTAGATTTGGCCAGGACCCGCCTGTTCACCCGGCTCGATCAGCTCGCTGCCGGTGTTGAGCAGCAGAATGCGCGGCGGCGTGTAAACGCGCGTACGGGTGAACCCGAGCGATGCGAGCACCCCGATTGAAACGTAGGAAAGTTTTTCGCCGCGCCGTAGCAGCAACGTCCCCTTTTTTACATCTTCCCCCTGAAAGCATAAGTTGTCGTGATGCCGGGCCGGATGGAAAATCCGTACAAAAGGCATGCCGTCGTCGGTATCCTCTTGGCGGATGACACAGTCGCAGCCTGCGGGAATTGCCGCGCCGGTCATAATGTTGACCGCTTCGCCCGCGCCCACATGTCCGGCAAAATAATCCCCGGCGCATTCGGTTCCGATCACCCGCAGTTTGGCAGGAGCCTCGGACGTGGCTGCCGCAACGTCGGCGGAACGCACGGCGTAACCGTCGAGCGGGGAGCGGTCAAAGGGAGGCAGATCCATCGGGGAAAAGACATCCTCCGCGAGAATCCGTCCGCGCGTTCGCTCGAGCGGCAGCTCCTCCACCCGTTCGATGGGCTGGGTCCGTTCCAGCAGGAGGCGAACCCCCTCCTCCAATTCCACACCGATGCGCATCCGCACATGCTCCTTTCTCTGGTTCTTTCCGCTGTATTTTTGATAAAACCGGCCGATATTTGTGTTCATTATGTCACAGACTCTCCAAAATATCAACTCCTTTTTAAAAACTGCAAGTGCGGCTGCAAATTTTCGAGGGGATAAGGATTTCAGAAACCTGCAAATTCCCATAGATGATGTGGTCACGATTTCAGATGTTTTCATAGAGCGTTTGGGTGATGGCGTGGCTGGCTTCGTGTGGATTTCTTTCATGCTTGGTCTGGGCATAACAGAGATTGTAAGGACTTTCCAGAAAGGAACGAAAGTCGAGCTCCGCCGGCAGAATTACGGAGGATGCGAGGAGCTCTTGGAGAGTTATTATACAATCTTAGCGGCTAAACGGGAACGGAATTTGTGAAAACAGCTTGCCAGTTTCGGAAAATAATGGTACAATGAGGACAAGTCTAATACGAATAGTATAAATATTTTCCAGCCCGTACTACAAGGGGGAATTGTACGAATGAAATGCCCATACTGCGGTTATGTGGAAAGTAAAGTTGTCGATTCGCGTCCCACCGATGAATCCGAGCGGATCCGCCGCCGACGGGAATGCCTCAAATGTGAACGGCGTTTTACAACTTATGAAATCATCGAAACAACGCCATTGGTCGTTATCAAAAAGGACAAATCGCGCGAGTCTTTCGATGCGGGCAAGCTGCTTGCGGGAATGGTGCGCGCCTGCGAAAAACGCCCGGTTTCGCTGGCGGTGTTGGAGCAGGCGGTGGGCGACATCGAGATGGTTCTGCACAACTCCCTGGAAAAAGAGGTCCCTTCCTATAAAATCGGGGAGCTTGCGATGGAAAAGCTGCGGGAGATCGACGAGGTGGCCTATGTGCGTTTCGCCTCAGTCTACCGGCAGTTTAAGGACATCGATTCGTTTATGAAGGAATTGCAGGCGATACTGGAAGCCCGTACGGGCGCACAAAAGGATAAAAACGCAGATTAAAAGCATAATATAAAAGGCCCGCTGCCATTGGCAGCGGGCCTTTTTTGCAGTCAGAAGATATTTCTGAAATTTGGTACTTCAGAATCATAGACATGGTCGATAAGCTCCTGGAGCCTGGCCACCTCGGCGGCCAGCTCACCGTAGTCCTCATATCGGGCGAGCGCGGGAAGGCGCGCCGTTGTGCTGTCGATCGCGTCGAGCGCTTCATGGTGGATATACCGCAAGAGCAGCTTTTCATTTTCCTGCCACTGGGACTGGAACTGTTCGGCCAAATGGATGATCCGAGCATTGCTTCCCTCCTCAATAGCGGCGGAAAGATCGGACAGGGAGGCTTCCATCTCATCGGTGATGCGCATCAAATGGAAAAGCCCGGCCGCGCTGACCCCAATGATCAGCGCAATGATGCAAAGCGCAATCCACAGCCGCTTCATTCGTCCGCCTCCTTTTTCTTATTCGGCGCTTCTTCCACCGGCACGATCAGATAATCCGCCTGGCGGTTGCAGGTCATAAGGAAGATATCCTTGGTATTGTAGCCGTTTTCGGTGACGGTTTTTTCGAGCCATTCATATTTCAGATTGCAGTATTTGAGCCCGCTGTCGATCACCACGCCGTCGCTGATGAGTACGACCGGAGGTGCGTCGTCTGCGGGCTGGCCCTGCAGGTTCAGCATCTTGGCGGTCACCGTCTGCGCGTCGAATTTCTGATAGACGGAAAGTTTTCCGGTTGTTTCAACGATGGCAAAAGCCACGTCACGGATATCGAAGATATTGTTCCCGCGGAGCTGCTCCATCATATCGTCGATGGTGAAACGCAGCTCCTTAAGTTCCTGCTGGTCGATTTTTCCGTCCCGGATGATGACGCGGGGCGTCCCGGAGATGAAGCGGCGCGCCTTGCGGAATTTCAATGTGATGGCGGAGATGACCACATCGAAGGAGACGAGCGTCAGGATGGGGATGATGCCTCCGATGAGCGGGACGTTGGCGTCCTCAATGGCCATCGTCGCAATGTTTGAAACGAGGATGGTGACCACCAGTTCGGACGGCTGCAGCTGACCAAGCTGGCGTTTTCCCATCAGGCGCAGGCTGACGATGATGAGCGCATAAATAATGAGCACCCGGATAAAGACGATCAACATAAAGGTAGCAGACCTCCCAATCTTAAGTCATACAAAAAATAGTGTGACCCGCCGGTACGCGGATATTCCGGCGGATGGATTGGCAATAATAATGTAAACAGCGACTTTCTATGATTGTGAGGACTGCAGATGTTTCAGAAATGGAAAAACCTGTTTGCGCCGCCGCAGGCATATATTCCGCCGCAGGCAAACGATGCGCTCGAGAAAAAGCTGGAATCCAGCCTGCTCGAGAGGTTGATCGACGTGCGCGCGATGTTCCCGGATTCGGGTGATCTTGTCATCCATGAGCTCGAGGTGTGCGGCGTGCCGTGCGCAATGCTGATGTGCGAAGGCATGGTTTCAACCGCGACCTTTTCCAAAATCTTTGCCCTGCCGCTGACCACCGTAAAGCTGGAAAACCCGTCGCCGCAGGCGGTTTTTGAATGGGTGCGCCGCCAGTCGCTGATGGCGCCCGACCAGAAGGAAATCCATACCTATGCCGAACTGTTCCGGTTTATGATGTCCGGCTTTGTCGTGCTGCTCATTGACGGGATCGAAGCCGGTTCGGTTTTCGGCATTCAGGGCTTTTCCGGCCGCTCGGTGGGCGAGCCGACGAGCGAGGTCAATGTGCGCGGCAGCCAGGAGGGCTTCATCGAGATGCTGCGCCCAAACATGTCGCTTTTGCGGCGCAGGATCAAATCGCCCGACCTCATTTTCGACATGTTCGAACTCGGCACCAAAAGCCGTACCGACTGCATGCTGGTCTATCTGAAGGATATGGTTTCGCCCGCGCTTTTGCGGGAGGTGAAATACCGGCTTTCCAAGGTGAAGATCGATGTGGTGCTCGAAACCGGCTATATCCAGCCGTTTTTGGACGACAAACCGCTCTCGCTTTTTTCGGGCGTCGGCTATACCGAACGGCCGGATACCCTCTGTGCGAAGGTCGCGGAGGGCAGAATCGGAATCCTGATGGATGGCACGCCCTATGCGCTTATTGTTCCATACCTCTTCAATGAGAATTTTCAGAGCGCCGACGACTATTCCCACCGGCCGTATTTCGCCACTTTCATCCGCTGGCTTAAATATGCGGCATTTTTCTTTTCGATCCTCCTGCCAGGGCTTTATGTCGGGGTCGGCACCTTCCATCCGGAGCTTCTGCCCGACACGCTGCTCATGAGCCTGGTCGCCAGCGAGGAATCAACCCCGTTCCCATTGATGATCGAAGCCCTGGTCATTTTTTTCATCTATGAGATCATGCGGGAAGCGGGGCTTCGCATGCCGCGCGCGGTCGGCCATGCGGTGAGCATTGTGGGCGCGCTGGTCATCGGGGACGCGGCCGTAACCGCGGGTATCATCGGTTCGCCGATGGTGATGGTCGTGGCAATCACTGCGATCAGCTCGTTTGTTGTGCCATCCCTTTACGAACCGGTCACCATCCTTCGCTTCGCTTTTATCCTTATTGGTGGGCTGACCGGGCTTTTTGGAATCGCGCTCGGCATGTGCGCGGTGCTGGTGAATCTGTGCGCGGTGAATCCGCTTGGCGTGCCTGCCACAGCGCCCGCCACACCGTTTTCACTCTATTCGATGCGGGATGTGCTCTTTCGTTGGAGCTGGCGGACACTTGCCAGGGAGGATCTGCGCGTACAGGACCTGGCCGGGAGCGACATCCGGGATGACAAGGCAAAGGAGGAATAGTATTTGCAGGGAAAGATCCGTGATATTTCCGGCGCACAGCTTGTGATGCTGCTGTTTGTGAGCAGGCTTTTCACACTGTTCACCTTTATCCCGAAATCCGGGCAGGCGGTCTCCGGTTCCACCGCGCTGCTCACCATCCTGCTGGCCGCCGCGGCAACCCTTCTTCTCATATTGCCATACCTCTGGCTTTGCAGGAAAGGAGGACAGGATATACTGGCCGCCGCATTTTCGGCCAGCCGCTTTTACGGCGTGCTGGTCAGCGCCTGCTACGGCACCTTTTGCATTCTCATGGCAGGATATACAGCGAGCCACTTTGAATTCTTCATGACCAGCACAGTCTATCAAAACGCCCCGCCGTGGATCTTCCTTCTGTGCCTCATCCCGGCCGCGGCCTACGCCGCCCGGCTGGGACTGGAGGCGTTTTCACGATTCGGCGTGTTTGTCTTTATCCTGATGCTGGCGGTCATTGCGCTGATCTGCGGCGCGCTTATCCCGGAGATGGATCTTGTGAACGTGGTCAGCCCGTTTCTGGAGGGAGAGGAAGCGGTTTTTTCGGGTACCATGCAGGCGGTCACCGCCAATGCCGAAGCCGTCGTCTTTATCCTGTTATGCTCCCGCGCCGGGAAAGGAAGTGGAAAGACTTTTATCTGGTATGTCGTTCTGGCGGCCATTTTCTATGAGATTTTATCCTTTTCGGTGCTGGCCGCGTTGGGCGACTATGCCAAAACCCGTCTTTTCCCGCTCTATACTGCCGCGACAGTGGCTCAGATTTCGGTATTTGGACGGCTTGATATCCTGCATATCGCCATGTGGGTGTGCGTGGCGTTTCTGCGCGCGGCTGCCTATCTCTATTGCGCGCTCGTCTGCCTGCGCAGGATTTTTCATAAGCTTCCGTACGCGGCCGCGGCGGCCATCGTAGCAGTGGGGGCAGGGGGATTGGCCTTTTTCACCTCAACCGACATGCGGTATCTGAATGAAGCGGGCAGGCTGTTGATGAACGGGGTTCCGTTCGGCGTTCTTGTGGTCCTGATCCCGCTGATCACGGCGCTGTTTTTAAAAAAAGGGGGGAAATCCGTATGAAACGGGCACTGCTCATTACCCTGCTCCTGACAGCGCTGCTGACTGGCTGCATGAACAGTGTACGGCTTAATGACCGCGGTGTGGTCGAAGCGGTTGCGGTCGACCGTACGGAGGAAGGCTTATATACCGCGGTTCTCCAGCTGGCCGGTCAGACACAGGATGGGGATAAACCGCCGGCCTCGTCCGAATTGCTTCAGGAGGGCGGCGGGACGCTGACCGACCTTTTCAGCCGGGCTGCGGTCAAACGCGGAAAATCGCTGTTTTTTGGAAGCTGCCGGCTGATCCTCATCGGGGAGGATGCCGCCCGTGAAGGAGTCAATGAGGTTCTGGACTTCTTCAATGCAAACCATCAGATCACTCCGGCGGTGACGGTTGCGGTTGTGAAGGACAAGGCGGAAAACCTGCTGATGGCGCAGGAAAAGGACCCCGCGCTCACGGCGGACCGGATTCTGGACATCATCCAAAACGCGCGGCAGAACGGCTTTGCACCGGAAAGCCGGCTGATGGATCTGGTCGGCGCGATCCACAGCGACTATTCCTCCGGGACGCTCGCATTGGTGGAGCTCAGCGGGGAAACAGCTGCTGCGTCCTCCTCCGAAGCGCAAGGCGGCTCCTCCCGGGAGGACCCCTCCAAAGCACAGGAGACATTTCTTCCAAATGGGGAAAAAACGGATACGCCAGATACAAAATCGGACCAAAAGGAAAGCGGCAAGCCGGAAATCCAGCTTGCCGGTTCGGCGGTATTCTCAGGCGACCGCCTGGTCCATTTGCTGAATCCACAGCAGACCCGCGGGCTTGCATGGGTGAAGGGAAAAATCAAGAATACCGCGCTTTCGGTTGCCGATGAAAACCTTGGTATTGTCGCGGCGGTGACCAACCGTGTAAAAGCGCGGGTAATTCCGGAACGAATGGGGGATACCCTTGTATTTCACATTGCGGTGGAGGTGCATTCCGGCGCGTATGAAACGGTGCTCAATACCGGTGACCGAATGACGGCGGAACAGAAACGGTACGCCGCCGCGCTGCAGGCACGGGACATCCGCCGGGAAATTGAAAGCGCGATCCATGCCACCCAGGGACAGGGATACGACCCGCTCGGGCTCACCCAACTGGTGAAGCAGCGTCTGCCGGAATACTATCAGGAGCATGCTTCGGACTGGGAAACGGTGTTTACTGGGTGTGGCTATAATGTTGTGGTTGGCTGTGAAATCGACCGTTCCGGCGTGGACAACAAGCTCCTATAGGAAGTGCGCGCTTTCCGCCGGGGAAAGCGCGCACTTTTTAGAATCTTTATTTTGAAAAATTTCAGGGATGCAGCCCAATAATTCGGAAGGGTTTGTGGGTCTGTATACAGTAATTGAGCGTATAGGCTGTGCCGCGCGAGTGATGGTCCCAAAAGGCGAGCACCAGGTCGGCGTAATCGACGATCTTCTGATTGCGGATGAGCGGGGCCAGTTTGCCGTTCGCGCCGTAATCGGGCGCGAATATGGTGATAGGCAGGTCAAGGGCCCGCGCCGCTTGTTCCGCGATCGTATCAATTCCGGCGGCGCCGCCGCTCACCAGCTCGGATGTATTCTGCGGGATATGGGGGATCATGCCATCCACCGTAAACCCGCCGGCTTCGCGTGAACCGACAATTGCAACCCGCATCACTTCACCGCCCCATTTTTTATAAATAAATTATAGCACAGAAAAGAAAGATCTTCCAGACAGGCAAAGAAAAATCCTCCATGGCAATGCGCATGGGTGTTTCACGCCGAAATTTTTCGATCGCCAAAAAGTCTTGCAGTTATTCCCCGAAATAATCAGATTACACGGTGGAAGATTAAATGCGTACAAAAAAATTTTTTGAATGAGCAAGTAGGGGGATAATCCAATGAGAAAGCAATATCAACGATTTGCCGGCGCGTTGTCTCTGGCAATTGTCGCCGTGCAGTCGATCGCACTTTATACGCAGGCAATCCTGCCGGATCACTATTATGTGGTCGCGGGCGAAACCCTGAGCATCAATTCCACGCTTCCGATCAAAACTTCATCGAGCGGCGGAAGCCTGCCTGTGGAAGCATATTCCTCACCGGGCAACAGTTATAATGTGGATCTCAAGCTTCCGTATGGCATCGAAGTCAAACAGGTACAGGTCCAGGTGGTCGACCGGGAGATGGTGGTCCCCGGCGGAAATCCATTCGGCATCAAGATGTTTACCGAAGGCGTGCTGGTTGTGGGGATGAGCGATATCGCAAGCGGTGGGACATCCTCCAACCCAGCGAAAGCGGCTGGCCTCAAGGTGGGGGACATCATCAAATCAATCGACGGGCGGGCGGTACAGACAAATGAAGATGTTGGAGCGATCGTCTCCTCTTGCGCGGGCAATCCGGTCAAAGTTTCCTTTGAGCGGGCCGGGACAGAGATGAGCTGCTTTTTAAATCCGGTTCAGAGCGACGATGGGACCTACAGGGCGGGCATTTGGGTACGCGACTCCTCCGCCGGCATTGGTACCATGACCTATTATAACCCGATTAACCATGTTTTTGCAGGGCTTGGACACGCGATCTGCGATGTGGATACAGGGGATATCATGCCGTTGCATTCGGGAGAAATCGTGGATGTGAATATCACGGGAGTGCATCGCGGCGAGAGCGGCCTGCCGGGCGAACTGCGCGGGAGTTTTTCCGGACAGAAGAAAGGCGAGCTGCTCATCAATTCTCAGGTTGGAATTTTCGGTGTTGGGACGGATATTCCGTCGCATTCCGAGGCAATTCCGCTGGCTATGAGATACGAAGTGACAGAAGGTCCGGCGACCATCTGGTGCACACTTGACGATGGGGACCCCAAAGAGTATACGATTAATATAGAAAAAGTTAGCATCGCGGAAAATAATCCGACAAAAAATATGGTAATTCGCGTGGTTGACCCAGAACTTTTAACCAAAACCGGTGGAATCGTTCAGGGGATGAGCGGAAGCCCAATTGTGCAAAATAACAAGTTAGTGGGTGCGGTTACGCATGTTTTCGTCAACGATCCGACTCGAGGGTACGGGATATTTGCCGAAAATATGGATAAAATGTCGAAAAATGTCGAAAATACACCAAAAAAATAACGCAAAACTAACCAATTTTATGGTGAAAAATACGTTGAAATTTTGGAGGAAAATTTGTGGAAAGATGTTGAAAAGATTAAGATAAAGTGCTAAGATAGCATTCAGGGAGACGACAAGATGGAGGAAAAAAGATGAAGGAACATGCAAAAGTTCTGATTGTTGAAGGAGGAGGCGATTATTGCAGTAAATGCGCATCTTTGCTGAAGGGTTACGGTTTTGAAACCGTCATTGCCCCTCGCGATGGTCTCGCTGTTGCGCAGCTGATTGGTGAAACCCTTCCGCGCGTTGTCCTGATGGATATCTTCATGCCAAGGCTTGACGCTATCGGCGTAATGAATTCGGTCAGGGAAATGGAGCTGGCTGTCGAACCCCGCTTTATGATCACTTCGTCTTTCAGCAGCCCGATGCTTGAGCAGGAGATTATGACTGCCGGCGCCTGTTACTTTTTCCTGATGCCTTTCGACGTGGACATCATGGTCGAGCGCATCATGAAACTGGCCGGACTTCCCGCGGGCGCAGGAAAGACGATCGGTGAACGCGAGGCAAAAGGCGAACCGGACCTGGAACTGATGGTGACGGAGATTATCCATCAGATTGGCGTTCCGGCGCATATCAAGGGCTATCATTATGTGCGGGAATCGATCATGCTGGCGGTCAAACAGCCTGAGATCATCAACTCGGTGACAAAGCTTCTTTATCCGACCGTTGCGAAAAAGTTTGATACCACACCCTCCCGTGTAGAGCGCGCGATCCGGCACGCAATCGAGGTTGCATGGGACCGGGGCGATGTGGACACATTGAACAGTTATTTTGGTTATACCATCCACAACGGAAGAGGCAAGCCGACCAACTCTGAATTTGTCGCAATGATTGCCGATAAGCTGCGGCTGCGGCTGAAAAACGCAAACTGAATGCTGAAATTATTTTACATCCTCCGCTTTGCCGGTTTTCCCGGTGAAGCGGAGTTCCAATTTTCGGGGAAGAAAGGGAGATTCATGAAAAAAACCATCTATTATAATGGCGATATTCTGACCATGGAGCCGGGCGGCATGCCGGACGCGGTGCTGACCGAAGATGGTGTCATCCGCGCTGTTGGCACCAGGGAAGCGCTGTTTGCCAGAAGCGGCCGGGACACCGCCCTCTGCGATTTGCAGGGGCATACGCTGCTCCCCGCCTTCATCGATCCGCACAGTCACATCACAGCTTACGCAAAGACGGTTTCGCTCGTCTCGCTCGAAGGCTGTAAAAGCTTTGAGGAGATTGCGGAGCGGATCTGCCGCTTCCAAAATGAAAACAATTTGCGTAAAGGGGAATGGATCAGCGGATTTGGCTACGACCAGAACGACCTCAAAGAGGGCCGCCATCCGGATAAGACCTTGCTGGATCAGGCATGCGGAGAACATCCGGTGCTGATTTCGCACGCATCCGGGCATATGGGCGTCGCGAATACATTGGCGCTGCATGAAATCGGCGTGACAGCACAGACGCCCGACCCGCAGGGCGGCCACATCGGCCGGCTGCCGGATGGAAGAGAACCGGACGGATATTTGGAGGAAACCGCCTTCACCGGTATCAAAGGACTCCCGCAGCCAACCCTGGAAGAGCAGTGCAGCCAGATGCGCCGTGCGCAGGATGCGTATCTGCGTTATGGTATCACAACGGTGCAGGACGGACTGACCCGCGCGGACGAGTGGCGGCTTTTAAAGCTTATGGCAGGACAAAACGCCTTGAAACTTGACATTGTGAGCTATATCGACCTGAACCTGTGCAAAAATCTGGTGCGGGAAAATCCACAATTTGTAAACCGGTATCAGAACCGCCTGAAGATCGGGGGCTACAAGGTTTTCCTGGACGGTTCGCCGCAGGGGCGCACCGCTTGGATGAGCCGGCCATATGAGGGCTCAGATGACGGTGATTACCGGGGCTATCCGGTCTATCAGGATGGGCAGATGCGGGAGTTTATGCGCATTGCCGAATCGGAAGGCCTGCAGATCCTGGCGCACTGCAACGGCGACGCGGCGGCGCAGCAGATGATCGACGCCTACGCACAGGCGCACGCGCAGCGGCAGCGCGACATCCGCCCGGTGATGATCCACGCGCAGCTTGTCCGTCCAGACCAGCTCACGGCCATGCGGCGGCTTTCGATGACTGCTTCGTTTTTTGCGGCGCACACCTGGTACTGGGGCGACACGCATCTCAAAAATTTTGGCCGCGAGCGGGGCGCGAGGATCAGTCCGGCTGGCTCTGCCCTGCGGTCCGGAGTGAACTTTACCTTTCATCAGGATACGCCGGTTGTGCCGCCGGATATGCTTTTTACCATCTGGTGCGCGGTTAACCGGGTGACGAAAGACGGTGAAAAACTATCGCAGGCGGAATGCATCACTCCGTATGAAGCGCTGGAAGCGGTCACGGTCAATGCCGCATGGCAATATTTTGAGGAGGATGCAAAGGGTTCGATCAGAGCGGGCAAGCGTGCGGATCTCGTGATCCTGGACAGAAACCCGCTGCGGGTGAACCCCATGGAAATCAGGAACATCCAAGTGCTCCGGACCATCAAGGACGGGGAAACGGTATACGAAAAAACAGGCAGCGAAAAAGCGGCCGTCTTATAAGACGGCCGCCCGATTTTATTGCAATGGCCACAGCTTAGGCATATGGCCCATTTAGGCATATGGCCCATTTTTATACAAAGCGATAAAAGATACTCAAACGCCTTTCTTGTAGCCGGTCACGCGCAGTGACTGCCGGTCCCGCCCGGTCAGCACATAAGTATCCTGCGGGAAAGAGTGGAAGTTCGAATTGACATATTCACGCACCTCGGAAATGGAGCAGTTTTCACTGCTTTCCCATGAACCGTCCGGTGTGGACCAGGAACCGCGGAACTCCCAGAAGGAGAGGCGAATGATCTTGGCTGTGTAGCTGTCCCCAATGCGCTTCCACTCGACAACCACCGGGTAATCGGTCGAAAGCGCGGCGGTAGGGCCCTCCAGATAGTAGAGGTCGATTTCGGCGTTGTAACGGATACGCAGCCCGTCCGCGCGCGGCAGTTCATAGGAATCGCCGAAAAGTTCCGCGGCTTTGGCACGGACGTCCTCGCCGTAGGAGAGCAGGCTGAGCTCCTGTCCGCCCTCGTACCGCTCCACAAAGAATTTTTTTATTTCATTTTCGGTCGATACGTTTGCGAACGCATCTGAATACAGGTCGATATGCGGCGCTTGGGAAGCGGCAATTTCGATAAGGATAGCGGGATCAAGCTCCAAAATATCTGT
This sequence comes from Anaerotruncus sp. AF02-27, assembly GCF_003465835.1. NCBI lineage: Bacteria > Bacillati > Bacillota > Clostridia > Eubacteriales > Oscillospiraceae > Anaerotruncus > Anaerotruncus sp. AF02-27. The sequence goes on along the minus strand of NZ_QSBX01000002.1, from coordinate 287,763 downwards.
GAAATTGGTATCGAAAATCAGGGCGTTATGGTAATCCCGGTATTTATAGATGGCGGCGGCAAGATCGTAGGGAACGTCGCGGACGTCGCTGCCCATGTGGTCGGTATAAAACTGCGCGCCCATCGAACAATAATTCTGCAGCTCGGCAGCGCGGTAACTGTAGTTTTCAAGGGGAAGGCGCGCCGCTGGGTCGACCGAAACGGTGCTGGAGGCATCCGGAAGCTGGGCCGCTCCGGAGGATTCCTGGGAGGGGGAAACGCCCGAGCCAGGCTTATCCGAAGTTTCAGAGCCCTCCCGCGCGGTACAGCCGGCCAAAACAGACAGGGCGGCTGCCGCGCACAGCAAAGCCACGAGAACGCCCGCTGCCAGTAAAAATTTTTTCATACAAAGACTCCTAACAGAAACTTTACGGGGATATTATAACATTGGCGGTAAATCGCATCAACCCATAGTTTGCGACTAGTTTTTAGCCAATTTGTAAACGATGCGAAATGAGGAATCTCCGCTTATAATCCATGTAAACCAGGGTAAACTATCATTGACGTAAACCGCTGTTTGCGTCCCCGTTTGCGATACGCATAAAACTTGTTAAGGAGGCGTCTTTTATGGACAACTGCAAAGCGAACCACAGCATCGAATGCACCGTTCAGCAGTGTGCCAACCACTGCTCCAGCGCGGACTACTGCTCCCTGAACTGCGTCAAGATCGGTACCCATGAGAATAACCCGACCGTGGACCAGTGCACCGACTGCAAATCCTTCATCCGCAAGAACTGATTTACAGGCTCGAAAACAGCCGGCGACTACGGTCGCCGGCTGTTTTGTTTATGCGGTTTGGCTGTTGTCCCGGGGCTTTTTTTTGAGACGCAGGGTAGCCAGCAGAGGATAGTGATCGGAAGGATACCGTCCGTCAATGGGGTCGGTGAATATCCGCGAATCGATCACTTCAAAATCATCCGAGACAAAGATATAATCGATCGGGCAGGCGCCGGGCTTCACTTTCCCGCTGAAGTTGTGAAGCGTATTGGAAAGCGAGGCGGGGTCAAAACTCTGGTAGACGTCGGTGAGATGCAGGTCGGGATAATATTCTGAGATGCGTTCCCGCAGCATGCGTACCGGCCTGCTGTTCGGCTTGCAGTTAAAATCTCCCATCAGAACGGTGGGCATGGGGCTTTCCTGGTTATACTTTTCCATATAGTCGAGGATTACCTTAATGCCGAGCGTGCGGGCGAAACCGCAGACGTGGTCGAGATGGGTGTTGAACACCCGGATGGTGCAGCCGACATTTTTGACATAGACTTCGGCCACGGTGCAGATACGCGGAAACACCGCGTAATAAGCCCGGCTGAGCTGCTCCGGATTTTTGGAAAGCCAGAAGGTCTTGCAGAGGTTGACCTTGGCGTCTTCATTTTTCACGATGATATCGCTATGTTCGTCATTTTTGGGCTTACGGCCGGAGAACCGCCCGAAGCCGAGGATGCTGTAGCCTGAGAGCAGGCTGCGGACATCTTCGCGCATGCTGGGAAGAAGCTCCTGCACACCGATGATGGTCGCGCCGCTGTCCCGAATGAACTGCGCGGCCAGTGCGCGCCGTTCCATCCACCGGTGCGAATGGTTGAAAGCAAATCCAAAATCCCGTTTCAGATTAAAGGATATGACTCGGATCAGATCGCTGTCGTTCATACGCTCACCTTTTTTTAAATTCTTTATAGTCTAGTGTACCACCTCGCGGCCAAAATTTCAATGCCGGGAAATGTGAATCCTTTGTAAATGAACTGCAAACATCTGGAAATTTCCGGACCAGGATTTTTAACAGTTGGGACAAAATCCTTCGCTTGTAAATCCTGATCACCGGCTTTATAATAAAAAAGAGACAAACCGGAACCACATTCATTTTTTGGAGGGCTGCATATGAAATTCCTGGACGTCCAGGCGGCGGACGGCGTTATCCGTATGGCGAAAATCGTCAAAGGGGCGGATCATTTTGGGGAGAGTATCTCCGAGGAAACTGCCTTTGCGCTGATGGACCGTTATGTTGCGCTCGGCGGGAATTCCATCGACGTCGCACGTATTTACGGGAAGATACGCTGCGGCGACATGGAAGGGGCCTATGCCCACAGTGAAGGGGTTGTCGGCCGCTGGATGAAGGCGCGCGGCAACCGCGACAAGATCGTGCTGATCACCAAGGGTGCGCATCACAATATGAATCATCCCGCCGAGAAGCGGGTTACGCCGGAGTGTATCCGCAGCGATTTGGAAACCAGCCTGAAGGAGCTCGGCGTCGGCCATGTGGATATCTACTTCCTGCACCGGGATGATCCCACCAAACCGGTCGGCCCGATTATCGACTGCCTGGATGAGCTGGTCAAAGCGGGAAAGATCCGCGCTGCCGGCGCGTCGAACTGGACCGCGGCGCGCATCGACGAAGCGAACGCTTACGCGAAAGCCCACGGCAAAACACCGTTTGCTGTTTCGCAGATCCAGTGGAGCATTGCCAGAACCACCCCGGAACTCTGGGGAGACCCGTCGCTGGTCACCATGAATGAAGCCGAATATGCGGCTTACCAGAAGAACCAAATTCCCGTGATGGCCTATGCGTCCCAGAGCGCGGGTTATTTTTCCAAGCTTTCCGCGGGGCAGGAGCTGAAACCGCGCGTGGCGCTGCGGTTCGACAGCCCCGAGAACCGGGAGCGGTTCGAGCAGGTGATGGCGCTGTGCGCCCGCACAGGAAAAACGGCCGCGCAGATCAGTTTGGCCTATATCCTTTCAAATCCGCTGCCTGCGGCGGCAATCGTCGGCTGTTCAACGGTGGAGCAGCTCGAAGACAGCATGGCGGGCATGGACTTTGCCCTCGACGCAAAAACCTGCATGGAGCTGGTGGAGTAGCATGTCTATCCTGACTGTCAACCTGGAGAGCGGAATGCCCACCGTCGACACGGCAATCTCCCGCATGAGCCAGGCAATCCGCTCTGCGAAAGCACAGCGTCTCGCTGCGGTCAAGCTGATCCACGGTTATGGCTCGAGCGGTTCGGGCGGAAGGATCAAGGCGGAAGTCCACCGCCGTCTTTCCGCGATGAAAAATACCGGTATGGTGAAAGAATTCGTGTCAGGCGAGGATTTTTCTCCATTTGATGCGGCTGCGAGGCGCGCTATCGGCCTCTGTCCGGAACTTTCCCGCGATCGGGACTATTCCCGCTGTAACCACGGGATTACGGTGGTGGTCCTATGAATGAGACGAAGTTACATATATATAACCCCATCTTTTCCTTTTTAAAACGCTGGTGGCTGCTCCTGCCGGGGCCGGTGGGCATCTGCCTGGTGCTTCTCGCGCGGCAGAGCCCCGAAATGACCGAGAAACTCTATTCCAGCGGGATCTATCCTTGGATGGTGCGCGTTTGGGGCGGGCTTACGTCGCTTCTGCCGTTTTCGCTCATTGAGCTTCTTATCTGCCTGATGATCCTTGGGGTGTTCGCGCTGCTTTTTCTGGTGATCCGCAGCCTGATCAAACGGGAGAGAAAAACAGATGCGCCGCCCGCCCGGATCGGCCTGCTCATCGGGCGGATGGCAAAGCTTTTGAGCTGTATTCTGTTCGCTTTTATCATCCTCTGCGGCCTCAACTATTACCGGCCGGAGTTCACCGCTTTCAGCGGCCTTGATGTGCGCGATTCCCCGGTGCAGGAACTGGCGGCGCTCTGTTCCGAACTTGCCGGCCGCGCGAATGAGCTGCGCGCGCAGATGCCGGAGGACGAAAACGGCGTGATGCGGCTGGAAACGGGGTATTATGCCACGGCGCGGGAAGCGCGCGCATCGTTTGGGAAGCTTTCGGAGGATTACAGCGTTCTGCCTGACCTGCCGATCAACCCAAAGCCGGTGATGAACAGTTGGTGGATGTCGCTGACTCAGATCACCGGGGTGTTTTCGCCGTACACCTACGAGGCGAATGTCAATATCGCGGCTCCGGACTACACCATCCCGGCGACCATCTGCCATGAACTGGCGCACACGCGTGGATTCATGCGCGAGGATGAAGCAAACTTCATCGGTTATCTCGCCTGTGAAAAAAGCGGAGATCCGCAGTTTACCTACAGTGGCGTGATGCTGGCGCTGGTGCATTCGATCAACCGGCTTTACAGCGTCGATTACAACGCCTTCTGCCAGGTGAACGATACCCTTTCGGATGGCGTACGGCGGGATTTCGCTTACAACAACACCTACTGGGAAAAGCATGAAGGCCCGGTGGCGGCCGTTTCCGAGGCGGTGAACGACACCTATCTCAAGGTGAACAACCAGCAGGATGGCACCCAGAGTTATGGCCGGATGGTCGATCTGCTGCTGGCGGATTACCGGGCGCGCCATGCGGAGGGTTAGTCATACTACTGCGCGTTTCATGTCGAGCGTTTTAGAAAATAACACAAATTTTGTCAATAAAGACTATTGATTGTGCACACAGGAAATGCTATGATAGTAAAAATAAATTTGAGGCGAAAACGCGACGTGAAATGGATTGGAGGACGTATGTTAAATACAAACGTGACAGAGAAGTTTACCAAAGAAGGGCTGACCTTTGACGATGTGCTGCTGGTTCCGGCGCGTTCGGATGTGGTGCCCGCCGATGTGGACATCTCCACCGACCTTGTGAAGGGAATCCGGCTGAACGCGCCGTTCCTCACCTCGGCAATGGACACGGTCACCAAATCGAAGATGGCGATTGCGATTGCCCGTGAAGGCGGCATCGGCGTCATCCATAAGAATATGAGCATCGAAGAGCAGGCGGATGAAATCAACACCGTCAAGCGCTCCGAAAACGGCGTTATCGCCAATCCGTTTTACCTTTCGCCCGAGCATCTGGTTTACGATGCGGACGAGATCATGGGAAAATATAAAATTTCCGGCGTCCCGATCTGTGAAAACGGCAAGCTCGTCGGGATTCTCACCAACCGTGACCTGCGTTTTCTGGAGGATTACGGCCTGAAGATCAAGGAGGTCATGACCAAGGAAAACCTGGTCACCGCGCCGGTGGGAACCACCTTGGACGAAGCCCGCCAGATTCTGCGCAAGCACAAAATCGAAAAGCTGCCGCTGGTGGATGACGATTTCTGCCTGCGCGGGCTCATCACCATCAAAGATATTGAAAAAGCGGTTCAGTATCCGAACTCCGCCCGCGACAAGGATGGGCGTCTGTTGGTCGGCGCGGCCATCGGCATCACCCATGATTTCATGGATCGGGTGGACGAACTTGTCAAGGCTTCGGTTGATGTGCTTGTGCTCGATTCGGCGCACGGCCACAACATCATGATTTTTGATACCCTCAAACAGATCAAGGCAAAATATCCGAACATTCCGGTCATCGCGGGCAACGTTGCAACAGCCCGCGCCACCGAGGATCTCATCAACGCGGGTGCCGACGCGATCAAGGTCGGCATCGGCCCGGGATCGATCTGCACCACCCGTGTGGTCGCCGGCATCGGCGTGCCGCAGCTCACCGCGGTTTACGACGCGGCCTGCGCTGCGGCCAGGTACGGCATTCCGGTCATCGCGGACGGCGGTATCAAATATTCGGGCGATGTGGTCAAGGCGCTGGCGGCGGGAGCCTCCACCGTTATGCTCGGATCGCTGCTCGCGGGCTGTGCCGAAAGCCCGGGAGACATCGAGATCTACCAGGGCAGGAGCTTCAAGGTTTACCGCGGCATGGGTTCGCTCGCCGCGATGAACGAGGGCTCTGGCGACCGCTATTTCCAAGAGGACAAGAAAAAATTTGTCCCCGAAGGCGTCGAAGGCCGCGTGCCATACAAGGGACCTGTTTCGGATACAATTTACCAGCTGGTCGGCGGCTTGCGCGCTGGTATGGGCTATACTGGATGCGCGAATATCCTTGAGATGCACGAGAAGGCGCAGTTCATCAAAATCACCGGCGCCGGCCTTAAGGAGAGTCATCCGCACGACATCTATATCACAAAAGAAGCTCCGAACTATTCGATCAACCCGTAAGAGGGCTTATGGCGAAGCCAAAAGCCGCCGCAAATTTTTTGCGGCGGCTTTTTCCGGTCTTTTCGGCGGCTGGAAAATCTGTTATACTGAATACATATGGATAAAAGGGGGGCAAATGGGATGAATGTGGGGATCATCGGGCTTTCCCGTGACGGGAAAGCCGTGGCGGAGCATCTGCTCGGCAAGACCGCGTGCAACCTGTTTGCCTACGATCCGGACGGCCGCGCCCTGCCGGACGGCCTGCGGATGCTGCCGACGGCGGCGGAGCTTATTGACCGGTGCGGCAGGGTAATCCTCGCGCTCGAATCGCCGCGGGAGCTGACCCTGCTTTTAAATAGCGTGGCGGAATACATCCGGGAGGGGAAGATCTTTATCGACCTGACCGACACAAGCCCGGCGCTGGCACATATGATTGCCAATGAGATGCGCAGGCGCGGAGCGCTTTATCTCGACTGCGGCGTGTTTGGACGGGACGGGCTGGCAGATGATTTTCTCTGTTTCGCGGGCGGCAGCAGCAGGGCCTTTGCCGAAGCGCAGCCGCTCATCCGCTGTTTCGCGCCCGGTTGCCGCTATATGGGGCCATCTGGACGCGGCCGCGCGATGCGGCTGCTGTGCCGGTCGCTTGCGGCGCAGCTGCGGCGATCGGTCGGGGAGACCGGTGAATTGGCCGCGTCGTTCGGCATTGGGGAAGAATATCTGCTCGAGTGCCTTTCCGGCTTTGAGCGGATCGCTGACCCGTTGGCTGTCCTGCGCGGGGAACAGCCGCCGATGCCGGATGCTTTACTGGCGAAGGATGTGCGGCTGGTCGCGGAGATGGCGCGTCGGGCAGGCTTGGAATTGGGCGGCCTTCGATCGGCGGAAGAAGCATACAAATCCATGGACCCCATGGAATACAGATAGGGAGGAACTATATGGAAAACAAAATTCGGATTGGCATTGTGGGTTATGGCAACCTTGGACGCGGCGTTGAGCTTGCCGTCACGAAAAACCCGGACATGGAACTGACTGCGGTGTTCACCAGGCGCGACCCGTCGCAGGTGAAGCTTGCGGTAACAGGCGTCAAGGCGCTGCATGTGGATGACGCGGCGTCGATGCGGGATAAAATTGACGTAATGATCCTCTGCGGCGGTTCGGCAACCGACCTGCCGGAACAGGGCCCGCGGTTTGCAAGGGATTTTTGCACGATTGACAGCTTCGATACCCATGCGAAAATTCCGGAATATTTCGCGGCGGTGGACGCGGCGGCCAAGGAAGGTAATCACATTTCCATTATTTCGGTGGGCTGGGATCCGGGCCTTTTCTCCTTGAACCGCATCTATGCGGAATCGATCCTGCCGGACGGCGACACCTATACCTTCTGGGGACGCGGTGTCAGCCAGGGCCATTCGGATGCAATCCGCCGGGTGAAAGGGGTCAAAAATGCCGTTCAGTATACCGTCCCGGTTCCGGAAGCGATCGAAGCGGTCCGTTCCGGTTCGCGCCCCTCGCTTTCCACCCGGCAGAAGCACACCCGCGAATGCTTTGTGGTTGCGCAGGAAGGCGCTGACCTTGCGCGGATTGAAGCGGAGATCAAGGAGATGCCTAACTACTTCGCGGATTATGACACCAGCGTGACTTTTATCACCGAGGAAGAACTCCAGCGCGATCATGCAGGCATCCCGCACGGCGGCTTTGTGATGCGTTCAGGTGAGAGCAAAAGCGGCACCCGCCAGCTGATCGAATATTCACTCACTCTCGATTCGAACCCAGAATTCACCTCGAGTGTGCTCGTGGCCTATGCCCGCGCGGCCTTTCGGCTCGCGCAAAAGGGTGAGTCCGGCGCGCGAAGCGTGTTTGATATCGCACCCGCGCTGCTTTCTCCGAAAAACGGGGAGGAGCTGCGCAGGACGCTGCTTTAACCGGAAAAGGAAAGGCGTCTCCCAATAGAATCGGGAGACGCCTTTTTTATGTCCGAAGAAAGGATTCGATCGCTTCCCCGCGGCCTTGCAGGGAACCCTGCGCCAGCACGGCGGTGCCGCCTCCGCGGCCGGAGAAAGCTCCGTTCAATTTTTTGCAGAGCACGCGCACGTCCTGCGATTTTGAACCGAGCGCATATTTCCATCCGTCTGTTTCATTTCCGGACAGGACCGCGGCAAACCCGCCGCAGCGCTCAGAAAGGATCAGACAGAATCTGCGCAGTTCACCAGGCGTACAGTTTTCTTCAAAAACAACCAGATTTTCCGGTCCGGCCAGGCGGTCCGCCTTCAGCATGAAAAGCTGCTCCTGCAAAGCGGAGAACTCCTGTTTGCGCGCGGAAAGCTCGTCCGAAAGACGCACGACCGCATCGTAGGCTTCCGCGGGCTTTACCGAAAGCATGGCCGCGATGCGCGAAACGGTGGAGAGTTTCTCCTCGTAATCATTTACGGCGCGTTCACCGCAGAGTAGCCAGACGCGCAGGCCCCCTTTGTAGCGTTGAGAGGAGATCAGCTTGAGAATTCCAACCTCGCCGGTTCTGGCGCAATGCGTGCCGCAACAGGCGCAGATGTCGCTGCCCGGGATGGTCACGATACGCACCCTGCCAGAGAGCTCTTTTTTACTGCGGTAAGGCAGAGTTTCCAATTCCGTCGGAGAGGGATAGGAAACCTCTACGGGGAGGTCCGCGTAGATGGACTCATTGGCAAGCAGTTCCGCTTTGCGGAGCTGTTCGGCATTCAGCTCGCCATTTAAATCAATCGTGACTGCATCGTGTCCCATGTGAAAGCCGACATTATCAAGCCCGTAGAGCCGGTGCAGAATTCCGGAAACGATGTGTTCTCCGGTGTGATGCTGCATAAAACCGAAACGCCGCGCCCAGTCGATTTCACCTGTCACAAGATCGCCAGGCGTAAGCGGCCCGTCGGTATAATGGACGATCTCGCCGTCCTTTTCATGTACGCCGCACACCCTGACGCCGCCAAGCGTGCCGGTGTCGGATGGCTGTCCACCACCTTCAGGGTAGAAGGCAGTGCGGTCGAGCGTGACCGCGTAACCGCCCTCGCGCGGCGCGCAGCCGGTCACCGCGGCAGTGAAGGTTTTGCAGTAAGCATCCTGATAGAAAAGCTTTTCGGTCATGTCATTGATCATCCTTTGTTTGAATGTTTTTGGCGAGGGATTATTGCGCTTTGGGACGGCAGCGCCGCGGGCACGAATTTTCCTACGCATAAAGTGAATTGGCCATCGGGCAGGAAGCCGGAGCACCGGCGTATCTGCCTGGCCATAAGCCCGTGGTATAATAGCCGCTCTGCGGCTATTATACCACGGGATGCAAGGGCGTTTTTTCGTAAAGTTCCCGCGTGTAAGCGGGACGGTCAGTAATAACCGCCTGCACGCCTTTGCGGCGGGCGAAGAGCAGATCGCGGTCATCTTCGACCGCCCAGGTGTGCAGCGCGATGCCATATCGTTTGCAGTCCTCGGTAAAGCCGGGTTCCTCCAGCGCGTAGACCGGCGGATGCAGCGCATTCGCCGCAAGACGCAATGCAAACTGCTGCGCGTCAATCCAGCCGCCGATATAAAGAAATCCAATTTGGGCCTGCGGATCCTGTTCCCGCAGCCCCATCAGCGTGTATGGATTAAAAGAAGAATAGAATACGCGGCCGCGCATGCCCATCTGCCGTTCGAGTGCAATGAGTGTTTGCTCAAAGGCGGGATATGTGGTAAGACCACTTTTGACCTCCACGTTTATGATTAAACCAGTTGGATTTATAAGCTCGTAAACTTCCGCAAGCGCCGGGATACGGGCGATCCCGTAACCGGGGATTGGATTCGACACATCCAGCCGTTTGAGCTGTGCGAGTGTCCGGTCGTGCACCAACCCGATTTCACCGCTGACCCGCTCAAGGGTGCTGTCGTGAATGACGACGGGGATTCCATCCGCGCTCAGATGTACGTCCAGTTCGATTCCATCGGCCCCTTCACGAACAGCCTGTTCAAACGCTTCCATGGTATTTTCAGGCGCTTTTGAGGACGCGCCTCGATGTGCCCAGATTTGAGTAGCCATCGTTTGCCTCCGCTCATGATGTAATCCTGCCATTCTATGCGGACACGGCGCGTGAGGTGCGCCGGGCTGCCCCGCGGTCCCGGGTGGGACCGCGCAGGCGGCTGAGACGCCCGTAAATATTGGCCCCGGGTAAAAGGCATTTTACCCGGGGCCAATATCAGGGCAGCCCTATTGGTCGCAGTTGCGCACCGAAGGGACAAAGATGCACAGAACGCCGCTTGCGAGGACAACGATTCCAGCAAGTAAAAACCAGTTTTCAAGGCCGATGATTTCCGCAGTCGCGCCGGAAAGCGCCAGGCCGAGCGGTGTGGCGAGGGTCAGGATGCTTGTGGAAAGGGACATCACCCGGCCGAGATATTCCGGCTCCACCTTTTCCTGAAAAAGCGCGATCGAAACACCCGAGAAAAATGGACAGGCGAAGCCCATGACAGCCGAAAGAAAGGCGAAAATGACAAATCCGGACGGCGGAAGCAGCCCGGTGAGCACAAGCGCCACCCCCATGAGGAAGATCGAACCGATAATTGAAACGATTTTTCGGGAAAAGCCTCCCCACGCGCCGAGCAGGATCGAACCAGCCATCATCCCGACCGAAAAGACGATCTCCGCAATGCTTGCGTGGGTGGCAGTCCCGCCAAAATAATCCATCGAGAGCAGCGGGTAGAGCGCGCCGGCCGGGGAGAATGCCAGGAAGAAAAGCGCGCTCACAAGCAGAAGCCCGTAAAGCCCCTTATGCGAACGCAGGACGCGCAGGCCATCGAGCGCTTCCCGGATGATATGGGGCCGTTCGGTATGCCGCATCTCCAGTTTGGGGATGGTGCAGACGGCAAGAGAACCCATGCCGACCAGCGCGCCGAGCACGTCGAGAAAGACGATCGCTTCCAGATCCCACGCCGCATAAAGCATCGCGGCCAGCGCGGGCCCGATAATCATCGATACGGACTGCAGGGTCTGCGAGTACCCCGCGCATCGGGTGAGCTGATCCGCGGGGACGAGCAGCGGGGTGACGGCGGAGAGCGACGGCGCATGGAATGCCGAACCGGCCGACCGGATAAATAGGACAAGCAGGAAGAGCCAGAGCGGCAGGTCGGCGAAGATCCCGACAATCACGATCGCAAGGCAGGCCATAGCGATACAGAAGTCGGAGGTGAGCATGATCTTTTTGCGGTCCCACCGGTCGACCAGAACGCCGGCGAATGGCCCGAGCAGCCCCTGCGGCAGAAAACCGAGCAGGTAACCGACTGAGAGGACCATGGGAGAGCGGGTGGTATCGGTGAGATAGAGGACGATCGCGAACTGCACGATCGAGCTGGTCAGCAGAGAGACGGCCTGCCCCGACCAGATGGTGAAAAAGGTGCGTTTCCAGTGTGTCTGGTTCATAAAACTCCTTTGCGGGCGCAAAAAAAGCGCAAACGATTCCCATGCGGGCCCGCTTACGCATACCGGTCAAAAGACAGAAAGAGACAGCATTCCCATGAAGCGGTCAGCCGCGCTGATTCTCTGCTGAAATTTCCCGGATACGTAAAACAACAAAACCCGTCACAGGCCTTTTTGGTGTATGTACGGCGAGGAAACTTAGAAGAACCAGAATTGCAATGCCATCATAAACTCCTTCACGGTGAAATGTAAGGGATATTATAACTGAGGGGAGCTGTTTTGTCAATCCCGGTTGACAGAGTTTAATGGCAAGGTTTAAGATTGTAAAAACAAGGAGGGGGATCGCGATGCGGCGCAGCGTTGGCACAATCACTTATGAACTTACCTATAAGCGGGTCAAGAACCTGAACCTGCGCGTCACCGGGGAGGGGGAGGTGCGCGTCTCCGCGCCCAAACGCGCGCCGACCGGGGAAATCGACCGGTTTGTCGCCTCACGGGCCGCGTGGATCGAGGCGGCGCGCGCCCGGATCGCCGTGCGGAAGGCGCAGGCGCAGGCGGCGGACACAGAATATACCGACGCCCAGTGCTTGGCCGCGTTTAACGCGGTGAGTGATGAAATTTATCCGCTTTTCGCGGATATCCTGCCGGGGAAACCAAAGATCCAGGTGCGGCAGATGAAGACCCGTTGGGGCGTCTGCCATGTGGCAAAAAACTGCATCACCCTCAATAAGCAGCTGATAGCAAAACCGAAGGCGGCGCTCGAGTATGTGGTGCTGCACGAATATGTGCACTTTCTGCATCCGGATCACCAGAAAGGGTTCCACGAAACGATGGCCAAATTGATGCCGGACTACAAAGCGCGGCGCGCATTGCTGCGGGCGGTTCCAGTGAATTGAATTGTGCAAAGTTCCTATAAATAAAAACATATATTTGTTTATTTGTCTAATTGTCAAAAGTTTAACAATATGATATTATATTGACAAAGAATTAACAATCTCATTTTACAGCACCCCTGTTAATTCTGATAAAAAGAATTTGATTTCCGTTTATATCATTTTTAGGAGGAAGCATTTCATGGAAAAGGCAAAAGCAGCACAGAAGCCCGAAATTGACATCAACGCGATGATCAATGAGCTGGTGGAAAAGGCGGATGTCGCACTCAAACAGTATATGGAACTCAGCCAGGAGCAGGTGGACCAGATCGTCCACGCAATGGCGCTGGCAGGGCTTGACAATCACCAGATGCTTGCAAAGATGGCGGTCGAGGAGACCGGCCGCGGCGTCTACGAGGACAAGATCACCAAGAATATCTTCGCAACTGAATATATCTGGCATTCGATCAAATACGAAAAGACGGTCGGCGTGATCGACGAGAACGACCTCGAAGGCTATGTGGAAGTCGCGGAGCCGGTCGGCATCGTCGCGGGCGTCACTCCGGTAACCAACCCGACCTCCACCACCATGTTCAAGGCGCTCATCACCCAGAAGACCCGCAACCCGATCATCTTCGGCTTCCATCCCTCCGCGCAGAAATGCTCGGTTGAGGCGGCCAAAATCGTGCGTGACGCGGCCGTCAAGGCGGGCGCGCCGGAAAACTGCATCCAGTGGATTGAATATCCGTCGATCGACGCGACCAGCGCACTGATGCACCATCCGAAGGTCTCCCTGATCCTTGCCACCGGCGGCGCCGGCATGGTGAAGAACGCCTACAGCTGCGGCAAACCGGCGCTCGGCGTCGGCCCGGGAAACGTCCCCTGCTACATTGAGAAAACCGCGAACCTCGAGCGTTCCTGCACCGACCTGATGCTCTCCAAAACCTTTGACAACGGCATGATCTGCGCCTCCGAACAGGCGGTCATCGTCGACGAGGAGATCGCCCCGACGTTTGAGGCGTTCATGAAGAAGCACCGCTGCTACTTCCTCAATGACGAGGAGACCCTGAAGGTCACCGATTACGTCATGCCGGCTGAACGCGGCGCGGTAAACCCGGTGGTCGTCGGCAAATCGCCGGCCTGGATCGCTGAGCAGGCGGGGATCAAGGTCCCGGCTGATACCAAGATCCTGATTGCGAAGCTCCCCGAGCCTTCCCGGGAATACCGCCTCTCGCTTGAAAAGCTTTCTCCGGTGCTCGCTTACTTCACTGTCAAGGACGCCAAGCAGGGCTTCGATTATGCCAACCGGATGCTGGAGCTGGGCGGCCTCGGCCATTCAGCGGTCATCCACACCTCGGATATGGAGCTTGCGCGCGCGTATGGCGAAGCGATGAAGGTCGGCCGCGTCATCGTCAACTCCCCGTCCTCACAGGGTGCGATCGGCGACATCTATAATACCAACATGCCCTCTCTGACGCTCGGCTGCGGATCGTTTGGCCACAACTCCACCACTTCAAACGTCTCCTCGGTCAACCTGATCAACAAAAAGCGCGTCGCAAAAAGGAGAGTCAATATGCAGTGGTTCAAGATCCCGCCGAAGATTTACTTTGAGAACGATTCGATCCAGTATCTTGAAAAAATGCCGAACATCAGCCGCGCGTTTATCGTCACCGACCCGATGATGGTGAAACTCGGCAATGTCGATAAAATCCTCTACTATCTGCGCAAACGCCAGGAATACTGCCATGCGGAGATCTTCTCGGAGGTTGAGCCGGACCCGTCGGTCAACACCATCAAACGCGGCGTGGCGGCAATGAACGCCTTCCAGCCGGATGTCATCATCGCGCTCGGCGGCGGTTCCGCAATGGATGCCGCGAAGGGCATGTGGCTCTTCTATGAGCACCCGGACACCTCGTTCGACGGGCTGAAACTCAAATTCATGGATATCCGCAAGCGTACCTACCACTTCCCGAAACTTGGTGAAAAGGCGCAGCTGGTCTGTATCCCAACCACCTCCGGAACGGGCAGCGAGGTCACTTCCTTCTCGGTCATCACCGACAAGGAGCACGGCAACATCAAGTATCCGCTCGCTGACTATGAGCTGACCCCGGATGTTGCGATCATCGATCCGCAGTTCGTCATGTCGCTGCCGAAATCCGCGACCGCGGACACCGGCCTCGATGTGCTGACCCATGCGATCGAAGCGTATGTCTCGGTGCTTGCCTCCGACTATACCGACGGCCTGGCCATCAAGGCGATCGAGCTGGTCTTTGAATACCTGCCGCGCGCCTATAAGAATGGGGATAAGGATTTCGAGGCGCGTGAAAAGATGCACAACGCCTCCTGCATCGCCGGTCTTGCGTTCACCAACGCATTCCTTGGACTCAATCACTCAATGGCGCACAAGCTGGGCGGCGAATACCACATTCCACACGGGCGCGCCAACGCGGTGCTGCTGCCGCATGTGATCGCTTATAACGCTTCCGAACCCACCAAGTTCACCATCTGGCCGAAGTATGAAAAATTCATCGCGGACGTAAAATATGCCAAGATCGCCAAATATCTTGGCCTGCCCGCTTCGACCACCGAGGAAGGCGTCCAGAGCCTGATCAAAGCAATCCGTGATCTGATGAAGGAAGTCAACATGGTCATGAGCATCCAGGAGTGCGGTGTGGATGAGAAAACCTTTATGGCCGGCGTCAGCCAGCTCGCTGACCGCGCGTTTGAGGACCAGTGCACCACAGCCAACCCGCGGCTGCCGCTCGTGAGCGAGATCGCTGAAATTTACAAGAAGGCATACTACGGAAAATAAGGTTTTCTGAGAGAAAGATCCAGGGAAAAACGCTTGAAGAAACGGTAAGTTTGTAGTATCCTAAATAATATGGATGAGGGAAGCCGCATTGCAGTTGAATAGGTTGTAATGCGGCTTTTTTCTGCGAATAACGGCCACGGAGGAAATGGTATGGAAATTTATGTATGCATCGGAAGCTCCTGTCATCTGAAGGGTTCCTACGACATCATCAATGCATTCAAAAAACTGATCGCGGACCATGGGCTTGAGGAAAAGGTGAGCCTGAACGCTTCCTTCTGCCTTGGGCACTGCCAGAACGGCGTTACCATCAAGATTGGCGAACAGATCGTCACCGGGCTCAACCCGCAGAACGTGGAGCAGATCTTCAACGATATGGTTTTAAAGGAGCTGCAGTAACCGATGACCGATGTTTTGAGCCTCAAAAAGGCAAACTGTAAAAACTGTCACAAATGTATCCGCGCCTGCCCGGTCAAGTCGATCCGGTTCGCGGACGCACAGGCCAAAATCCTGCCGAACGAATGTATCCTCTGCGGGCGGTGCGTCGTCGTCTGCCCGCAGGACGCCAAAAAGCCGCGCAATGATCTGACCGAGGTCATCGGCGCGATTGGGGAAGGCAGGCGCGTGATCGCCACGGTCGCGCCCTCGTTCATCAGCCATTTCGATGTAGCGGGTATCGAGGCGTTTGAAGGGTATTTAAAAAAGCTCGGCTTTTTCAAAGCGTATGAGACCGCCGAAGGGGCGTATATCGTCAAAAGCGAATATGAAAGGATCATCGCCGAAAAAAGGCAGGAGGTCATCATCTCCTCCTGCTGCCACACGGTCGTGTCGCTGATCCAGAAATATCATCCGCTTTGCATCCCGTACATAGCGCCGGTTATCTCCCCGATGCTGGCGAGCGCAAAGAAGATCAAGGCGGAATATCCGGACGCTTATGTCGTGTTCATCGGCCCGTGCATCTCCAAAAAGGATGAGATCGCAAAGATCCCGGGACCGGTCGACTGCGTGCTCACCTATGAGGAGCTGGACCAGTGGTTCCAGAAGCGGGAGATCGTCCCGGAGCGAGAGGAAATTTCTGCCGCAGAGGGGCGCGCTTCGCGCTTCTTCCCAAAGACGGGCGGCATCATCGAATGTATGCACACCGAAGGCACCGATTACCATTACCTCACGGTCGATGGGGTGGAAAACTGCATCTCGGCGCTCCAGGAGATCGAGCGGGGCGGCCTCAAGGGATATTTTATCGAGATGAGCGCCTGCGAGGGCAGCTGCGTGAACGGCCCGTCCACCCGCGGCTTCGCGCATTCGATCCTGCGTTCGCGCGTGCGGGTGGACGAATACGCCCAGCCCGACCGTTCTGCGAAGCCGGACTTCGACATCACAGAAAAGATCGCGCTTACCCGCAGCATCCCGAGCGAATTTGTCAAGGAGGTCGAGCCGCCCGAGGAGGCGATTCGCGAGATTCTCCAGAAGATGGGCAAGACGAAACCGGAGGACGAGCTCAACTGTTCGAGCTGCGGCTATGCCACCTGCCGCGAAAAGGCCAAAGCGGTCTACAACGGCAAGGCGGACATCACCATGTGCCTGCCCTTTCTGCTTGCAAAGGCCGAAAGCTTTTCGGACAACATCTTTAATGTCAGCCCGAATGCGATCATGGTGCTGGACGAAAACCTCACCATCCAAAAGATGAATATGCCGGCCTGCCATCTCTTCAACATCCCTTCCCCAAAGGCGCTGCTGGGTTCGATGATCGTAGAGCTTCTGGATCCGAACGATTTTGAAGACGTGCTCGAAACCGGTAACGATATAATCGACAAACGGGTCTATCTTTCGGAATATAAAAAATTTGTCGAGCTGAGCATCGTGCGCGATGAGGAACATAACGCACTCTTCGCCATTCTCAAGGACATCACCGCCGACCACAACCGCCAGGAAAAATATAAGGAGCGCCGCGCCAAGACGATCGACATCACCGACAAGGTGGTCGAGAAGCAGATGCGCATTGTACAGGAGATCGCCTCGCTGCTTGGGGAAACCACCGCCGAGACCAAAGTCGCGCTCACCCAGATCAAGAATACGGTTCTCTCGGAGGACGAATGATGGACAGACTCTTTATGGAAAACGGCTACATCAGCCTGAACAAGATGGGGGAGGAGCTCTGCGGCGACCGGGTGGAGGTCAAGCCCGTAAACGCGAACGGCGACTTCACAATGGTGCTGGCCGACGGGCTTGGCAGTGGTGTAAAGGCGAATATCCTGTCAACGCTTACTTCAAAGATTATCGCGACCATGATGGACAGTGACATGCCGATTGAGGAATGTGTCACGACCATTGCCCAGACCCTCCCGGTCTGTTCTGTGCGGCAGGTGGCCTATGCCACTTTTACGATCATCAAGGTCTACCGCAACAAGGACGTCCATCTCATCCAGTACGACAATCCGGACGTCATCTGCCTGCGGGACGGGAAGAACTTCGATTACCCGAAGGAAGAAAAGGTGATCGCGGGCAAAAAAATCTATGAATCCCTCTTTAAGATCAAACTGGGCGACCTGTTCATCGCAATGAGCGACGGGGTCATCCACGCGGGGGTTGGGCAGTCGCTCAATTTTGGCTGGGAACGCCCAAATGTTATCGAATACGCTGAAAGCCGTTACCAGCCGGACATGTCCGCCAAAGCGATGGCTTCGGTCCTCAGCGACGCCTGTAACGACCTTTACATGGGAAAGCCGGGCGACGATACGACTGTCGCGGTGCTGCGCATCCGCGAGCGGCAGCTCGTGAATCTGATGATTGGCCCGCCGGTTGACAAGGCGGACGACGAAAAGGTGATGGAGCTCTTCTTCTCGAAGGAGGGCAAGCACATTGTCTGCGGCGGCACCACCTCGACGATGGTCGCGCGGTATCTCGGCACGACCGTCAAAACCAAGATCGATTATCTCGATCCGTCGATCCCGCCGATCGGCTACATCGACGGCGTTGACCTTTGCACCGAGGGAGTGCTCACGATGGGCCGCGTGGTCGAGATCGCAAAAGCGTACGCTTCGGCCACCACCGACGTCTCGACCGAATGGATCGGCAAGCGGGACGGCGCGTCGCTGATTTCACAGATGCTCTTCGAGGATGCGACCGACGTCAATCTATTCGTGGGCCGCGCGATGAACCCGGCGCACCAGAACCCGAACATGCCGATTGACCTTTCGATCAAGCTGCGGCTGATCGAGGACCTTGCCAAATATCTGGAACAGATGGGCAAGCATGTGAAGGTGAGCTTCTACTAAGGAGGAGGGACCCCTATGGAACCGACACGCAATTTTGATACAAACGTACAGCTTCTCAAATATAAGATTCTCAAATCGGTCGTCCGGCATTTTGACGACGGGACGCTGCGGGAGGCCTATCATGATATTCCCCTGGAAATTATTCCCGGACCAAAGCCGACCATGCGCTGCTGCATCTATAAGGAACGGGCGATCGTGGGGGAACGGCTCAAGATGGCGCTGGGCGGAGACCGGAACAATCCGAATGTGATCGAGGTCATCTCGATCGCCTGTGACGAGTGCCCGGTCAACCGTTTCCACATCAGCCGCGCCTGCCGCGGCTGTATTGCGCACCGCTGTGAGCACGCCTGCCCGAAGGGCGCGATCCATGTGGTCGACGGCCGCGCGCGCATCGACCAGGACAAATGCATTGAATGCGGGCGGTGCGCGTTTGCCTGCCCGTATTCCGCCATTATCGAATACACCCGGCCGTGTGAGAACGCCTGTAAGATCAAAGCGATCAGCATGGACGAGAACAAAGCGGCCAAAATTGACAACGACAAATGTATCTCCTGCGGCGCATGCGTTTACCAGTGTCCGTTTGGGGCGATCGTGGACAAATCCTTCCTGCTGGATGCGTTGCAGCTGCTGCGTGACAGCGCCAGCAACCGGAATTATCGGGTTTACGCGGTGGTCGCGCCGTCGGTTTCGAGCCAGTTCTCCTATGCAAAGACCGGTCAGGTGGTTACGGGCCTCAAGCGGCTCGGTTTCCACAGTGTGGTCGAAGCGGCGCTCGGCGCGGACATGGTGGCTTGGGAAGAGGCCGCGGAGCTTGCGGAAAAGGGCTTTTTGACCAGTTCCTGCTGTCCGGCGTTTGTTGCTTATATCAGAAAATCCTTCCCGCAGATGGCCGACAAAATTTCGCACAACCCATCCCCGATGGTGGCGATTTCGGATTTCATCAAAAAACTTGATCCGGGCGCAAAAACGATCTTCATTGGGCCTTGCACAGCGAAAAAGTTGGAATTCCAGGAGGAACCGCTGCACGCGGTCGATTGCGTGCTCACCTTCGAGGAACTGCAGGCGCTGTTCGACGCGCGGGGAATTGAAATCGAACACTTGGAGGAGGACCTGCTCGACAACGCCTCCTATTACGGCAGGATCTTCGCGCGCAGCGGCGGGCTTTCCGACGCGGTGGCCGAGGCGCTCAAGGAGCGCGGGATCACGCCGGAGCAGTTTGAGGTAAAGCCCCTTGCGTGCGACGGTATTGAGCAGTGCAAGGTGGCGCTCTTAAAGGCGAGCAGAAACCTGCTGCCTGAGAACTTTATCGAAGGCATGGCGTGCGTCGGCGGATGCATCGGCGGGGCCGCCTGCGTTTCACATGGGCCGAAGGACAAAAACGAAGTCAACAAATATGGCCAGCAGGCGCTTGAAAAGTCGATAACAGATGCGATTGCGGTCACAAAAATGATGTAAAATGCTCTGGAATGGGGAAATGAATGCAGGATTTTGCGAAAAATCCTGCATTTTTTCGTGCTATTTTCGGTTTCTCGCTTGATTTTCCAAGGGGTTTACGGTATCATATGAAAGGAAATTTGCTTTGCAAAAATTGAAACGGGAAGGGACAGACGATGGGCAAGGATTTGTTGACGGTAATCGGCCGGATGACGCCGGAATTTTCAAAAGGCCAGCGGCTGATTGCATCCTACATTATAAATCATTTTGATAAGGCGGCGTTCATGACCGCCTCGAAGCTGGGAACCACGGTCGGCGTGAGCGAATCCACTGTGGTGCGGTTTGCGTCGGAGATCGGTTTCGCGGGTTATCCGGAATTACAGAAGGCTCTGCAGGAGCTGATCCGCAACAAGCTGACGACCGTACAGCGCATGGACGTCACCAGCGACCAGTTGGAGAACACCAATGTGCTGGCCAAGGTGCTCAACAAGGATATCGAAAAAATCCGCCGGACGCTGGAAGAGGCGAGTGAAACCGACTTCGACTCGGCGGTCGAAACGATCTGCCGCTCGAAGGCGATCTATATTATCGGCGTGCGTTCAGCGGCGGCGCTCGCACAGTTTATGAGCTTTTACTTCACTCACATCTTCCCGAATGTGAAGCTCATCAACACCACAAGCCGCGCCGAAATGTTCGAGCAGATCATGCGTATCGGCCCGGACGACGTATTCATCGGGCTTTCGTTCCCGCGTTATTCAAAACGTACGGTGCAGGCGTCCCATTTTGCGCGCGCGAACGGCGCGAAAGTCATTGCCATCACAGATTCCCAGAAATCCCCGCTGGCGGACGTGGCCGACCACGTGCTTATCGCCCGCAGCGACATGGTTTCGTTCATCGATTCGCTGGTTGCGCCGCTTTCGCTTGTGAATGCGCTGATCGTGGCGGTCGGGCTCAAAAAGCACGACGAGGTTGCCAAGACCTATGAGCGGCTCGAACAGATCTGGGATGAGTACGAAGTCTACGAAAAACACGAGGAAGAGAAAATTTGAGCAATGTGATCGTGATCGGCGGTGGCGCGGCCGGGCTTCTCTGCGCGGGTTTTGCCGCGCGGGAGGGCTGCGCCGTCACCGTCCTTGACAGAAACACGCGGCCCGCGCGCAAGGTGATGATCACCGGCAAAGGCCGCTGCAACGTGACGAACAACTGTGCACCGGACGATTTCATTAAAAATGTCCGTACGAACGGGCGTTTTTTATATAGTGCGGTCAATGCCTTTGCGCCGCAGGACGCGATGGCGTTTTTTGAGGGCCTGGGGGTCCCGCTCAAAACTGAGCGGGGCAACCGGGTATTTCCGGTTTCTGATAAAGCCGTGGACATCGTTGACGCGATGACCCGCTTTGCGAAGGATGCGGGCGCAAAGTTCCTGCTTGGGGAGCGCGCGGTCGCGGTGGAGCGGCAGGATGGCCGGGTGAGCGGCGTGCGGCTGGAAAGCGGGGAGCTTCTTCCCGCCGGCGCGGCCGTGATTGCAACCGGCGGCCGCAGCTACCCGCTGACCGGGTCGGACGGAGACGGCTACCGGATGGCAAAAGCGCTTGGGCACACGATCGTGCCGCCGCGTCCGTCGCTGGTACCGGTCATTTGCCGGGAGAGCTTCTGCGCCGAATTGATGGGGCTTTCGCTCAAAAACGTCACGCTGACCCTCAAAAACCAGAAGGGCAAGGCGGTTTATTCGGAACTCGGCGAGATGCTGTTCACCCATTTCGGCGTGTCCGGTCCGCTGGTGCTTTCGGCTTCGGCCTATATGAAGGATGCGCCCGAAAGCTACCGGTTCGCAATCGACCTCAAACCGGGGCTCAGCGAACAGCAGCTGGACGCGCGGCTCCTGCGGGATTTTGCGGAGTATCAAAACCGCGATTTTGACAACGCCTTGGATAAACTTTTACCGCGCACGCTCATCCCGGTGGTGGTGAGGCTTTCCGGGATTCCGGGGGGCACGAAGGTGCATTCGGTCACAAAGGAGCAGCGGAAAAAGCTCGCGGGACTCATCAAATCCTTTCCACTTACCCCGAAGGCGCTGCGCCCGATCGATGAAGCGGTCATCACTGCGGGCGGCGTTTCAGTCAGAGAGGTAGACCCCAGAACAATGCGGTCGAAGCTTGTGCCGGGGCTCTATTTTGCGGGTGAGGTGCTCGATGTGGACGCTTTCACCGGCGGCTATAATTTACAGATCGCATATTCCACGGCATTCCTCGCGGCGCGGGGAATCTGTGCGGAAGAATAATTTTATTGGAGGTCCAGGGATGATCTCAATCGCAATTGACGGGCCGGCGGGCGCCGGCAAAAGCACCATCGCGCGGGCAATTGCCCGTGAGCTGGGCTATATCTATGTGGACACAGGCGCACTTTACCGCGCCATTGGGCTGTTCGCGACGGCCAACGGCGCGAACACCGCCGACGCCGGGCAGGTGGCAAGGCTGCTTTCGGGTGTGAAGGTGGAGCTGCGGTTTGTGAAGGACGAGCAGCGGGTGTTCCTGAATGGATACGACGTTTCGGAGGATATCCGCCGGCCTGAAATCTCAATGGCCGCGAGCAATGTCAGCGCCATTCCGGAGGTGCGCACCTTCCTGTTTGCTTTGCAGCGCAATATGGCCCAGGAGCACAATGTGGTCATGGACGGCCGGGATATCGGAACGGTTGTGCTGCCGCAGGCGCAGATCAAGATCTATCTGACCGCTTCGCCGGAGGAACGCGCGCAGCGGCGGTACGAGGAGCTCATCGCAAAAGGGCATCAGGTGGATTACGAGAAGCTTCTTGAAGAGGTGAAGCTGCGCGACCACAACGACATGACCCGTCCGATCGCACCGCTCAAACAGGCGGAGGATGCCGTTCGTGTGGAAACCGACGGCTGCACGCTGGAAGAAGCGGTTTCGAAAATGATGAAGGTCGTGAAGGAGAAGCTGAAAGATGCTGTATAAAATCGGCTGGTGCGCCTGCATGGCGCTGATCCGCATCCTGTTTGGCGTCCGCGTCACCGGCAGGGAAAATATTCCGAAAGATCAGGGCTATATCCTTGTCGCGAATCACCGCAGCAATTTTGACCCGCTTTTTGTGGCGGTGGGGATTCATAAGCAGGTCCACTATATGGCGAAGGCAGAACTTTTCCGCAACAAGCTGCTTGGATGTCTGCTCAAAGGCTTGGGCGCGTTTCCGGTTGAACGCGGAAAAGGCGATTCGGGCGCGATTGAATGGGCGGAGGAACTCATCCGGGAGGGACGGGTGCTTGGGATGTTCCCGGAGGGCACCCGCTCGAAAGACGGGAAGCTGCAGCGTCCGCGTTCGGGCGCCGCGCTCATTGCGATGCAGACCGGCGCGGATGTGCTGCCATGCGCGGTCTGCTACGGCGACAGGCTCGGGTTTCGCACCAAAGTGACCATCTGCTACGGGGAGCTTATCAAAAACGAACGGTTCGGTTTTACGCCGGGAGTCAATTCACCGCGGGAACTCAAGGATGCAAGCCATCTGATCATGGATGAGATTGTCAAGCTGATGGAGGGGATCGTTTGAAGATACGGGTAGCGGATACGGCAGGATTCTGTTTCGGCGTGCAGCGCGCGGTTGACGCGGCTTTCGCCCAGGCGAAAAGCGGGGAGCCGACCTGCACGCTCGGGGAGATCATCCACAATCCGCAGATTGTGCGGCAGCTGTCGGAACTGGGAATCCATCCGATTGAGAAGCTTTCTGATAACACGGATGGAAAATGCGTCATCATCCGTTCGCATGGCGTGTCAAAAGAGGTGTATGAGGAGCTCTCGCGGATGGGCTGCCGGGTGATCGACGCGACCTGCCCGTTTGTAGAGAAAATCCACCGGATCGCGGCGGAATATTCCGGGGAAAATATTCTGCTGATCGCTGGGAATCCGGAGCATCCGGAAGTGAAGGGGATTGCTGGATTCTGTCATGGCAAGATGATTGCGTTTCGTTCCGCGCAGGAATTGGAGGAAAAGCTCCCAGAAATTAGGGAAAATTGCGATAAATCGTTTACATTGGTAGCACAAACTACTTTTTCCCTGCTGGAATGGGAAAAATGTGTAGAAAAACTAAAAAAGGTGTGTACAAAACTCAAGATTTTTGATACAATATGTATTGCTACGGAAAAACGCCAGTTGGAAGCAAAGCGTCTTGCGGCCGAAAGCGATGCCATGATTGTGGTGGGCGGACGCAACAGTTCAAATACCCTGAAGCTTGCGCAGATCTGTGAAAAGTGTTGCGATACTTTCTTAATTGAAGATGCGCGCGAACTGTATGATCTCCATCTGGGCGGTTATAATAGCATTGGTGTTACGGCCGGCGCGTCGACTCCGGCTTGCATAATTAAGGAGGTACATAGGACAATGAGTGAGATTTTAAAAGATCAGGACGAGCTTTCTTTTGAGGAGATGTTGGATCAATCCTTCAAAACAATATATAACAGGGAGAAGGTAACCGCGGTCGTTACAGGTCTTGCGCCGAATGAGATCTCAGTGGATATCGGTACGAAGCATGCCGGTTATGTGCCTCTTTCTGAGTTGACGGATGATCCGAACGCGAAGGTGGAAGACCTCGTCAAGGTCGGAGATGAAATGGAACTGCTCGTCGTCCGCGTAAACGACGTGGAAGGAACCGTAATGCTCTCGAAGAAACGCCTCGATGCGATCGCGGGCTTTGAAAAGGTGATGGGCGCCGCTGATACCGAGGAAATCCTTGAAGGTACGGTTGTGGAAGTCATCAAGGGCGGTATCCTTGTCCTGACCAATGGTGTCAAGGTCTTTATTCCGGCTTCTCAGGCAACTCTTTCCCGCAATGACAACCTGGAAGACCTGCTCAAGCAGAAGGTCCAGTTTAAGATTCTGGAAGTCAACCGCCAGCGCAAGCGTGCCGTTGGTTCGATTCGTGCCGTTCTGCGTGAGCAGAAGAAGGAGCTTGAGGACAAGTTCTGGCAGGAAGTCGAAGTCGGTAAACATTATACCGGCGTTGTAAAATCCCTCACCAGCTACGGTGCGTTCGTCAATCTGGGCGGCGTGGATGGCATGGTGCATATTTCCGAACTGAGCTGGAACCGCATCAAACATCCGTCCGAGGTTGTAAACGTCGGTGACAGCATCGAAGTTTACATCAAGGATATTGATGCTGAAAATAAGAAGATTTCGCTTGGCTACAAGAAATCTGAGGATAATCCTTGGGAGATCATGAAAAACAAATATGATGTGGGAACCGTCTGCACCGTTAAGGTTGTTTCGATGACCCCGTTCGGCGCGTTTGCTCAGATCATTCCGGGTGTTGACGGTCTGATCCACATCAGCCAGATTTCCACCGAGCGGATCAATAAGCCTTCCGACGTGCTCGCAATCGGCCAGGAGGTCGAGGTGAAGATCACCGAGCTCGATACCGAGAAAAAGCGCGTCAGCCTTTCGATGCGCGCGCTGCTTGAAGAGGAAAAGAAAGCGCAGGAAGCCGCCGCTGAAGCGGATGTCCAAGCTGCTGAGGAAGCATCCGCGGTTGTGTATGAAGCCGGCCCGGACGGCGCCAAAGGCGAGGTCCCTGCCGAGGCTGAATAAGATGAAAAAGCCCTGCTCGAAAGAGCGGGGCTTTTTGCGTTTTGCAGTCGATGGGAATGCCTCCGGCGGCCCCATTTCTTGCTCGTGCAAGAAATGGGGGAAAGAACACGCGCGGGGACACCCCGCAACCCCGATCTACGGCCTAAGAGCCGCCGCTTTGCGGCGGTTGGCCTCCGAAATACTCGCTGCGGCTCGTAATGCGCGCCGTGAAGGCTGCCTTCGGCAGAAACGGCGCGCAATCTGCTTAGACAAAACGCGGTGTTCCGCGTGATAAAAAGCACGCGGGACGGGTTTTCGCAACCTTGCGAAAACCGGCTGCGCCGAAAGAGGACGAACGGATTGAAATGCGCTGCGCGCACAGCCAAAAGCTTTGATCAAACTTTCTCGAAAGTTTGCGGGGGAATGGGGGCTGCGCCCCCATAGCTTGCGCCACAGCGCCCCTTCAGGCGTTTTTTCGGTTCCTTTTTCAAGAAAAAAGGAACGAAAGGCGCGGCCTGTGGCCGCGCCTTTCATTTTGAGTAAGGACTCAGACTATCGGTCAAATCGAGAAGATAGTCGGCACTGACCTGATAGAAATTGCACAGTTTTAAAAGAGTATTGGAAAAGATCTCTTTTTTACCGCTTTCATATTTCTGATAGGTCTGAATAGTGCATCCCAAGGCGTCTGCAACTTCCCGTTCGGTAAGTCCGTGTTCTAGGCGCATTTCTTTCAGGCGTTGATACATTGGGCCACCTCCTAATCTGAATATTACCATAATTTTACTTGGAGAAGGACAATATGCCACTAGAAGGTGGCATATTGGAATGTGATCGGCAGCCGTTATTGTAATTTTCTGCAAAAAGTGGTACAATAAAAAATAGTCTGAAATTCTGTAACTACGGAGGAATACCAGGTGCCGATCAAACATTGGGATTTAAAACCCGGCGACGACGCGGCTGCGGGACAGCTTGCAAAGGAACTCAAGCTGCCGCTCATTGTTGCGCGGGTGCTTTTCGGCAGGGGATACGACACGGCGGAAAAGATGGCCGGATTTTTCCAGCAGTCGGAACAATTTTTCGATCCGTTTCTGCTGAAAGATATGGACCGGGCGGTAACGCGTATCCGCCGGGCGATAGAGAACGGCGAGCGGATCGCCATTTACGGAGATTATGACTGTGACGGGATCATGGCCACCGTCCTGCTTTACAGCTATCTTGAATCAGTCGGGGCGGATATCTGTTATTACATCCCGCAGCGCGATAAGGAGGGCTATGGGCTCAATCTTGACGCATTAAAGCTGATCCGTGACGACGGTGTTGGGCTGGTTGTCACGGTGGATAACGGCATCACCGCCATCGGAGAGGTCGAATATGCCAGCTCCATTGGCCTTGATATCGTGATCACCGACCATCATAAACCGCGGGAAGTTCTTCCCGAAGCGGTTGCGGTGGTTGACCCGCACCGTCTTGACGATGAGAGCGGCTGTGATTATCTCGCGGGCGTGGGCGTGGCTTTCAAGCTGGTCTGTGCGCTCGAGGAGGACGACGGCGGCATGATGCTTGATCGTTACGGCGATATCGTCGCGGTGGCGACCATTGCGGATATCGTGCCGCTGGTGGGAGAAAACCGGCTGATTGTCCGGCGCGGCCTGCAGATCCTTCAAAATACCGACAACGAAGGTCTCGCGGCTCTGATCCGCGTCTGCGGCATGGCGGATAAATCCCTTTCCTGTGAACAGATCGCCTATGGGCTGGTGCCGCGGATCAATTCCGCGGGACGGTTTGACAGCGTGGACAGCGCGATCGAACTGTTTGTGGGCGAGGGCGAAGGGCTTGAGGAACTTGCAAGCGGCATCAATTCGCTCAATGAGCAACGCCGCGCGGTGGAGGATGAGATTGTCACCGAAATCCTGGCGCAGCTGGAAAACGACCCGCAGGCGCTTTCCCAGCGGGTTGTGGTAATCCACGGGGAGAACTGGCATCACGGGATCGTCGGCATTGTTGCGTCGCGGATGGTCGAACGGTTCGGAAAGCCGTGTATTGTGCTTTCGGTCGAAGGCGATACCGCGCGCGGCTCGGCCCGCAGCGTGGAGGGCTTCTCAATCATCGATGCAATCAATGCCTGTTCACAGTATCTGGTCCGCTACGGCGGGCATAATCAGGCGGCGGGACTCACGGTGCGCGGCGGAGAACTTGAGAACTTTATCGCGGCCATCAACGAATGGGCGGCGCAGAACTACCCTGAAATGCCACAGCAGACGATCCACATCGACTGTGAGGTTTCCCCGAACGAGCTTGAAGTGAAGGATATCCTGCCGCTCTCCCAGCTTGAACCGTTTGGTTCGGGCAATGAGCTTCCCGTTTTTGCAATCCGGAACTGCACTGTCCAGGGGATCTATCCCATCGGGGATGGAAAACATCTGCGGCTGCGGTTTGCGGGGGACGGCACGGTTTTCTTTGCGGTCTATTTTGGAATGACCCAGAAAAATTTCCCTTATGCCGTGGGCGAAGTGGTCGACCTCGCGGTAACGGTGGATGTGAGTGAATGGAACGGGGAACAGCGGGTTTCCATCAAGGTGAAAGATATCCATCTCTCCGGGATGGATTATGATAAAATTCACCATTCGGAACAGGCGTACCAGCAGCTGATGCGCCGGGAAACACCGGCGCTGCCCGGGCGGGAAGCGCTGGTGCCGGACCGGGACGATATTGCGGTTGTCTACCGTTACCTGCGCGCGAAAGGGAACCTTTCTGCGCCGGACGAAGTGATTTATGCAAAACTCAGCGGGAATATCTCCTGCCTTTGCAAGGTGAAAATTGCAATCGACGTATTGGACGAGATGCAGCTCATCACCCGCAGGCAGGCGGGCGGCGCGAATCAGTTTTCGGTTGTTCCGAACCCGGCCAGGGTGGATATCTCCCAATCCAGGATTCTAAAAAACCTGCGGTCCGAAAACATGGACCCTGCCTGTGAAACAGGCTGATTCCCAGCGACGGGAAAGCGATGCTGGTTGCGGGCAATCGCCCGTGATGGAGGAACGCGATGAAATATTATGTGATAGATGAACTTTTGGAGAGCATCCAAAAGAGCGGAAAAAGCTATGACCGGGAAAAGATCATGGCTGCCTATGAGCTTGCATACGCGGCGCACGAAGGGCAGTGCCGTGTTTCCGGCGAGCCGTATATCTCCCACCCGATCGCGGTGGCGATCATTCTGGTGGACCTTGGCATGGACAGCGAGTGTATCACGGCGGCGCTTTTGCACGACGTGGTTGAGGACACCGAGACATCGATCGAACAGGTGCAGAAGCAGTTCGGCGAGGATGTCGCGCTGCTTGTGAACGGCGTGACCAAACTGGGCAAGATCAGCTTCACCTCCCGGGAGGAACAGCAGGCCGAAAACGTCCGCAAGATGCTGCTCGCGATGGCGCAGGATGTGCGCGTCATTATTATAAAGCTGGCCGACCGGCTGCACAATATGCGCACCATCGAGGTTATGCCGGAACAGAAGCGCCGCGATAAGGCGCTTGAAACGATGGAGGTCTACGCGCCGCTGGCGCACAGGCTTGGTATCCGCGCGGTCAAGGAGGAACTTGAGGATATCTCGCTGCGCTACCTTGATCCGGTCGCCTACCATGAGATTGAAAGTATGCTTGACCTCAAGAAGGCCGATCGCCTGCATTTTCTGGAAAAGATCAAGCAAAAGATCCGCGAGCGCCTTGAGAGCGAATACAGCGACGTCTATATCGACGGCCGCGTCAAGAGTGTCTACGGCATCTACCGCAAGGTCTATATCCAGGGGAAATCCTTTGAGGAGATCTTTGACGTCTACGCGGTGCGCATCATCGTCGATTCGGTGTTCGAGTGCTATAATATCCTCGGCATCATCCACGACCTGTTCCGGCCGATCCCGAACCGGTTCAAGGACTATATCTCGACCCCGAAGCCGAATATGTACCAGTCGCTCCACACGACGGTGATCGACAAGGAAGCAATCCCGTTCGAGGTGCAGATCCGCACTTGGGATATGCACCACACGGCGGAATACGGCATCGCGGCGCACTGGAAATACAAGGCTGGCATCACCGGCCGTGACAAGCTCGAGGAGCGGCTCGCCTGGATCCGCCAGCTCATCGAGAACCAGAAGGAATCTGACGACGTGGAGGACATCGTCCGTTCGATCAAGAGCGACCTGTCGCCGGAGGAGGTCTACGTATTCACCCCAAAGGGAGATGTTATCAGCCTGCCGGTCGGCTCGACCGTCATCGATTTTGCCTATGCCATCCACACCGCGGTCGGAAACCGGATGGTCGGCGCAAAGATTGACGGGCGGATGGTCGCGCTCGACACTGAGGTGAAAACCGGGCAGATCGTCGAAATTGTGACCACAAACGCCAAGGATCACGCGCCGAGCCGCGACTGGCTCAAGATCGTGCGCACTTCGGAAGCGCGCAACAAGATCCGCAACTGGTATAAAAAGGAGCGCCGCGAAGAAAACATCGTGCAGGGAAAAACCGAGCTCGAAAAGGAATTCCGACGCAACATGATCAATCTGCCAGAAGGCAAGGACAAAGAATTTCTCAGCATCATCGCCAAGAAACAGAAATTTGAAACAGTGGACGATTTCCTCGCGGCGATCGGGTACGGCGGCGTTCTGCTTTCAAAGATCATGCCGCGCGTCAAGGACGAATTTGTGCGGCAGTACCGCACAGCTGAGCCTGTGGACCCGACCGAGCGGGTGCTCACCAAGCAGCCGAAGAAGGGAAAGGGCGCCTCAAGCGGCGTAATTGTCGAAGGGCTGGACAGCTGCCTTGTGAAGTTTGCGCGCTGCTGCAACCCGCTGCCGGGGGACGAGATCATCGGTTTTGTCACACGGGGATTCGGTGTTTCGATCCACAAAAAGGACTGTCAGAACGTCCTTTCTTCGATCAGCGACCCAAATAACGCGGAGCGCTGGGTGAAGGCCGAATGGGCGATGGAATCGGCCAAAAAGGAGCATTTCAAGAGCACGATAGAAATTGTGACCGACGACCGCATCGGCGCGCTGGCCGATATTTCGGTGGCGCTTTCTTCGATGCGCATCTCTATTTCCACACTGATGGCGCGCGAGGTCAAACAGGGGATCAACATCGTGAGCGTGACCTTCACAGTCAGCGATATCGAACAGCTCAATTTCATTATCGGGCAGCTGCAGAAGATCCCGGGTGTGGAAAGCGTCACGAGGTCTGTGCAGTAACCTCCCTGAATAAACTTTTTAAAGGAGCTTTTATGAAAGCGGTATTGCAGCGTGTAAAAAGCGCGAAAGTGACCATCGCGGGAGAAACGGTGGGGGAGATCGGGCAGGGGCTCGCAATTCTGCTCGGCGTTGTGGACGGCGACGGCGTGGATGAGGCGGATTTTCTTGCGGAAAAAACAGCCAATCTGCGCATCTTTGAGGATGAAAACGGCAAGCTGAACCGTTCGCTCCTGGATATTGGCGGCGGGATGCTGGTGGTGTCGAATTTTACCCTCTGCGCCGATGCGCGGCATGGGCGGCGTCCGTCCTTCACCAACGCGGCCAGGCCTGAAACCGCCAATTCGCTTTATGAGCGGTTTGTGGCCGCGGCAAAGGATGCCGGCGCCGGCCTAGTACAGACCGGTTCTTTCGGGGCGGATATGCTCGTTTCGATCGAGAACGACGGCCCGGTGACCATCATTCTCGACACCAATGAGATCATGAAAAAATAAACGCATCCCATACGGACAGGAGGCATATGGATGAAACTTTATATCAAACCGGTCGGCCCGCTTGGGACCAACTGTTATATCGCAGCGGACGACAGCGGCAGATGCGCTGTGATCGACCCGGGCGCGCAGGCGGAAAAACTCATCTCATTCATCGAGGCAAAGGGCCTCACGCCGGAATATATTCTGTTCACCCATGGGCATCACGACCATATCGGCGCGGCGAAAGCGGTTGCGGAGAAATTCGGCTGCAAGCTGGCGATCGGGGAAAACGATGCGGAGCAGCTTGCCGACCCGGCGAAGAGCCTCGCACGCTCTCATGGCATGGGCGGCGCATATGTGATGACCCCGGATGAACTGCTGAAAGAGGGCGACGCCATCACAGTGGGTGAGCTGCGCTTTGAGGTTTTTGATACCCCGGGACATACCCGCGGCGGTGTGACCTACCGGTGCGGCGACCTGCTTTTCACCGGCGACACGCTGTTTTTGGAGGACATCGGCCGCGCCGACCTCTACGGCGGCGACTATGCGACCGAAATCCGTTCGGTTAAAAAGCTGGCGGCGCTCGACGGTGACTACCGGGTGCTGCCTGGCCATGGCCCGGAGAGCACCCTTTCCCACGAGCGTAAGTATAACCAGTACCTGCGGGAAACAATCGAATGATTCTGTATATTGAAAACCACACATTTGGTTACGAGCTGCAGCGGGTGGCACAGATGTTTTTCCCAGGTGAGAAGGTCACGGTGAGCGAAGGCGCGCCGCCCGCGGACGACAGGGACAGCCTCTGTACACGGCTTGCGGACGGCCTGCTCTTGGCCGAATGCCGCCGGTGGGGGCTTTCGGAGTTTGATGACCTGTCGCCGGCCGACCAGCCTGCGGATATTGAACACAAGTTCGGCGTGCTGCTTTACCAGATCCTTTCGCGGGCGACCGGCATCCGGCCGCAATGGGGCGTTCTGACCGGCATCCGACCGGTGAAACTGTTCCTATCGCGGATGGACGCGGGCATGGACGAAAAAGCGCTGCGCCGTCATTTCATTGACGGCTGCCTTCTGAGCGAAGAACGTTTTTCGCTCGTGCGGGAGACCGCGCTGGCCGAACGGCCGCTGCTCGCGCGTTCGACGCCGGACAGCTTTTCGCTTTACGTCTCGATCCCGTTCTGCCCGACCCGGTGCGCTTACTGTTCATTCGTGTCCCACACGGTGGAAAAGGCCGCGAAGCTGATACCAGATTATGTGGACCGGCTCTGTGAAGAGCTGATCCATACGGCAAAGATCGCTTCCGACCTGCATCTCAAGCTGCGCACTGTCTATTTCGGCGGCGGCACGCCGACGACCCTTTCCGCCGCGCAGCTTGGACGGGTCATGGGCGTGATCGCGGATCACTTCGACCTGCGGGAGCTTTGGGAATACACGGTGGAGGCCGGCCGGCCGGATACGATCGACGCGGACAAGCTCTCGGTCATCAAGGCGGCGGGCGCGGATCGAATCAGCATCAACCCGCAGACCCTTTCGGATAAGGTGCTGGGGGCAATCGGCCGCAAACATTCCGCCGCCGAGGTGCGCGACGCCTTTGCGCTGGCGCGGAACTGTGGTTTTGACAATATCAACATGGATCTGATCGCGGGTTTGCCGTCTGACACGCCGGAAGGGTTCCGGGCAAGCCTCGACGGTGTGGCCGCAATGGAGCCGGAAAATGTCACAGTGCACACGCTGACTGTCAAACGCGCTGCGCGGCTGGCTTTTGAGGAGGCGAAAAGCGAGCTTATGCTTGTAGGCGGCATGGTGGATTATGCACGGCGAACGCTCGCAGCGGCAGGATATGGGCCGTATTACCTCTACCGGCAGACCGGGTCGCTTTCGAGCCTTGAAAACGTCGGGTACGCCAAGCCTGGCAGAGAAGGGCTCTACAATATCTATATCATGGACGAAACCCACACGGTCCTTGCGGTAGGGGCGGGTGCGTCGACCAAACTGCGCCATCCCATGACAGGGGAGATCGAGCGGATTTACAACTACAAATATCCCTATGAATACATCGCCCGGCCTGAAGCCGCGCGGGAACGCAAGGATCGGGTCCGCGCCTTTTATGGACAGGGCGGGATCTGACAGGATCTGTGATAAAAGTTTACATTTTGCAGGTCATCGGTCCCTTGTATTGGCAGATGCGGTAGGGTATAATGTAACTAGAAAAATAATGGGAGGTCAACATAGATGAGCGGATTTGACGAACTGTTTTTGAAAGCGAAAGAACTGGCCAATGTGGCCGGAAACAAGGCGCAGGAACTGACCGAACTGGCAAAGCTGCGGATGCAGGCCACCCAGCTCAAGTCGGATATTGACGCGAATTACCTGAAGCTCGGTGAAATTATCTATGAGCTCAATAAGGCGGGTGCGGAGAATGAGGAACTGATCGACATGTGCATTGCGGAAATCACTGCACAGCTTGAGGAACTCGAGGCGCTCAACGCAAAGATCGATGAGATGAAAAACGTTGTAAAATGTCCGAACTGCATGGCGGCAAATCCGATTGGCGCGATTTACTGCGCGCGGTGCGGCGCGGCCCTGAAGACGGAAGAGAAGGCGGAGGAGCCTGCCCAAGAGGAACAGCCCGCTCCGAAAACAGATGCGCAGGATACGTCCGGCGCGGAGGAATAAACCGCGGTTTGAAAAGCGAAAAAGGCTTCGTCCCATGGGACGAAGCCTTTTTGTATCAAAGAAAGTGTAAAACCTGCTCCCGCATAAAATCGATTAAATCGTCGGCATCCTGTTTTGATGGGCGTCCTTTTGCAATGCCGCCAATCAGCTTCCACGGCCCGAAGGTATCGTACCCCTTACATTGGAAGGTCCCCAGGACCTGCAATCCCTTTTCACGCAGAGCCGCTTCAAATTTTGCGGCATATTTTTTCCCGCCGCTCCCGCTCGTATAGGCAAGGAAGGTTTTGGGGGGAAGAAACGGGTTTTGCGCCAGATAGGCATCGAGCGATTTATGGAAAGCGGACATGTAAATGCCGGATGCGAACCCGACTGCTTTGTAATGGGACAGATCCAGCGGGCAGTCCTGCGCGGCGTCATAGAGGTCGATTTCGAGCATCTGCGCGGCTTTTTCCAGCAGCTTTTTGGTGTTTCCGTGGTGGACCGATGCATAGACGATTGCAATATCAGCCATTTTTTCCTCCAGATCCGGATCTTCCGGCGGCATATTTGGGGTGCGGGACGGACGGGGCCAGGCCGGCGCCCTGCGGCTATGATACCACACCGTCCGCCGGTTTGCAAGGCAGGCCCCCTGGTGCGCGGAGCTTTCTGGAAAACAGTTTCTTTTTCTATGCGGCTATGTTATAATATATTGCCACTTATAGAAAAGAGGATTGGAAAAGGAATGGAAGAGAGAAAAGAAAATAAGATGGGTGTCATGCCGGTCGGGCCTTTGCTGCTGAGCATGTCGCTGCCGATTATCGGTTCGATGCTGGTGCAGGCGCTTTATAACGTTGTCGACAGCGTCTTTGTGGCGCAGATCAGCGAAAACGCACTGACTGCTGTTTCGTTGGCGTTTCCGGTGCAGAACCTGATCATTGCGGTGGCGGTCGGCACAGGTGTTGGGATCAACTCGCTCCTGTCCCGCAAGCTGGGTGAACGCAATTTTGCCGATGCAAACGCCACCGCGGAAAATGGTCTGCTGCTCGGATTGCTCAGCGGGCTGGTTTTTGCGGTGGCGGGACTGCTCTTTGCCGAGCCCTTTTTCCGCATGTTTACCGACAATGCGGAGATCGTTTCGATGGGAGCCGATTATCTGACCGTCTGCACGGTGATGTCGTTCGGCGTGTTTATGCAGTTTGCAGTGGAACGTATTATGCAGGCCACCGGCAATACGATTTTTTATATGCTCACCCAGGGCGGCGGCGCGATCACCAATATCATCCTGGACCCGATTTTTATTTTCGGGCTCTGCGGTATGCCGAAAATGGGGGTAAAAGGCGCCGCGATCGCGACGGTGGCGGGCCAGATCTTTGGGATGGCGCTGGGGCTTGTGCTGAATCATTTCTACAACCGGGAGATCAGGCTTGACTTCCGGCATTTTCGTCCAAGCGCGCGGATTATTGGGGAAATCTACAAGGTTGGCGTCCCTTCGATCATCATGCAGTCGATCGCGACGGTGATGACAATTGGGATGAATAAGATCCTCATTCCGTTCACCGAAACCGCCGCTGCGGTTTTCGGTGTCTATTTCAAACTGCAGAGCTTTGTTTTTATGCCGATTTTTGGACTTAACAATGGCCTTATCCCGATTGTGGCGTATAATTTTGGGGCGCGCAAAAGGGATCGGATCACAGCGGCCGTCAAACACGGGCTTTGCTATTCGACCTGCATCATGGCAGTGGGGACGGTGATATTCCAGATTTTTCCTAGGCCGCTTCTCCAGATTTTCAATGCATCCCCGGCGATGCTCCAGATCGGCGTTACAGCGCTTCGGATCATCAGCATCAGCTTTTTGGGCGCGGGAATCAGCATTGTCTTTTCCTCGGTGTTCCAAGCGGTTGGAAACGGGATGTTCAGCCTGCTCATGTCGGTGACGCGGCAGCTGGTCGTCATCTTGCCGGTAGCGTGGCTGATGGCAAAATGGATTGGGCTGGACGGCGTGTGGATCGCCTTTCCAGTCGCGGAGATCGCTTCACTTTTGATGGCGCTTGCCATGTACCGTTCGCTTTACAATAACCGGATTCGTGACCTTGTTCCGCTGGAAGAAACCGGCTGGGTCTAAAACGGTTCCAAAACATAGAAAAGTGCGCTTATTTTTAAGCGCACTTTTTTTGTCAGATCCGTTCAATCAGGGCAAGGGTGAGCTTTGCACAACGTTTGGCGGCATGTCCGACAAAGGTGTCATAATCCATATCCCC
The DNA here is from genome assembly GCF_003465835.1 of Anaerotruncus sp. AF02-27. NCBI lineage: Bacteria > Bacillati > Bacillota > Clostridia > Eubacteriales > Oscillospiraceae > Anaerotruncus > Anaerotruncus sp. AF02-27. The sequence continues at coordinate 251,806 of NZ_QSBX01000002.1, read as the reverse complement.
CTGGTCGTCCGCGCCGTCCGAAATGCACCGTACGATTGCAAACGGCACCTCGTTTAGATAGCAGACATGTCCCACCGCGCAGCCTTCCATTTCGATTGCGTCCGCGCTGGTCGCGGAAAAGATCCGATCCTTCACGGCGGAATCGGTGACAAACTGGTCCCCGGAGGTGATCCGTCCGGTGATGCAGGGGATCTGCTGTCCGGCGCAGATTTCCTGAACGAGCGCCTGCAAGCGTTTGTCCGCCTTGAAACGTCCGCAGCGCGGGAAATAATTTTCGAGCAGCCGTTCTTCCAGATCGTGATAAACAAGTTCGTCCGCAACCACGATGTCGAGGATATGCAGCCGTCCGGAAAGCGCGCCCGCTACGCCGCTGTTGAGAAAGTAGTCGGGCCGGTAGCCGGAGATGATCGCCTGCGTGCAGGCAGCGGCGTTTACCTTGCCCACGCCGCACAGGGAGGCGACCACCCGTTTTCCGCCATATTCCGCCACATAGAAAGTGAAACGCCCGGAGGTTTCGGTCTTCCCATGGGAGCAGGCCTGCTTGATGAGATCAAATTCGCTGTCCATTGCACAGATAATGCCGATTGTAACCATGTTTTTGCATCCTTCCAATTGTTCAGTGGTATCATTTTAACCGATCAAGCCGGGGAATGCAATCATAATTGCCGCTGTGCGTTCATAAAGCTATATTATCTTTTTCAGGCGGAGGGAAACGGATGAACCAGCAGCACAAACAGGGCTATCTGTACGGCACCATGGTGCTGGCGGCGGGAACGATGACTGTCAAAGTGATCGGGGTACTGTTCAAGATCCCGCTGACCAATATCCTCGGCGGTGTGGGCATGAGCTATTTCAATGTTGCTTATGACCTCTATTATCCGCTTTATGCGCTGTTTGTGTCGGGCGTACCGGTAGCGGTTTCAAAGCTTGTGAGCGAGAGCATCGCTTGCGGGCGTGCGCGGGACGCGCGCAGGCTCCTGCGTGTTTCCGCAACCGTATTTGTCTCAATTGGGAGCTGCGGAACAATCCTGATGTTTGTTGGGGCGCGCTGGTTTGCCGGCCTGGTTGACAACCCGGACGCCTGTTATGCCATCTGGATGCTTGCGCCCGCACTTTTTTTCGGCTGTGTGATGGCGGCTTTCCGAGGCTACTGGCAGGGGCTGCAGGACATGGTCCCGACCGCGGTCTCGCAGATTGTGGAAGCGGTGGCCAAGCTTATTTTTGGGCTGGCGCTGGCCTATCTGATCACCCTGGCCGGGATGCGTGAATTCGCACGGGCAGGGACGGTGTTCGGGACGGCCTGCCCATCGTCGGAGCAAGCGCAGCTCGCGGTGCTGCCGTTTGCGGCGGCGGGAGCGATCCTTGGCGTAACCCTCAGCACGGTTTGCGGCGCGCTTTATATGGTGGCGCGCCACAAACTGGGAAAGGTGGGAATCAGCAGCGGCCAGTGGCGGGCCGCGCCGCACAGTTCCCCGGCCGGGACGCTGGTGCGGCGGCTGCTGGCAATCGCCCTGCCGGTCTGTGTGGCATCGGTCATTGCGAATCTAACCACATTCATCGATCTTATCTCGGTTATGAACCAGCTGAATGAAGCGATTGCGGAAAACGCCCCGCTCATCACCGGGATGTATGCGGGAGCGATCCCGGAAGGGGTGGGGCTCGATAAGCTCGGCTCCTACCTCTACGGCTGCTATTCCGGCCTTGCGGTTCCGATTTATAATCTGGTGCCGTCGCTGACCACGACGATCGGAGTGAGCCTGCTTCCGGCGGTTTCGGCGGCATGGGCCTCCCGCGACCGTGTCCGCCTGACCCGCAACGTTTCCTCCGCTCTGCGCATCGCGTCGCTGATCGCGATGCCCGCGGGTTTTGGCATCTGCGCGCTGGCGGAACCAATCATGCACCTGCTCTATTTTACAAAACCGATGGAGGTTGCCGTGATCGCGCCCGCACTGCGCGTCATGGGGATCAGCGCGATCTTTGTGGCGCTTTCGCTGCCGGTCAACGCGATCCTGCAGGCGCTCGGCCATGCGGATCTGCCGGTGAAGCTGCTTTTTATCGGCGGGCTTCTCAAGCTTGCAATGAATTATCTGCTGGTGCCGGTTCCGCAGCTCAATATTCAGGCAGCGCCGATTGGAACACTGGGGTGTTACGCATTTGTTCTGCTGGTGAGCCTGTGGGTGCTCATCCGGACAACCGATGTTGAAATCCCGGTAATCGGGGTATTTGGCAAGCCGCTTTTTGCCGGAATTTTGTGTGGAATTGCGGCAAAATTAAGCTGGGAAATGTTGGCAAGTTTGCTTCCGGAGCGGCTTTCGACGCTGGTTTCCATCGGAATTGGGGGCATTGTGTACCTATTTATCATATTATTCACAAAAACATTGACAAAAGTCGATTTTTTAATGGTGCCGGGCGCAGAAAAGTTTGCGAAGCTACTTGAAAAGCTGTCCCTTTTAGGGTAGAATACTAATCGTAGCTGTAAAAGCGGCTGGGAAAGGACTTTGAGCGGATGCCGGTGGATTTTCAGAAGAAAACTTCGTATGATATAAACGACCTCGTTGCAATCATGAAGCTGCTGCGTTCGAAAGACGGGTGTCCTTGGGATGCAAAGCAGGATCACCACACCATCCGCAAGAACTTCCTGGAGGAAACCTACGAGGTTTTGGAAGCGATCGACACGCAGGACGCGGAGCTGCTCAAAGAGGAACTCGGGGACGTGCTCCTGCAGATTGTGTTTCATTCCCGCATTGAGGAGGAAGCTGGCCGTTTTGCGTTTGACGATGTCTGTGACGGAATCTGTAAAAAGCTGATCCTGCGTCATCCGCATGTGTTCGGTGAAACGCGGGTTTCCGGGACCGACGAAGTCCTCACAAACTGGGACAAGATCAAGGAAGCGTCAAAAGGGCAGACCACGGCGGCAGAAACGCTGCGGAGCGTTCCAGCGGTATTCCCGGCGCTGATGCGCAGTGAAAAGGTACAGCATCGCGCGGCAAAGGCGGGGTTCGATTATCCGGATACCGGTTGGACGATACGGGTTTTGGAAAGCGAGATCGCGGAGCTTAAGGAGGCGGTCGCACAGGGGAATCAGGCGCATATCGACGAAGAGCTGGGAGACCTCTTGTTCGCGGCGGTGAATGTGGCAAGGTTCGTGGGCAGCGATCCGGAGGACGCGCTCGCAAAATCCTGCGACAAGTTTATCGGGCGGTTTGAGCGGGTGGAAAAGCTGGCGAAAGAACGAGGCGTGGATATGAAGGCTTCGTCCATCGAAATACTGGACGGGCTCTGGAAGGACGCCAAAAACAATAAGGACGTATTATCACAGGCAAAATTGTCTGAAGATATAAATTAAAATTATATAACGGAGGTCATTAATATGACAAAAGCAGAGCTTATCAATGCGGTTGCAGAGAAATCCGGGCTTTCCAAGAAGGATAGCGAGAAGGCAGTCGGCGCGGTTGTAGACGCGATCACCGATGCGCTCAAAGCCGGTGAGAAGGTCGCACTGGTCGGTTTCGGCACCTTCGAGACCAAGAACCGCAACGAGAGAAAGGGCATCAACCCGATCACCAAAGAGGAGATCACCATCGCTGCTGCGACTGTTCCTTCCTTTAAGGCTGGTAAGGCTCTGAAAGACGCCGTTGCTGGTAAATAAAAACATTTATTTGGGAAAAAGGGACCTGCCGTATCAAAGATGCGGCGGGTTTTTTCTTTGGAAGGAGGCCCTATGAGGCTTGATAAATATCTCAAAGTAACCCGCCTGATCAAACGCCGCACAGTTGCGAACGAGGCGTGCGACGCGGGCCGGATCGTGGTGAACGGCAAGGTTGCCCGTGCGTCCTACGACGTGAAGGAGGGCGACCTCATCGAAATCAATCTCGGACAGCGACCGCTCAAGGTCAAGGTGGTCAAGGTGAGCGAATACGCCACCAAAGATACCGCTGCCGAAGGGTACACGGTTGAGGAATAGATCTGAAAGCAAAGCCGCCGGCATCTGCCGGCGGCTTTTTCCATGGGATTGTCCCGCGGGCGGTATATGCGGCGCGGCGCGCGCATAAATATTAGGGAATATCGTTATGGGAGGAAGCGGACATGGCGGAAGAGAAAAAAATTCCAACGCAGCACAATATCATTATGGAAGGCCGCAAGCGGCTTACCATTTCGGGCGTCACCGATATCGACAGCTTTGACGAACAGACGGTGGTCCTGTTTGTCGAGACCGGGGAACTGGAAATCCGCGGAGAGGGGCTGCACATCAACCGGATCGATGTGGACACCGGAGAACTCAACCTGGAAAGCGAACGGATCGACGCGCTCAGCTATGCGGACAATCATCCGGTACGGGGTGGTATTTTCGGCAAATTATTCCGGTAAAGCGTGGTATGATCGATTTCACGAGAGGAAGGGGATCGAATGGAGATCACGATTGCCGGACAGACCTGGATGTTCCTGTCATCGATCGTGCTGGGGGCGCTTTTGGGCGTGTGCTATGATATCTTCCGGATCATCCGGATCGCGGTCTATAACCCGCCCGCCGTGGTGGTGGCGGAGGATGTGCTGTTTGCAGGCATCTGCACGGCATCCACCTTTTTGTTTTTCATCATGATGGACTGCGGACAGATCCGGATGTTTGTCCTGATCGGGGAAGTTGTTGGTTTCACACTTTATTACTGCACGGTCGGTGCATTCATCATTGGGGTCAGCCGCAGGATCATTGCAGGCGTCAAATGGGTATTCCAGACCATCTGGCGGCTGTTGATCGCACCGGTTTGGCGCCTGGTAGAAAGAATTGGAAGATTTTCAGGTAGAATCATGAAGAATTTGGCAAATTGGCTAAAAAACAAAGCGAAAAATTCCAGGATGCACTTGAAAAAGCACAGCAGTTTATTGTATAATCTAAGAAAGCCGCCGAAATGGAAGCGGCAAAGGAAAAAGGTTGAGGGGTAGGGCAAAAAGCAGGATATGAAAACGACAAGAGCGCGAAAAAAGAATCTGTTGATCCGTCTCTGTGTATTTGCATTTACTGCATATGTCGTGGTTTCTCTGGTATCGCTGCAAATGGAGATTACCTCCAAGCGCAGTGAACTGGCCGGCCTGCAGACTCAATTGGAGGCGCAGCAGACCGCGGTGAAGGATATCGAACGCCAGCTCAGCTATGGTGACGACGAGGATTTCCTTGCCCGGATCGCGCGCGACAAGTTGGATATGGGCCGTTCGGACGAGCGGGTCTTTCGTGATGCCTCCGGTTCCTGAAGTATTCTATCGCGGATGCGATTCATGTATAAAACACCAGATCGTTAAGGAGGCAGCGTAACAGACTATGCAGCTTGAGGTTGGCAGTATTGTAGAGGGAAAAGTTACCGGCATTACCAAATTCGGGGCGTTTATCGAGCTACCAGGCGGCAAAACCGGAATGGTACATATTTCGGAGGTGGCTTCGTCTTACGTCAAGGAGATTTCCGATCATCTTTCCCAGAATCAGATGGTTAAGGTGAAGATTATCGGTATTACACCGGAAGGAAAAGTGAGCCTCTCGATCAAACAGGTCGCGCCTGCACAGCCCGTGCAACAGCCTGCTTCACGTCCTTTCAATCAGAATGGGCCGAATGCGCAGGGCGGCGAACGCCCGCAGCGTCCGGCTTTCCAGCGCCGTCCGCCGCGCGAGGTTTCCTATGGGTTTGACCGCCGGCAGGCCATTTCCAGTGAGAATATGTCCTTTGAAGATATGATGAGCAAGTTTAAGCAGACCAGTGAGGACAAGATCTCCGACCTGAAGAAGTACACGGACGTCAAACGCGGGACTTCCCGGAACAGGAACCCGCAGAGATAACGCAATGGAGAGGCGCTTCGGCGCCTCTTTTCGTGTATAAAAAAGGAAAGGCTGGGAATATGTTATGGTTATCATAAACGCAGATATCCGCACGATGGCTGGGAAAGATTATCCGTGGGGATATATCCAAATAGATGGAACAAAGCTCGGCGCGGTCGGCCCGATGCAAGCGTGTCCAAAGGACCCGGAAGTATTCGACGCGAAAGGCGCGGTTGCTTTGCCGGGGCTTATCGACCCGCATAGCCACATCGGCATGTGGGAGGACGGGCTTGGCTTCGAAGGCGATGACGGCAACGAGGATACCGATCCGTGCACGCCGCACCTGCGCGGCATCGACGGGGTGAACCCGTTCGACCGCGCCTTTTCGGAGGCGCTCGACTGGGGGGTGACCACCGTTGTCACCGGGCCGGGAAGCGCCAATCCGGTGGCTGGGCAGCTTTGCGCCGTCAAGACGTACGGCCGCAGGGTGGACGATATGGCGGTGAAGGCGCCGCTTGCGATGAAATTCGCGCTGGGTGAAAATCCCAAAACCAGTTACCATGAAAAGCAGCAGGGCCCGGCGACCCGTATGGCGATTGCGGCGCTTATCCGGGAGCAGCTTCATAAGGCGCAGAAATACCGGCAGCAGATGGACGAGGCGGCGCAGGATGAAGAGCTGGACGAGCCGGAATACGACGCGAAATGCGAAGCGCTGCTGCCGCTCCTGCGTGGGGAAATCCAGGCGCATTTCCATGCGCACCGCGCGGACGACATCTTTACAGCAATCCGCATTGCGAAGGAATTCTCGCTCGACTACGTGATCATCCACGCGACCGAGGGACATCTGGTGGCCCAGGAGCTTGCCGCCGAGCGTGCATCGTGCATTGTCGGGCCGCTCATTGGCGCGCGCACCAAGCCGGAGCTTGCGAAAGCGGACGCGGCGGGGGGAGGAATCCTTACAAAAGCGGGTGTGTCGGTCGCAATCTGCACCGACCATCCGGAGGTGCCGCAGCGGTATCTGCTCATGAGCGCTCAGCTCGCCGCCGATGAGGGGATGGACCCGCAGGCGGCGTTAAGAGCGGTCACCTGCGAGGCGGCGCGGATGGTACGGCTGGAAAACCGGATCGGCACGCTGGAGGCTGGCAAGGACGCGGACATCGTGCTTTTTGATGGGGAACCGATGCAAACCCATGCGAAACCCGTGGCGGTGTTTATTGACGGAAGGAAGGTGCGGTAAAGATGCGTGAAATCGATCGGAAATTGGTGATTGAAACGGTGAAGGAGCTGTGTATCGAGGCGAACAGGATTCTGCCGGAGGATATGAAGGACTGTCTGCGGGCGGCCTGCGGGCAGGAGGAATCCCCGCTCGGCCGGGAGGTGCTCGGCGACATCGTCCGCAACTTTGAAGTGGCGGAACAGAAGCAGATACCAGTCTGCCAGGACACCGGCATGGCAGTTGTATTTGTGCGCCTCGGGGAGGACGCGCATGTCAAAGATCTGCCCGGTGCGGTGAATGAAGGGGTCCGGCGCGGCTATCTCGACGGGCTGCTGCGCTGTTCGGTCGTGAGCGATCCGCTGAGGCGGGTTAATTCCGGCGATAACACCCCGGCGGTTCTGCATCTGGAGATTATACCGGGGGACCGGCTCGAAATCACGGTGGCGCCAAAGGGCGCGGGCAGCGAAAATATGTCCGCCATTAAGATGATGACCCCGGCCGCGAGCGAGGAGGACATCATCAACTTTGTGGCGCACACGGTTGAAACGGCGGGCGGTACCCCCTGCCCGCCGGTCGTGGTTGGCGTGGGGATCGGCGGGAATTTCGAAGGCAGCGCTCTGCTTGCGAAAAAGGCGCTCTGCCGCAGCACGGCTGTGCGCAATCCGGACCCGCTTTACCGGGATCTGGAGGAACGGATGCTAGAAGCGGTCAACCGCACCGGTGTCGGCCCGCAGGGCTTTGGCGGGCGTGTGACCGCGCTGGCGGTCAATATCGAAGCTGGCGCGACCCACATCGCATGCCTGCCCGTGGCGGTGAACATGGGGTGCCATGTGACGCGGCACGCGCACAGGGTGCTTTGATGCCGCCCATATATTGTGTCTAAAAAGTAAAATTTGGCATACCTATTGTAAAATCGACGAATGTGGTGTATACTATAGACAAGAAATCTAGCCACTTTGTTAAAAACAGGGACAAACCTGTTTTGATATAACGCAAAGGGGTTGAATGTATGAACGTCACCATTACAGCGCGTAAGACTTCGGTTCGTGATTCTTTTAAGGATCGGATCGAGAAAAAACTCCAGAAGCTCGATCGCTTTTTCGATGACACTGCGAAGGCGATCGTGACCGTGACCAATGAGGGTGACCGGGAAACAGTGGAGGTAACAATTCAGTCGCAGGGGATGTTCTACCGCGCGGAGAAAACGACCGCGGACCGCTTTGATTCGCTGGAGGCCGTTGTGGACTCCCTGTTCCGCCAGATTGTAAAGAATAAAAACAAGCTTGGCAAACGCCTGCGTGCATCGGCGTTTGACCCATCCAATCTGGAAACCGGAGAACAGGAGGAGAGTCCGGTGGGTGAGTATGAGATCGAACGCGTCAAGCGTTTCGTCATGCGCCCGATGGATGTCAAGGAAGCGATCCTTCAGATGAATCTGCTGTCCCATGAATTCTTTGTTTTCCTCAACGCGGAGACCAATGAGACCAATGTTGTCTATAAACGCCACAACGGAACCTATGGTGTGCTGGAGCCCACAAAAGGCTGATAGATGGAAAATAGAACCCCCGGGCCCAATACAAGTGGTCATAAAGACAAATTGTGAACCGAGGGTTTAAGGTAATCTAAATACAAAAAAACAAAGGCGCGTCAAGAGTAATTTTGGCGCGCCTTTGCTTTTACAAATTAAATATATGACAAATGGTTATTAGCGCATATTTGTTAGATAATTGGGTATCTGTCCTTTCTCATGAAAACCTTGAGTGTGAAAAAATTATTGCAAAAGGATCAGCGTAAGTTGTTTTCTTGTGCATATTCAAATATTCGTATATAATATAGTTCATATCATTATGTTTATGGAGGTTGAGCAAGTGCGCGGCTATATTTCAATTCGAGAAGCCTCCTGCAAATGAGATGTTTCAGAAAGGTGAGTAACACAATATTGTGCAGCGGAGCGTATTCCAGGTGTTTCGTACTTTGGGCGATTATGGTGCATTCCTGCCAATGCCGAAAAGTTCACTGATCCACAAAAGGCGAAGTACTTCCGCAAAGGAGATATAACACTTTGATCGGCAAAAGAAAAATGCAAGATAGACTGAATTACTGGCGTTATCTGGGATACAGCAAGGAAGTTCTTGCTCTCTATGACAGCCGGGTCGCGGCAGACAATCTGCAAATATTAAGCGGCGCGCTTGCTGTCGCGGTATCCGTAATTCTGCTGGAGCTGGCAGTTGTAAATTGGGGAGTGATCCGGATGGCGGGCACCGCAAACGTAGTTTCCCTGCGTAGCTCCGCAAAGGTACTCATTATGGCGGCCGTTGTCTGTGGCGCTATGCTTCTTGTTACTAAGGGAGTACGCCGCAGACAGCCGATGCCCTTTTATTCCAGAATACTTACCACGCTTTTTCTTTTCATATGGGTCTTGACATATAATATGATAGGTACGGTCCTTTATCCGCAAGATTGTGCGGTGATTGCCTGCGGAATGCTTTTGCTGGTACAGGTTGTTTTTGATTCATATCCGCTGGAGAACTTAGCGTTTGCCACCTTCGCCTATCTGCTTTTTATCACAATGAGCTTTCTTGTCAAGCCGTTTGAAATTTTTATTTATGACATATTTAACGCCATGCTCTTTTATCTGATTGGTGGATTTCTCTCGTGGATCAAATCTCGTTCAAAATGGTCGGCACTTATTCATGCGGATGCTATGGTGCAGTTTGAAACACAGAAGCTTGAAAACGAATTGACACAATTCCGTATTGTCGTCATGCTCAGCCAAATACAGCCGCATTTTCTCTATAACGCCCTCAGTTCCATTCAATGCTTATGCAGGGACGACCCAGCTGCGGCCGAAAAGGCTACCGCGGACTTCTCCATGTTCCTGCGGGGGAATATGGACTCGCTGACGATGGACAAGCCTATTGGCTTTGCCAAAGAATTGGAGCATACCAGGCATTATCTTTCGCTGGAAAAACTGCGTTTTCCGGATAAGCTGCATGTGGTCTACGATATCAGAACCACCTTGTTCCATCTGCCCACGCTGACCTTGCAGCCGATTGTAGAAAATGCCGTGCGCTACGGGGTCACAAAAACCAAAGTGGGCGGCACGGTGAAAATCTCCACCCGCGAGACGGATACGGCCTTTGTTCTGACTGTGGAGGACAACGGTGCGGGGTTCGATCCGATGAAACATCATGACGATGGACGCACCCATATCGGCATACAAAACGTCCGCGACCGCCTTGCCCGCATGAGCGGCGGTACGCTGACGGTTGAAAGTACACGGGGTGTTGGCACGGTTGCCGTGATTACAATTCCGAAGGGGGAAACGCCATGATTTTTTATGCAGTAGACGACGAGCCGCTTCAGCTGAAAATGCTGACTCGTGCGATTACCGACGCCGAGCCGAACTGCGAGTTGCACAGTTTTACCTATGCCGAGGAGCTGCTGACGGCAATGGACGAAGGATGTTCTGCCCCGGAGGTCGCATTTCTCGACATTGAGCTGCCCGATATGGGCGGATTGGAGCTGGCGTACCATATCAAGAAGCGAGCGCCGAAAACAAATATTGTGTTTGTCACCGGTTTTTCTCAGTATGCGCAGGAGGCCTATGCGCTCCGGCCCAGCGGTTACGTGATGAAACCGGTGTCCAAGGAAAACATTCGGACTGAGCTGGAGAATCTGCGCCATCCGCCTGATCGAACAGTCCCCAATAAGCGGATTCGCATTCAATGCTTTGGCTCGTTTGAAATTTTTGTGGACGATGTACCGGTATCCTTTAGCCGGACGAAATCCAAGGAGCTACTGGCTTATTTGGTTGACCGGCGCGGGACCAAATGCACGGCGGGAAAGCTGGCGGATATTCTGTGGGACGACGGGCTATATGACCGTTCACGGCAAAAGCAGATTGCCGCTTTTCGCAGTGAAATGATAAAATCGCTGAAAAAGGTGGGCGCGGCTCATATAATAAATGAAACAAACGATTCAATTATCATGGATCCGGAACAGTATGATTGTGATTACTATATGGCGCTGGCAGGCGACACGGTTGCAATCAACAGCTTTAACGGCGAATACATGACGGACTATTCCTGGGCGGAATTTACAGCGGCTGCATTGATGTCAAAGTTCGGTGAACAATAGTCGCTTCGATACAAAAAAATTTACGTAAGCCCTCGATTTCACAAGAAATCGAGGGCTTTTTGTTGTCGTTTTGTTGTCATGGCTCATTAGAATAATATAAAATGACTATCAATATTTGCTCTATGGGAAGGGGTGAAATTTTTTGATTATTCTTGCTGTTGATGCTGATCATGGAGCGCTGGAACAGCTCGAAGACAGTCTAAAAAGTGTGTTTACCACGGTGGAAGTCCAAACTTTCGATAATGCTCTGAACTCCTTCCGGTATTATCTCAGCCAAAAAGAAGAAGTTGCCGCCATCTTCTTTCCGCTGGCCATTAAGCCGTTCGATGGCTTTAAGTATTCCGAGCTGGTGATGCAATCTTCCTCGTCAGTTAAAATCGTTTTCACCACCCAGACAGACAGTGAGGAAATCAGAGAGCTGATTCGGCTCAATGGCGGCAATCGACATATGGTAAAGCCTGTCACGCCAGACAAAATTCAAATGATGGCAATACAAGAGCAGGAAATTTGTCTTGATGAGTCAGTCGAAGATGCCGATGGAAAATGTCAACGCTGCATTTACCACTGGTGCAAAAACTGGAAGAAAAATAAGAGTATCTTTGGCGAGGAGATAAGGATATGATGAAAAAGTTTTTAAGTAGTACACTTACACTTTGTATGATGTTGAGCTTGCTGCCTGCGGCGGCATTTGCGCAGGAGACGCAAATGGACAGCGGCGTACCTGCCAAGGCCTGTATATGTGAAAATAAGTGTATCGAAGAAAATGTGAAAAGCGAGTGTTTGGTTTGTTCAGAAAGTTATGCTGCGTGCACAATGCAGGCGCCCCCTGAAGCAGAGGATGGCGGACAACAGGCCGCATCAGACACGCAGACATCGGAAACGCAGGAATCTGTTTGTAGCTGTGAAAGAAAATGCAGCGATGAAAGCGTGAACAGCGCATGCGCGGTTTGCGCAGAAGGCTATGCTGCCTGCACAGCGCAGTCATCCTCTGAAGCAGAGGGTGGCGGACAGCAGGCCGCATCTGACCCACAGACACCGGAAACGCAGGAACCTGTTTGTAGCTGTGAAAGAAAATGCAGCGCTGAAAACATAAACAGTGACTGCGAAATCTGCAAGGACAGTTTTGATCAGTGTGAATTTATAGGAGAAATCCCCGTGGAAGAAACTTCCTATGAAAAAGCTGTGCGGCTGTTCCAAGCACTGCCAAGCGCGGACAGCATTGCTGTGGACATGACCGATGAGGAAAAAGATAAAATTCTGTCATTGGGGCAAGCGGCAATGGACGCCTATGAGAATCTCACTTTGGCCGAGCAGGAACTATTTGACACAGAGCATGGGAATTTGCTTTTGGCGGCGATGGCTCTGAATGATGTATTGACAGACCGTACAGCGGAGACTTTGGAGGCTGGCAGCGTAACGCTCTATGTTAACAGTGCTGCCCAAGACGATAGCGCCGCGCGTACCGAGGGAGCGGAGTATAAAACGCTTGGCGGCGCGATTGACAAGGCGGTGTCTGGAGACGCCATCGTTTTCCGCTCAGATAGCGCTGCAAGCAGCGTTTTTATAGAGACCAATCTGACCATCGATTTTAACGGTTATGTCCTCACCTTGAGCAGTAGCTCATACGGAATCGACGTCTCCGGCACAGCCAACCTCACCTTGAAGGACAGCTCCGGCGATAACAGCGGTGGCGCTACTCACACCAGAACATCAACGGAATGTATCCTGGTGGAAGACTCGGCAAATGTCACCATCGAGGGCGGCTCTTATACATCGCAGTACGGTTATTGTGTGGAGGCAGTCGGCACCGGACAGGTGGTAATAAACGGCGGCTCTTTTGCGGCAGTGACTTCCTGCGTATATAATGATAGCCGCAGCGCAAGAATTTTTCTGAATAACGGCACGTTTTCCGGGAACATCAATGGCGCCAGCGGCGGCGTCTTGCTGACGCCGGAGGTATTTGACCAGGTCTACACCCGAAATAGATTGTATAACAATATTTATATCCATTTTCCAAGCGGACAGCATAAACTGCAAAAAGACCTTGACCTTCGCGACTGGCAGCTGCGTATTCTGGAGGGTGAGGATACCACCATCGACCTGAATGGTTTTAACATTACGGGAAAGGGTATGATGGAAGCTCCCACAGAGGGCGGCACTGTTTCAACGGGCGGCGTTCAGAATCTCGCCTGCTTGATTCAGATACATGAATCCGGAAAGCTGACCCTTGAAAACACCGGCGCTTGCAATGCTTCCCGCGGAAGAATTTATAACACAAACGATAAACTGCGGTATACCATAAAAAACTACGGCGAGCTGGTTTTAAACGGTAATCTGAGAATCGAGGCCGAGCTTAATGCGCTTGTTACCACCCCATACGTATTTTCTGGAGCCATATATATGGAATCCGACTTTGGCGCCGCTGACCCGCAGGTAACGCTGACCGTCAATGAGGGCGTTGAGATAACCGCTAAAAAGGCGGGGACTGCAAATTCCGAATATCCGTGCGCTATACTTTCCTACTCGTCACAGAGAGTGGATACCGGCGATCAGGATAAAATCGACATCACTATCAACGGCGGCAGCTTTTGCGGCGATTATTGCGCCATGCAGCTGTGCGGAAAGCTGACCATCAACGGCGGAACCTTCGCAAATTCTCAGGACAGCGCCGCCGAGGTCTTTTACATCGGCTCTCCTGACGCCAATCTCACCGGGATATCCAATGCGAGCTTTGTTGGAAAAAATAAAGGAATGTACATCGGCAAGACGGCGTTCCATGGCAATATCGTCACGCTGCATAATACAACGATCAGCAACATCGGAGGCGCCCCGGTCGCCCATGCCGTGGCACAGCAGGGGGAAGGCAAAAATGTGGTCGTGACGGGGAAAGACACCTTTTGGGTGGCCGATGAGCTGACATTTACCAACAATTATTGCAAGGGAACGATTCAAATTCAATCCGGCATTTTCAGCGTTGACCCGGCGGACTATGTGCCGGATTCCAATAGCGACAGCATCAAGGATTACGCTGTTTTGGATTACAGTAACGACACCGTTTCCCAATATTTTCTGGTTGCCCCCTGGACAAGGGTGGGCGCGGACAATGTTGTCAGCCTTTACTATGCGGCAGGCGCGACCGCCGCCTCCGACCATGTAAGTATCCTGGCCCTGGACGACATCGAGAGCATTATCTCCGATTCCACACGGGTGCAGTCAAGGCACTTTACCCTGTCCGCTTACGAAGATGGCTTTACGGAGATTCCAGGCCTTAGTGTGACCGGGTTCCAAAACGGAAACCGGCTTACCGTGCAAAAAACCAAGGATTGCGCCGCATCGGAGGCCTATGTATGGTACGGCGGCAGGAGTATAGGGAAAATTATCATAGAGGACAAAAATAAACCGGCCTTTGACGTCGGCGGCGAAATCACTGGTGCGGGCGAGAAACCCACAGCCTATCTGATTCGGGACGGCGTGAAATACTATGCCGTCGTGACCGGCGAGGCGGATCCTTATGAATATATCGTGAAGAACGTTCCGGCTGGAATCTATAATCTGGTGGTTTCCTCCAAGTCTGGAGAGCATACCATCACGACCACCGTAATGGTGGATATTGTCGACCATTCCATTGCACAGAACGTGCGTCTGCCGGGCGGCATATACAACAGCGTCGTGACCACCAAGGGTGAAAAAACACCAAACGTGGAGGCCGGCGGCCTGGATGACATTGCCAAGACCATTGGCGCACCCAGCGCAAATACCCATGTTCTGATAGAATTGAAGGTGGAGGAAAACGAAAGCTCCACCCACGCCAGGGAAGTAAAAACCGCCATCTCTGACGACGGCATGGTCAAGGGCATTGTCATGGACACGGATATTTTTAAAACTATAAACAACGGGCAAGAGGAAAAAATCACGGTAATAGACGAAAGCAAGCACGGCGTTTCTCTTATCACAGTGGTGTTCCATTTGCCGGAGGATTTGCGGGGGAAAGACAGCTACGCCATATTCCGTTATCACGGGACGCAGGTAGATAAGATTATGGAGGTTCCCAACGAAAACGGCGAGTATATGACGGTCAACCCTGAAAAGGACACCATTACGGCATATTTGAGTAAATTCTCTACCTACTCTATTGCGTACACCCAAAAATATACGGTCATATTTAACGCCAACGGCGGCAGCGTGACCGTTTCCAGCGCCGAGACCAATGCCGCGCATAAGCTAGATATTCTGCCCACTCCAACCAGAAGTGGTAGCTACCGTTTTGATGGCTGGTACACCGAAGCAAAAGGCGGCACAGAAGTCACCGCCAATACAGTATTTGTAAGCGACAGTACAATCTATGCTCATTGGACTTACACCGGCGGCAGCGGTGGTGGCAGCGGCAGCGGTGGTGGCAGCGGCAGCGGTGGTGGCAGCGGCAGCGACAGCGGTGGCGGCAGCTATCATTACTACACCATCACAGCAACGGCAGGCACAGGCGGTAGCATCAGCGCCGGAAAATATGTTTCTGTACGTGAGGGAGACAGTGCAGGCTTCACCATTACGCCAGACAAAGGCTATGTCATTGCCGATATTAAGGTGGATGGCAAAAGTGTGGGTGCGATTTCAAAGTACACCTTTACCAATGTGAGAGCAAACCACACCATTGAGGCGACCTTTAAGGCTTCCGTCAGTCATAGCAATCCGCAGACCGGCGTGGAGCTGAACGTCACCGATCATTTTGCGGCCACAACACAGGGGCATTTGACACAGATAACAACACGACCCGTGACGAGGACATCGTGATTCTCTCCTGCTTGCTGACCGAGCAGATGAATATGAATACGACATATGCTTTCTCTTTGCTCGAGCCGAGGTGGTGACTGTTGCCCACGATTATACTTCCGATGCAGCCGGCGAAATTTGGACAGCTCTGCAATAAACTGTGTGATAGAAAAATCCGCATAAGGTGAAATCGTTCAAACTGGCGGCGGTGAGCAAATTGCTTGCCGCCGCCTTTTATCAACCTCATTCGGTGACTGCCAGTGTCACAGAAAGAAAAATAATGAAACAGCTTTATAAAATAATAACCGTTCTGCTTTGTATTCTGCTTTTTGCATCCTGTCATGGCAATACGGCGGATGTGAGCCAAGGTAAAACAGACGATCCCCAAATCAGTGTCGGTGAAAACAGCAGCCAAACCGAATCGTCTGCAAAGGAGCGGACTGTCAATGGTGAAGCAGAAAAAGAGCCTGTCTTGCACAAAAGATTTACACAGCTTGCATCTGCCAAAGAAGACAACTCCGACACAGTAGCTTGGCTGCGTATTCCCAGTACAGATATTGACAATCCTGTCATGCAGACTGCCAACAATGAGGACTATCTAAAGAAAAATGAAAATGGCAGGTACGATATATGGGGCTGCTACTTTGCCGATTATTACAGTGTTTTGATAGACCGTAGCAGCCTAAAACAAAATACTGTGATTTACGGACACTCCGAAAGTACCGAAAAAACCGATGGTAAGCGATTTACTCAGCTCTTTAAATATTTGGACATTGATTTCCTGAGGGAAAACCCCAATATTTATTTGACGATTGGTGAAGAAACCTTAATGTTTGAGGTGTTTGCCGTATTCTTCACAGATACGAATTTTTACTATATCGACCCAAATCCCTCGGACCAAGGCTTTGAAAATTTTAAAAAAACAATAGCGGAAAAGAACGAGTTTTTCTTTTACAGTAATTTGAGCGAGCAAGACAAGCTGCTTACCCTCTCCGCCTGTGCCTATCGGTACGACACAGAGAAAACAGGCGATCACAGACTTGTGGTAATGGCAAAGCTGATGCCGGAGGGCGCAGTTCCGCAAGCCGTGGCCGTTACTGCGAACCCGAATCCGCAAAGACCGTAAAAATTAGTAGCTGCCATTCATTGCAGGCAGCGTGTCATTGGATAAATTCAACACTTGGGTGGCGCACTGCCTCTACGGGGATGTTTGAATTCCCCATCATATTTGATTTTTCCAAAACAGCAGGGTAAATTCCTGCAAGGTATTGAACTTTTCAGCGGTTCTTTTGGTTCCCTCAAGCATAGCCATCGCACTGCATCGCAGAACATTTGGATTCATTGCCGTGATATCGGGATACTGAACGATGTAAATGCAGAATTTGACATCACACCAATTGAGGATATCTACGGTAATGACTTCGAAATAGTGTACGCAGAGCAACTTCCACAAGCGATTTAGGATGCAGCAAAAGGTGAACAGCTGAAACGGTCCGTCTTTTGTCCCGCATCTTAGGGTGGTTCACAAAGTATCTTTTTGAAGCTCGCTTAATGGTTCGGTAGTTTTTCGCTTTTTCTTATCTTCCTGTATCGGAATGTTCTGTCATGCGTCGGAACCGCTCCCGATCGACCGCTCTTTCCTGGGAAGCGACAATGGTGGTGCAGACCGCGTCGCCGGTTACGTTTACGGCGGTACGGGCCATATCAAGCAGCCGGTCGACTCCCATGATGAAGCCGATTCCTTCGACCGGCAGGCCGATCGAGGCAAACACCATCGAAAGGGTGATCAGCCCCACCCCGGGCACGCCTGCTGTGCCGATGGAAGCAAGCGTCGCGGCCGCAATGACCGTGAGATAGTCGGTGACAGCGAGCGGGATGCCGTAGGCCTGTGCGACAAAGACAACAGCCACCCCCTGCATAATGGCGGTTCCATCCATGTTGATCGTTGCGCCGAGCGGGATGGTAAAGGAGGATATTTTTTTGGCCACGCCCAATTTTTTGGTGAGCGTGTCGATCGAAAGCGGAATGGAAGCGTTGGAGGTGGCGGTCGAAAAGGCAAAGCCCATAACCGGGAAAAACTTGCGCAGAAAGGCGACAGGACTCAGTCCGGTGAGGCCCTTGAGCATTGCCATATAGACCAGAAAGCACTGCGCGGCCAACGCGAGAAGTACCGCGAACATATATTTTAACATTGCGCCGAGCGCGGAAAAACCGATGCCGGCAAAGGTTTTGGCAATCAGGCAGAAAACCCCGGCAGGTGCAAACCGCATAACCATCAGGGTCATTTCCATCATAATGTCGTTGCACTGGCTGAAAAAATTAGATACGCCTTCAGCGCGTTCGCCAAGTTTGGCGAGAATGACGCCGACAATGAGCGCGAAGAGGATGATCTGGAGCATTTCTCCCTTGGCCAATGCTTCGATGGGATTTTTCGGGATAATACCAAGCAGCGTGTCGGTGAGGCTGACCGTTTCGACCGGCGCGATTTCGACCGGCTGGAGTTCGGCCAGGTTCAGCCCCAGACCCGGATTGATCATCCGTCCAATCCCGATGGCGAGCGAAATGGCAACCGCGGTGGTAAGAAGGTAGAGCAGAAGAATTTTCCCCCCGATCTTGCCGAGCTTTTTGGTGTCGCCCACCGCCATGCTGCCGCAGACCAGCGAACAGAATACAAGCGGGACCACGAGCATCTGCATGGCGCGCAAAAAGCCGTTCCCAACGACATTGAGCACTCCGCCGACAAGAATCTGGTCCCGCAGTTCCCCTGCGGGCATGAATTCGTGCAGCAGGACGCCTGCCAGAGCGCCAAGCAGCAGACCTATGAAGATTTGTGCTGTCAGGGGGAAATTTTTCATTTTTTGATCCATGGATAGGTTCTCCTTCATCGTCCGCGGGGCAGGCGTTCCAAGGGCATTTCCTGTAAATATTCCCGAAGAGCGCTTTGCCAGTCTGCCATCCGGTGAAGCCCCGAAATACGCAGCATAAAGTTATCGAGCGCCGTATAGGCAGGCCGGAAAATGTGTTCCGACAGTTCGTGCGCCGCTGGGACCAGAAGGAGATCCTGTCCGGAAAGGCGCAGGATCTCCTTTGCGAACGCGAGACGGGTACAGGAGCCCTCACAAGCGGCATGATAGGTTCCGTATTCAGAGGTGTCCATCAGCCGGACAACCGCCCGGGCGAGCTCCTTTGCGCTGGTGGGGCAGCCGGTTTGATCATCTGCAACGGCGACAGGCTGACCCAATGGCACCTGCTGCAGAAGCCAGGTAACAAAGCTGTGTTCGTTTGCCCCATATACCCATCCGCTGCGGATGACGATATGCTTGGGTGCAAGCTCCCGCACAAAGTTTTCCCCCGCGAGCTTGGAGCGGCCATAGACGGTTATGGGGCAGGGGATGTCAAATTCGGTATAGGGCTGGTCCGCACCGTTTCCAAATACATCGTCAGTCGAAAGATGGATCAGCCGCGCGCCGATCTTGCGTGCGGCGATTGCGACGTTTCGCGCGCCCAGCGCATTCACCCGGAAGGCGCGTTCCGGGTCCTGCTCGCAGGCGGCGGTATCGGTCATGCCTGCGCAGTGGATAATGCGGTCTGGATGATTTCGGTCGGCAAATCCGAGCACGTCTTCCACATTGGTGACATCGACATCGTCGCAATCGGTGTCGAGCAGTTCAAATTCCCGCTGGTTGAGCATTCGGTTGAGCTCACTGCCGAGGCGTCCTTCGGCGCCTGTGATCCAGACCTTGGAGATAATTGACATATGGATGGGCTCCTCTGCGTGGATTTCATTCTTGTATGATGGGCCGGATTATGGTACAATAGCCGCAGAGCGGCTGTTATACGGGGGCTTATGGCCAGGCAGATACGCCGGCGTTGCCGGCTGCCTGCCCGATGGCCCATTATCCCACCGCGCGCTTTGCGCTTGTGGTATAATAAACACAATAGCAAGCGGCGCAAGCCGCTTGCCTCCCGCGTAAAGCGCGGATACGCCGCCGCGGTGATTTATTCACCGGGATCGCAGAAGGTGCCATTTTGGCGCTCTGCGGCTATGATACCGGCCTTATCAGTATGAACCGAAAGTGGGGAAATGATCCGCATGGTTTGCAAAAACTGTCAGAACAACGTCAAAAGTGATTTCAAATACTGCCCATATTGCGGTGCGCGGATCATCAGCGACTTTCAGGATCACTATGAAAACCTGACCCCGCCGCCGGTGCTCGCGGACGAAGCGGAGGATGCACAGGATCCGGCCGCGGCATTCTATGCCGCAGCGCAGGAAGAAAGCGAACCGGAATTTAGCCCGGAGGATGATCCGGAATATTATGAAGGCTATCCGATTTATGAGTATGAGCCGCCGCACAGCGGCAACCGGCCGGAGGAGGAAAAGCTGGAACCGCCGGCCGCGCCAAAAGCGCCTGAATCAGACGGGCCCGCGCCGTATTTTGTCTACTATCCGGACGAGCCGGTTCAGCCGTTTGCGGCTCCGCAGCCCATGGAGCAGGGGCCGTCCGCGCATTTTGCACAGGATGTCCCGCGGATTGATGACGAGTCCTCCCGCAGTGCCGCGCCGCCGCGCGATGGGGCGTTTGAGCGCGCTTATGAAGACCCATACCCGCCCGTACCGCAATATGACGAACCGCCGGTTTTGTCGCGTTATGACGACAGCTTTGACACGGGAACGCAGGTATTTTCGACGATCCCGCGTATCGACGACGCGGACGACCTGATTGCTTCCGCCGCATATGTTCCGCCGTCTCCGGAAAAGCCGGAAAATTCCGGCCCAGGGATTGGGCTCAAGCTGCTGGTGGTGGTATTGGTGGTTGCGGCGGCGGTTATAACAGGTTATTTTGGCTATCAGTGGTTTCTTGCACCGTGAAACATCGAAAAATACGTCTGATCCGCGCCGGAAAGAAAGTTTACACGATGTAAATTCTGTCGAAACCTATTGCAAATTGACAATACAGAGTGTATAATATAAATGAACCACATATGACCAACTGGAGATTCGGAGGGGGGCTTCCGCAGGGAGGCAGCCGAAACGCATGACTTCATATGTGTGTAAAAGGAACAGGCGGAAACCGTGTAATCAATGCGGGTTTCCGCCTGTTGCGTTTTGCTGGTCAGGGAGGGAATTATGAAGAAGAAAAAGGTTTTGGTCGCAATGAGCGGCGGCGTGGACAGCTCGGTTGCCGCGCTGCTTTTGCAGCGGCAGGGATACGAGGTCGGCGGTGCCACTTTTGAACTTTTCGACGGCTGCAATGAGGATAACGCCGGGGACGCGAAACGGGTCTGCGAAAAGCTTGGAATCCCGCATTATCTGTTCAATTACCGGGAAATTTTTGCAAAGCGGGTGCTCGATTACTTTGTCGAAACCTATGCCGCCGGCGCGACGCCAAATCCCTGCATCGCCTGCAACCGGAACATCAAGTTCGGAAAATTCCTGGAGGACGCGGACCGGCTCGGCTACGAATATATCTCGACCGGCCATTATGCCAGCGTGCGTTTTGACGCCCAAAGCGGTCTTTATCAGCTTTGGCGCAGCGCACAGGAGCGCAAAGATCAGTCTTATGTGCTCTATCATCTGACACAGGCGCAGCTCTCACGGCTGATCCTGCCGATTGAAAGTTATACGAAAGATGAGGTGCGCGCGATCGCGGCGGCTGCGGGGCTTCCGGTGGCGTCGAAATCGGACAGCCAGGATATCTGCTTTGTGCCGGATGGGGATTATGTTTCCTTCATTGAACGGTATACGGGCAACGCGTGCGTACCAGGGGACTATTTAGATGAAACCGGGAAGGTGATCGGCCGTCACAAGGGCGTGCTGCATTATACCATCGGCCAGCGCAAAGGCCTGGGTGTGAGCTTCGGAAGGCATCGGTTCGTGAGCAGGCTCGATCCAAAATTCAATACAGTCACCCTTTCGGATGAAAGCGCGGTCTTTTCAGACACACTCCTGGCGGGAGATCTGCGGATGATCGCGCCGGATGGCGCGGGCGCGCCGTTTGCGGCGCAGGCAAAAATCCGCTATGCCCATAAACCGGCGCCCGCAGAGGTTTACCCGCTTGAAGATGGCCGGGTTCAGGTGCGGTTTGAAGCGCCGCAGCGCGCGGCCACAAAAGGGCAGGCCGTCGTCTTTTATGACGGGAACCGGGTGCTGGGAGGTGCGACCATCGTATGAGCTATCTGATTCCGATTGTGATGATTGTGGCGTCAAACGTCTTTTATAACCTGTTCACCAAGGGAATGCCGGAAGCCGCAAACCCATTCGCGGCATTGGTTGTGACCTATTTGAGCGCCGCGGCACTTTCGTTTTTGCTGCTGCTGATGGATGTGCGGGGCAAAAGCGATGTGCTCACATCCTTCGGCGCGGTCAACTGGGTGAGCATCGGATTGGGGGTTGCGATCTTCTGGCTGGAGCTTGGGTACATTTTGGCGTTTCGCGCCGGATGGAACATCAGCACCTGCTCGCTGGTCGCGAACATCGCGCTGGCAGTGATCCTGTTGTTTATCGGGATGCTGTTCTTTCAGGAGAAACTCACCGGAAATCAGTTTATTGGAATTGCGCTGTGCCTTGTGGGGCTCTTTTTTATCAACCGCCACTGAAAAACGTGTGGTGTGGCTGGGCCGCGTATTGGCGTGGATACGAAAAAATGGACCGCTGCATGCGCAGCGGTCCATTTATTTAATTATGAGGTTCAACCGGCATTCAAATGCTTCCACGAGGTCAAGTGTTTTCGGGTCGACCGCGTTGATATACGCGGTGGCGGGATAGCCGCCGCTCTCCAGCGGCTTTTGCAGATCGATCTTTTCTATGTACTGGTTGGGTGCCAAAAACTGCGACTGGTAGAGAACATCACCGTTTTCGTCCGCGATTTCGAGCACCATGAGGTAATTGTTGAAGGCGGGATTCTGTACCAGGATGTTGCCTCCGGTGCCATCTGAAGCAAACGACGGGTTTAAATTGATCCGGTAGCCGAACTGGTCTGGGCCGGGGGATTTCTCATTGCGCGGCGTGCCGGGCATCCGGCCGGTCTGAGCCGCCGGGTCAAGTCCTTCCACACGGAAGGCGGGTTTAACCGTGTCGTCTCCACCGAGATTTCCCATGGCAAGATAGGCGGCGACCGCGACCAGCACGACGCAGAGGAAGGAAAGGAGGATCACAACAACCGGATTGGTTCGGGATTTTTGGCGAAGGCTCATGAAAGGCACTCCTTTCGGGTCAGGTAATTTTGCGCAGGATTTTGGGACGGAACCACGCGCGATAGATGTGCAGAACCTGCGTCAGGAGAAAATCGTACATCACAAAGGTAAAGTTGACCATCCCCATTGCGATATAAGCGGTAAATTTGCCAAAATCGCCCCATCCTTCGAGCAGATCGGGCAAGCCGAGGATGTAAAGGGAGACATAATAGAACGCGACGACCATGCCGTTGACCAGTATGAGCTTGACAAGCCAGGCAAAGACCGCCGGCAAACGCTCAATGATCGGCTTGAGGATGGGGTAGTAACCGAGCAGCATGATAAAAAGGGTCTTAGCTTCCGGATCAGGCACAATGAACATCGACATCACCGAAACCGCCACATAAACCATCAGAGCCGTTTTTTTGCCGTTTTCCTCAGCCACCGCGATAAGGACGATGCCCGCGAAAGCGGGGAAGGCATATGAAGAAAACGGGATCAGCCCGGTCATAAACATCATTAACAGGCACAATGCGGCGGATAAACCGCCGATGGCGACCTGTGTGCTTTTTTTCATAATATCATCCTATTTGTTCATTCGGCTCAGAAGCAGCCGGTGCCGCAGTCCATACAGCAGTTGGCGCAGTACATTGCGGCGCAGATGTCGCAGCAGCTGCAGCCCCCGACCTGGTTGGCCTGGTAGGGCCCGCCGCCATACTGCGGCCGGCCGGTCTGGCGCTGCCAGACGAGCTGGTTGTAGGCCGCGGCATATTCCTGGTTCTGGGGGTTCATGGTGCAGGCTTTCTGGAAGGACTGAAGCGCGTCATCGAGCCATCCGCGCGAATAGTAGATGCTCCCTTTGAGAAAATACCATTCAGCGTCGCGGCTGCCGGCGGACACGCCGTCGAGAAGCTCCTGCGCTTCGGCAAGCCGCCCGGCATTGATCATCCGGCGGATGTCCGAGAACTGCGAAGTGCCGCTGTAGTAAGATCCGCCCGAACCATAACCGCCCTGCGGCTGGCCGCCGCCCCGGCGCTGGTTCACAATGGTGTCGTAAGCCTGGTTGATTTCCTGCATCTTCTCCTCAGCCAGGTCGGAAAGGGGATTGCCCGCGTAATTATCCGGATGGTATTTCTTCGCAAGCTCCCGGTATGCGGCTTTCACCTGTTCATCGGTGGCGTTCGGGGATACGCCCAAAACCTTATATGGATCTGTCATCAGTGTTCAGTCTCCTTTTTTGGCAGAAGAATTCTTAGGACGGTATCATGAAGGCCGAGCTGGATCACGTTGTCCAGGATCGGTTTATAGCGATGAAGTTCCAAAAGCTCATAGGCTTTGATCAGTTCCCCGATGGTGAGGAAAAGCGAACCTTTTGCGTTTTCCCGCACCCGGGCGAGATCTTCCGGGTCAGCCCGGGTGATCTTGTCGCGCAGCAGGAAGGCGTTGTAGCTGTGATTTTTGAGATCCTCCTCGAGGTCATCGAGCGCGTCGCAGAGATAGACATACCGCCCGAGCAGATAGCCGAACCGTTCCAGCACCCTGCGCTGGTTTTCGTCGCGGGCAAGCAGCCCACAGATGCCGGAAAGCGCGAGGGCGGTCGGTTCACTGGCCTGATCCACGCTTTCACAGTTTTCTGCTTCGATGGCGCTCTGGCGGCTGATCGTTTCGTAAATCACCTGGGCCGCCTGCGGATATTGGTCAGCAGCCTTTTTATAGGCATGGCGCGCGAATGGCAAAAACAGAAACGACAGAACCTTCGAGCCGAAACCGGCGTCATTGAGATTATCGAGCGCCTTGTAGTAAAACATGATCATCGCAACGCCGGAAGAAAAGGAAAGCTCGCGGCAGTCGCCGCAGCACGGCATCTTTTTGAGGGGATTTAAAAGACAGCGTTTGCGGGCAAAGTCCTGCTCCTCTTGCGAAAGAGACATGTCCAACAGCGCGAGAAAGGTGAAGTCATAGCTCAGGGTAAAGCGCGAAAAGGGGCCGTATTGCTTCCCGAGCTGTTTGCAAAGCCCGCAATAGACCGCCTTATAGAGTTCATATTCACAGACCCGCAGCTGCGGCTTGCACGGCTTTATATAACCAAACATAGTTTGCTCCATTATTGCGCGTTCACGCCGGGAAATCAACAATATTTAACTTTATTAGTTTACACGAAAAGGGTGTCAATTTGTTTAATAATTTATGAATTCGTATGATTAATCGGAAAAATAGCCCTTCAAAAGCGCAAAATGTCCCCACAAGGGTTGATTTTAGCAGGTTTTCGCGGTATGATGAGAAGAACGGATTTAGCGAATAAATGCGTTGAAGCGCGGCAGTGCCTGTGCGCGGTAAAATGGACCCTTAACAAATGAAACGGAGTGAACGAATCCATGATTTTCAACAAAGAAGCGGAAACAATGTCTCGCAGCGGCATCGAAGCGCTCCAGCTCGAGCGCCTGAAGCGTCTTGTCCGATACTGCTATGACAATGTGAAGCTTTATCACGACCGGTTCGACGCGATCGGGCTGGATCCCGATAAATTCCGAACTCTCTCCGATATCCAGTATATCCCGCCGACAACCAAGGCCGACCTGCGCGACACTTATCCGTTCGGAATGTTTGCCGTTCCCAAAAAGGAGGTTGTACGCATCCATGCCTCCTCCGGCACTACCGGCAACCCGACCGTCGTCGGCTACACAAGGAATGACCTCGAAATGTGGAGCGAAATCATGGCGCGCATTATCGCCGCGGCCAACGTAACCGATGAGGATATTGCCCAGATCTGTTTCGGCTACGGCCTGTTTACCGGCGCGCTTGGCCTGCATTACGGACTCGAGAAGATTGGAGCAGCGGTTGTGCCGTCTTCCTCCGGCAACTCGGAAAAGCAGATCAAGCTGATGAAGGATTTTGGCACCACTACCCTGATCGCTACCCCCAGTTATGCGCTTTATCTTGGGGAGCTTGCGCATGAGATGGGCTATCAGCTTTCGGACTTCAAACTGCGTATCGGGCTTTTCGGCTCGGAGGGCTGCACCCCTGAAATGCGCGCCAAGATCGAAAAGAAGCTCGGGCTTTTCGCCACTGACAACTACGGTATGAGCGAGCTGGTCGGGCCGGGGGTCTCAGGCGAATGTGAATATCGCGACGGTTTACATATCAATGAGGATCATTTCCTGACCGAAGTGGTCGATCCCGAAACGCTTGAAGCAAAGGCGGAAGGGGAGGTCGGCGAGCTGGTCATCACGACCCTCACCAAGGAAGCGCTGCCGCTGCTGCGCTACCGTACCCGTGACCTTTCACGCGTCGTTTATACGCCCTGCAAATGCGGGCGGACCACCGCGCGCATGGATAAGGTCATGGGCCGCAGTGACGACATGCTCAAAATCAAGGGCGTCAATGTGTTCCCGTCCCAGATTGAAAGCGTGCTGATGCCGATTGCGCAGATCAGCCCGCATTACATGCTCTATGTCCGGCACGAAGGCTATACCGACACACTCGAAGTCAAGGTCGAGCTGATCGACGGCAGCCTGCTCGAACGGTATTCCGATCTGGAGAAGCTCACCCAGGATATCCGCCACAAGCTGCGCACGGTGCTCGGCATCGATGCGAAGGTCACGCTCGTTGAACCCAAGACGATTGAACGCTTCGCAGGCAAGGCAAAACGCGTGGTGGACCTCAGATAGTTTTTTGCAGAATTGAAGATAGAAAGGTAGAAAGAGTTTGAAACAGTTGATGTTGGGCAACCAGGCGGTTGCCAGAGGGCTTTACGAAGCCGGATGCAGGGTCGTTTCGAGTTATCCGGGCACCCCGTCCACCGAAATCAGCGAATTTGTCAGTACCTATGAAGAGGTTTACGCCGAATGGGCTCCGAACGAGAAGGTAGCCTGCGAGGTCGCGCTCGGCGCGTCGTTCGGCGGCGCGCGTTCCTTCTGCGCCATGAAGCATGTGGGACTTAACGTCGCGGCCGACCCGCTGTTCACCGCGTCGTATACCGGCGTGAACGGCGGCTTTATCATCGGCGTGGCTGATGACCAGGGGATGCACTCCTCCCAAAACGAGCAGGATTCCCGCCACTATGCGGTGTCCGCCAAACTGCCGCTGGTCGAACCCGCCGATTCGCAGGAGTGTGTCGATTATGTGAAGGCAGCGTATGAAATTTCCGAAACGTACGACACGCCGGTCATCTTCCGCACCTGCACCCGTGTCGCGCATTCCCAAAGCATTGTGGAGCTTTCCGAGCGTATGGAGCGGCCGCTCAAAACCTATGAAAAGAACCCGAAAAAATATGTCATGATGCCTGGCAACGCGATTGGACGGCATGTATTTGTGGAAGAACGGATGCGCAGGCTCGCGGAATTCGCCGAAACCACGCCGCTCAACCGGGTGGAAATGAACGATCCGAAAATCGGCATCGTCACCGCCGGCATCTGCTACCAGTATGTGAAAGAGGCCTTTCCGGATGCGAGCATTCTGAAGCTCGGACTGATTAATCCCTTGCCGGTAAAGTTGATCGCGGATTTTGCCGCGAAAGTTGAGAAACTCTATGTTGTGGAAGAACTCGACCCGGTCATCGAAACCCACCTGCGCGTACATAACATCCCGGTAGCGGGCGGCAAGGAACTCACCGGACTGCTCGGCGAACTTTCCCAGCGCAAGGTTGCGGCGGCGTTCGGCAAGGCGGTTCCCGCGCCGGAAGGTTTTGGCGAGCCGGTGCCGGTGCGCCCTCCGGTGCTCTGCCCGGGCTGCCCGCACAGAGGGCTCTTCTATACGCTTGGCAAGCTGAAGGTGATGGTCAGCGGTGACATCGGCTGCTACACGCTTGGCGCAATGCCGCCGCTCGGCGCGATGGACACCACCATATGCATGGGTGCTTCGATCTCCGGCCTGCACGGCTTCAATACCGCGCGCGGCGGTGATTCCGCGAAAAAATCGGTCGCGGTCATCGGTGACAGCACCTTTATGCATTCCGGAATCACCGGGCTCATCGATATCACCTATAACCGCGGCAATTCGACCGTGATCGTGCTCGACAATTCGATCACCGGCATGACCGGACATCAGCAGAACCCGACCACCGGGCTCACACTCAAAAACCAGCCGACCCCGCAGGTTTCGATTGAGAAGATCTGCGAGGCGGCGGGTGTTAAGCGCATCCGTGTTGTCGATCCAAACGAGCTTCAGGAGCTCGAAGCGGTCATCAAAGAGGAACTTGCGGCCGACGAGCCCTCGGTCATCATCGCCCGGAGGCCATGCGCACTCTTAAAATACGTTAAGCATAACCCGCCGCTTGCGATCGACCAGGACAAATGCAAAAACTGCAAAATGTGCATGAAGATCGGATGCCCGGCTATCAGCGCCACCAGCGGCAAGGTCGTCATTGACGATACACTTTGCGTCGGCTGCGACCTTTGTAAAAAGATGTGCGGCTTCGGCGCGATTAAATCTACCGCGGAGGTGGCGAAATAATGTCGAATGTAAAAAGTATTATGATTGTCGGCGTCGGTGGGCAGGGTTCACTGCTCGCCAGTAAGCTCATGGGCAATGTGCTCATGGCGCAGGGCTTTGATGTGAAGGTTTCCGAGGTGCACGGTATGGCTCAGCGCGGCGGTTCGGTTGTCACCTATGTCAAATATGGAGACAAGGTCTATTCGCCGGTCATTGCGGAAGGCGAAGCGGACGTCATTGTTTCGTTCGAGAAGCTTGAAGCCGCCCGCTGGCTGCCCTTCCTCAAGGAAGGCGGCAAACTGATCGTCAACGACCAGGAAATTGACCCGATGCCGGTCATAACCGGTGTGATGCCTTATCCCACAGAAATCTTTGAGAAGCTCACGGCAAAAGGGGTGCAGCTCGTGGCGCTCGACGCTTTGAAGCTCGCGCATGAAGCGGGCAGCGCCAAAGCGGTCAATGTCGTGCTGATCGGCGTGCTCTCGTCAATGCTGGACTTCTCGGATGAAGTCTGGCAGCGGACGATCGAAAAGACCGTCCCGGCAAAGTTCCTTGAACTCAATAAAAAGGCGTTTGCGCTTGGCCGCAGTTACAAAGGTTAAATTTTTACGGCAGCAGGCCGTTTTAGAAGACTAGAAACGAAAGGACGAAACATAAGTGGCAAACTATTACCAGCCCGAGATCGAATGCGCTTCCCGGGAACAGATCAAAGCCTGGCAGGATGAAAGACTGGTGGAAACGGTCAAACACGTTTACAATAATGTGCCGTACTACCGCAAGAAGATGCAGGAAAAAGGCTTAACGCCGGACGACGTGAAATCCACGGCGGACCTGCATAAGCTGCCGTTCCTCACAAAAGCCGATTTGCGCGATGCGTATCCATATGGGCTGCTGGCGGTTCCGCTCGAAGAGGCGGTGCGCATCCAATCCACCAGCGGCACCACCGGAAAACGCGTGGTCGCATTCTATACGCAGGACGACATCGAACTTTGGGAGGACTGCTGCGCGCGCGCGATCGTTGCGGCCGGCGGCACCAACAAGGACGTCTGTCAGGTCTGCTATGGATATGGACTTTTCACAGGCGGGCCGGGCCTCAACGGCGGTTCCCACAAAGTTGGCTGCCTTACCTTGCCGATGTCCTCGGGCAATACCGACCGGCAGATCCAGTTCATCCAGGACCTGCATTCCACCATTCTCTGCTGCACGCCGTCCTATGCGGCTTACATCGCGGAAACCTTCCAGGACAAGGGCATCCCGCCGGAGGAGATCAGCCTCAAGGCAGGTATTTTCGGCGCGGAAGCCTGGACCGAGGAGATGCGTCACGATATCGAGCAGAAGCTCGGCATCAAGGCTTACGACATCTATGGACTCACCGAGCTTTCCGGGCCGGGCGTTTCATTTGAATGCTCCGAGCAGACCGGCATGCACATCAACGAGGATCACTTCATCGCGGAAATCATCGACCCGGTCACCGGGGAGGTGCTCCCGGACGGCGAGAAGGGCGAATTGGTTTTCACCAGCATCACCAAAAAGGCCTTCCCAATGATCCGTTACCGTACCCGCGACATCTGCGTGCTGAATCACAAAGAGTGCTCCTGCGGGCGCACCCATGTCAAGATGTCCAAACCCATGGGCCGCAGCGACGACATGCTGATTATTCGCGGTGTCAATGTGTTCCCGTCCCAGATCGAGACGGTGCTCTTAAACCACGGCTATCCCGCGAACTATCAGATCTTGGTTGACCGTGTGCGCAACAGCGATACGCTCGACGTCAATGTCGAGATGACCCAGGAAATGTTCAACGATACGGTGAAAGGGATCGCTTCGCGCGAGCGCGAGCTGGTGGAAAGCCTCAAATCGATGCTGGGCATCCATGCCAACGTTCATCTTGTCTCCCCCAAAACGATCGAGCGCAGCGAAGGAAAAGCAAAACGCGTTATCGACAAACGGCATCTCGTGTGATATAATTACAATAAAGAAGGGGAATTTTCCCTTTCTTTTGGTCAGTATCATCATGAAACCAAATTTTAGCCAGTTAGGGCAGATTGGATGTTGAGATATGGCAAAGCCAGTGAAACAGTTATCGATCTTTGTGGAGAACCAGCCCGGAAGAACGGCGGAGATTTGCAATATCCTTGCCGAGCATGATATTGACATCCGTGCGCTTTCGCTTGCCGATACCACCAATTTTGGCATCATGCGGCTGATTGTCAACCACCCTTCCCGCGCGGAGTCCGTGCTCAAGGAGCAGGGATATACCGTTTCCCAGACCAACGTCATCGCGGTGGGCATTGACGACAAGCCCGGCGGTCTGGCAATCGCGCTCAATGTACTGCGGGACGCGGACATTGCCGTCGAGTATATCTACGCATTTGTTTCCCGCTCGGAAAAAACGGCGTTTGTCATCCTTCGTGTGGAGGACAATGCGGTTGCAATTGAGGCGCTGCAGGCAAAAGGTGTGCGGATCCTCGCGGGCGAAGAGATCTACTGATTCCCAGAAGGAGAAGTTAAAAAGTGTCTATCGAAAAGGTAAAAGCTTATTTTGCCACGGTCGGCCGGGAAGGGGATGTTTTGGAATTCCCGGTTTCCAGTGCAACAGTGGAATTGGCGGCGCAGGCCGCAGGCGTCATCCCGGCTCGGATTGCCAAAACCCTGTCCTTTAAGCGGCATGAGGATGGCTGCATCCTCATTGTCATGGCCGGAGATGCGCGCATCGATAACAGCAAGTTCAAACAGGAATTTTCGATCAAGGCAAAGATGCTTTCCCCGGATGAGGTGATCGCTTATACAGGATGTTCGGTGGGTGGTGTCTGTCCGTTTGCCATTGAGAACGAAGGTGTGGAGGTTTACCTCGACATTTCTCTCAAACGGTTTGATACGGTTTTCCCATCCGCAGGCAGCAGCAATTCCGCAATTGAGCTTTCCTGCGAGGAGCTGTTCGAGTATTCCAAGGCGCTCAAGTGGATTGACGTCTGCAAAGATTGGCAGGAATAAAGCGGGGGAGATGAAGCAGAATGCAGGAAGTTTCACTGAATAATGGCGTGAAAATCCCACAGTTCGGTCTGGGCGTTTTTAAGACGCCGGAAGGCGAACAAACGGTCAGCGCGGTGAAATGGGCTTTGGAAGCCGGTTATCGCCATATTGACACCGCAAAGGTCTATGGAAATGAGAAAGGTGTCGGCCTGGGAATCCAGGAGAGCAAAGTCCCCCGGGAAGAGATCTTCCTCACGACTAAGCTTTGGAACGATGATATCCGCGCGGGGCGCACCCGGGAAGCGTTTGCAGAAAGCCTCGCGGCGTTACAGACCGACTATGTGGATCTGTATCTGATCCACTGGCCTGCGGACGGTTATGAAAGGGCCTGGGCGGTTATGGAGGAGCTTTATCAGGAAGGCAAGATCAAAGCTATCGGCGTGAGCAATTTCCAGAAACGGCATTTGGAATGCCTGGAGAAAACCGCGAAGATCGCGCCCGCCGTCAACCAGATTGAGGCGCATCCGTATTTCAGCAACCAGGAGCTGATCGATTACTGCAAAGCCAGAAGGATCGTGGTGGAGGCTTACCGCCCGCTCGGCGGAACCGGGGGAAATCTGCTGGAGGATGAAACGCTGCGTGCGCTCGCCCAAAAGTATGAAAGGACGCCGGCGCAGATCGCTTTGCGCTGGGCGATTCAGCGCGATACCGTCGTGCTGGCCAAATCGACCCACCAGGAGCGGATCGTCTCAAACATGAAGATTTTCGATTTCGTGCTTTCGGATACCGATATGGAGACCATTGACGGTCTCAACCGCAACACCCGCCTGGGTTCGGACCCGGACAATTTCAATTTCTGAAAAATAAAAAGAACAGCCGCTCAGCGGCTGTTCTTTTTATTTTTGTCCGTTTTTTCCAGCGTCACAATTACCAGCTCCGGCCGGTTGAAAATTCGCAGCGGAAAAAGGCTGTTGCCCAGACCACGGCTCACCACAATCTGGGAGCCGGCTTTTTGGTGCAGGCCGCTGGTGAGCGGCGGGAAAAAACCCTGGGGCGGGGCGAGAATCCCGCCGATTCCCGGCAGGCGGATCTGCCCGCCGTGCGCATGCCCGGAGAAGATAAGATCCACCTTTTCGGCCGCATAGAGACTGAAAAGGTCAGGACGGTGGGCAAGTAGGACCCGAAAGCCGTCATATCGGCAACATAGATTGGAAAGGATCGGCGGAACGGCATCGCGGATGGCTTTGCGCAACGCGGTACGGTCCATCAGGCCGATGAGCGAAATGGCGCCGTCCGCATGGGAAAAGCTTGTCCCGCAGTCGTCAAGATTTTGGATGCCGAGCTCCTCCATCCTGCGCTTCAGCAATTCGTAGAGCGCGGGCCTGCGCTGTTCGTGGTTCCCACAGACATATACAACCGGCGCGATTTTGCGGGCGCCGGCCAGAAATTCAAAGGCAGGGGACATCCTGCGGGCAGCGGTGCGGCGCTTGTCGATGAGGTCGCCGGTGACGACGATGAGGCCGGGATCGGCCTCGCTAAGCTTTTGGAGCAGGCGTTTTTGTCCTTTACCAAAGCGTTTGTTGTGCAGGTCGGAAATCTGCGCGATCCGGAACTGATCAAATCCGTCTGGAACTTTAGGACTCTGGACCGGAATTTTGGTGATGGCGATGGCGTTGTCCTGCCACCAGAGGAAGGCCCCGGCGGCCAGAAGGATCATCCATTGCATAAAGGTTTCTCCTTATTTCCAGGTGATGAAGCGATTCTGCCTGAGGGTGATAAAAAAGGTGGAAAGACGTTCAAAAAGCGGCTCGGCGGCTTTCCCAAACTGTTTTTGTACGAGCAGCCCGATTTCATAGACCGTGCGCTGCCCGTCGATCTGCAGCCAGATAAAGGAGCCGAATTTGTCGAGACTGATCAGGCTTTGCGTGGGCTTATGAAACAGAAGTTGCGCAAGCCTGTCAAAAAAACCGGTGTGAGGGACGGTGACCGTGACCAGTCCATTCTCCTGCTGCTGAAAGGAAAAGGCGCGGATCGGGATAAAATCCAGAAGGTTCTGCTGTGCTTTTTTTGCCATAAAGGCCTCCGGTCTGAATTGGGCGCAGAACCGGCCGGTCCTGCGCCCGCATATTCTTTACTTTACAATTTTATCCTTTTTCCAGGCCGTACTCCGCAGAAGCGCCAGAATCAGCAGCGCAAAGAAACAAAGGCTTCCAATACTGCCCAGGGTGAACCGGTCGGAGATATCGAGGAAAGCGGCAAATGTGGATGCGGCCCCGTCCACTGTCATCGGGATGATGGCGCAGATTGCAAGCAACACCCCCAAAAGTCCTTCCCCGGCGATCATACCGGATGTATAGAGGATGCCGTTGTCAATCGCCGTCTTGCGGGTTTCCTCCTGCCGCAGCCGGCGGCGCTCCAGCCACAGGCGAACAAGGCCGCCGATCATGATCGGCATGGACAGGTAAATCGGCAGATAAAGACCGACCGCAAACGGCAGAACAGGAATTCCCAGCAAGGCTACTACAATGGTGATCCCAATTCCGGCGAAGATGAGCGACCATGGAAGGTTTCCATTCATGACACCTTCGACCAGCATTTTCATAAGCATCGCCTGCGGAGCTGGCAGGTCAACCTTGCCGAAACCGCCCCAGGCGGCATTGAGCAAGTATAACACGCTGCCAATGGTGAGCGCGGACACCAGCACCCCGATGAGCTCGCCTATCTGCTGCTTGCGCGGGGTTGCGCCGAGGATATAACCGGTTTTGAGGTCCTGCGAAGTATCGCCGGCGATTGCCACAATGATGCAGATGACCGAGGAGATTTCGATCGCTCCAACCATTCCGCTCGGCCCGGTATCCCCAAAGACTTTGAGCAGCAGCGCTGAGAACAGAAGCGTCACCAAGCCGATCCCGGAAATCGGGTTATTGGACGAACCGATCAAGCCGACCAGCCGGGAGGAAACCGCCGCAGAGAAAAATCCGAAAACAACGATAATCAGCGAACCGACCAATGTGACCGGAACCGCGGGTGAAATCCATACAACCATAATGGTGACGATGATCCCCACAACACAGTAGCGCATCGGCAGGTCGTCGTCGGTACGCAGGCCGCTTTGCTGCTCGCCATAACCGAAATAACCTTTGATCGCGCGGGCAAAGGTGCGCAGCAGCAGGGGTGCGAGTTTGAGCAATGTGATGATTCCGGCGGTAGCGATGGCAGCCGCGCCAATATAACGAATATAATTTTCCCATATATTGGTGGCGGACATGTCCGCAATCGACATGCTGGCCGGGAAAATGACCGTATCCCCGCCGAACAGCGAGATGAGCGGCATAATGATGAGCCAGCTGAGTATGCCGCCCGAAAATATGTAGGAGGAAACCTTCGGGCCGCAGATATAACCAACGCCAAGCAGCGCGGGCATCACGTCGACGCCGACGGCAGCGCCTTTATATCGGACGGTGCTTTCAAAATAGACGCGGCTCGGGAAGATATTGAGTCCATCGGCAAACAGCTTGTAAAGCGCGCCGATCCCCATGCCGGCAAAAACAGTGGAGGCTTTCGATCCGCCTTCCTCGCCAGCGAGCAGCACTTCGGAGCAGGCGGTGCCTTCCGGGTAAGGGAGCACGCCATGGTCGCGTACGATGAGCGCGCGACGCAGCGGGATCATGAACAGCACGCCCAGCACACCGCCGGAAAGCGCGATCAGAAAAATACCGATCTGGGATGGCCCCACATCATAGCCCCATTCGTTCATCCACATGAACAGGGCGGGGAGGGTGAAGATCGCGCCCGCCGCGACTGATTCGCCAGCCGAGCCGATCGTCTGAACCATGTTATTCTCAAGGATCGAGTCCTTTTTCATGATGCCCCGCAGTACGCCCATCGAGATGACCGCTGCGGGGATCGAAGCGGCGACGGTGATGCCGACACGCAGGCCGAGATAGGCATTCGCGGCGCCGAACACGACAGCGAGCAGGCAGCCAAGCAGCACCGATGTGAAGGTAAACTCGGGCATGACCTTCTCGGCCGGGACAAAAGGTTTGAATTCGTTTTCATTTTTCAGGAAAATCAGTTTTCCCTGGTTTTCATTCTTCAACGGGTACACATCCTCATAATTACGATATCGCGCCGGAAAACGGCGCAGGGCGCTATTGCGCCAGAGCGATCACGGCATTCGCCATGATCGTAAGATTTTTCTGCATCGAAGAGAGTTTCCATCGCTCGTTGGTCTGGTGGTAGGTGATCTCGTCGCCGGGCAGAAGAGCGCCGAACGAAACCGCATTCGGGAAGGCACGCGCATAGGTTCCGCCGCCGGTCATCGCGGGCGGATCGTCATAACCGGTGCAGGCGTGATAGACCTCCTGCAATTTTTGCACGAGGTCGGAATCCCGCTTTACATAAAGCGGTGGGGTGCAGCTCGTTTCCTCTACAGAGAATCCGAGCGGCGCAACCGCTCTGGCGATCGCTTCCAGTACCCGTTCGGTTCCCACCGTGACCGGTACGCGGATGTCGCAGGAAAGCTCGGCGGAGGTTTCGTCAACCTTTGCAATCGATGGGTTGATGGTGAGCCTGCCGGAAGCTTCGTCCTCAAAATCGATGCCGAGCGAACCGGCGTCCGCCATTGCACAAAGATCGATAAACGGATGTTTGACCCCGTTTTCAGAAAGATTTCTACAAAGCTTTAAGAGCGCGTTGTCACCTTTATGGGGTTCCATCGCATGGGCGGCCCTGCCTTCCGCGGTGTAGAGGACGCCGTCCGTGCGCGCCGAAGCGAACGCGGGCACGACGTTGATCGCCTTTCCACAGGACAAAGTAAGCGGCGTGATCCCCGCGCCGAGTGTGCGGAAGATCCGCACGCGCAGAATTCCTTTCTCCGCGTAAGTGGTCGGATAGGCTGCGTCGGGCGTAAAGGCGCAAGCCGGGATTTCTTCGGTCTGCTTATAGCGCTCCATACAGCGCCATGCGCCGCCTTCTTCGTCGCCGCCAAGGATGAGTCGGACACGTTTTGTGAGCTTTATGCCGCTGTCCGCGACCGCTTTCATTGCGTAGAGCGCGAGCAGAGCCGGGCCTTTGTCGTCGCTCACGCCGCGGCCGTAGATGCAGCCGTCAATGAGCGTGGCGCCGAATGGTTCGGCTGCCCAGCCGTCATCGACCGAGACGGTGTCGAGATGCGCGAGAATGCCGGCCATTTCGTCCCCTTCACCCATCTCAATCCAGCAGCAGTAGCCATCAACATTTTTGGTCCTGAAACCAAAACGGGTTCCGATTGCCATCATATAATCGATGGCGCGGGAAACCCCTTCGCCGAGCGGCGCAAAAGGGGAAACCGGGCCGCAGTCGCCGTTGACGCTCCTGATCCGCAGAAGGCCCGCCAGATCCTGCAGAAAAGCCTGTTCGTCAAGTGTGAATTGCTTCATGATTTTGCTCCCTTTTTCGATGTTCGCTTTGTTTAGAGACAATAAAGTTCCATGATCATTATATTGCCTCCAAAAACGTTTGTAAACCCTAAAGACGCGAAAAAACTTCCCAGCGGCCATTTCCGTGAAGATCGTTGACAGGACAGCGGGTTCGTGATAAACTGTAAAAAGAACAAATGTTCTTTTGGAGGCGGATACCATGGAGCTTATGGATAAACTGGAAATTCTGTCGGATGCGGCAAAGTATGATGTCGCATGCACCTCGAGCGGCGTTGACCGGCCTGCGCAGAAGGGCGGCATCGGCTCCTGTGTCAAGGCCGGCATCTGCCACAGCTTTGCTGCGGACGGCCGCTGCATCTCGCTGCTCAAGGTTCTGATGACCAACAGTTGCATTTATGACTGCAGATATTGCGTCAACCGCCGCTCGAACGATACACGCCGGGCGGTTTTCTCACCGCGCGAGCTTGCGGAGCTTACCATCCAGTTTTACCGCCGCAACTATATCGAAGGCCTGTTCCTATCCTCCGGCGTTCTGAAAAGCCCGGATTACACCTGTGAACAGATGATCATTGCGCTGGAGCTTCTGCGCAATGAATACCGCTTTGGCGGTTATATCCACGTCAAGGCGATTCCCGGCGCGGATGACGCGCTCATCACCCGCCTGGGGATGCTGGCCGACCGCATGAGCATCAATATCGAGCTGCCGAGCCAGAAGAGTCTTGCGCTTCTCGCGCCGGACAAGTCGAAAAACTCGATCTTGGGCCCGATGGGTTTTATCCGCGACGGCATCAAACAGAACAGTACTGACCTCGTCCGTTACCGCCACGCGCCGAAGTTCGCGCCTGCCGGTCAGAGCACCCAGATGATTATCGGAGCGACTCCGGATACCGACTACCAGATTTTGAACCTTACCCAGGGGCTTTACAAGAAATACAGCCTCAAGCGGGTGTTCTTTTCGGCCTATATGCCAGTGCAGGCGGACAGCCTTCTGCCCGCGATCGATACAAAACCGCCGCTTCTGCGGGAACATCGGCTCTATCAGGCCGACTGGCTGCTGCGCTTCTATGGGTTCGACGCGTCTGAACTGCTCGATGAGCAGCATCAGAGCTTTAATCCCCTGGTAGACCCGAAATGCAACTGGGCGATCAACCATATGGAACAGTTCCCGGTGGAGGTGAATACCGCGCCGTACGAAATGCTGCTGCGGGTCCCGGGCATCGGCGTGAAGAGCGCCCAACGGATTCTCGCGGCGCGCCGGAACAGCGCGCTCGATTTCGACGGGCTCAAAAAAATCGGCGTGGTATTAAAACGCGCGCAGTATTTCCTGCTCTGCCGCGGGAAGATGGCTGAGGGGCTCAAGGTCACGCCTGACGGGGTTTTGCGGGCGCTCATCTCCGAACGTGACTTCGAGCGTGCCCGTTTGCCGGAGGAAGCCCCGCAGCAGCTTTCGCTTTTTGACCGCAGCCCGACGAAGGAGGATTTTGCCCAATGCCTGACCGGACAGATTTAGCTTACAGCTTTGACGGAACCTTTGCCGGGGTTCTGTGCTGTATCTTCGACAGCTACACCCGCCATGAAATCCCGGCGGCAATCCTGCTGGACGGCGAGCCTTCCCTCTACCCGGTGCATTCGGTCATGACCGACCAGGCGCATGCCGCGCGGGTCTGGAAATCGCTTCTCAAGATCGGCGGGGAGGTGCCGTGGTGGACGTCCGACGCTTGGCTTTCCGGCGCGGACGGACGGGAAGAGGCGATCTGCGCTTTCGTACGCCGCGCCTATCAGTGCGGCGTACGGGTGACCGGTATGTACGCCGACCCGGCGGTGGACCGGATTTTTAAGCTTTCACGTGCGGTGCGCAACGAAGCGCATTATTATAAAGAATTCCTGCGCTTTTCGGATTATAACGGGGCGCTGGTGTCGGAAATCGAACCGAAGGCGATGGTGTTGCCGCATATCCGGCGGCACTATGCTGAGCGCCTGCCGGAAGAGACCTTCCTTATCTTCGACCGAACGCACGGACAGGCGCTGTTTTATCGTCCCTATGAGGCTGTGATCCAAGAAGTGGAGGATCTGGAGCTTCCGCCCGCAGACGAAACTGAACAGGCATTCCGAAAACTCTGGAGGCATTATTATGACACCATCGGCGTCGAAGGCCGTTATAATCCCGAATGCCGCCGCAACCACATGCCAAAGCATTTCTGGAAACACATGACCGAGATGTACGACAAGCGAGGGCTGCCGGAAAGTCCGCGCGCACCAAGGCCGCTGGAAGGGACAATGCTGCGCGGGCTTCCAGAGAAAGGGCGGGCCAAATGAATTTCTGCACCGTCCGGATTGCCAAAAATAAAAGATCACTGTGAAAACCGCGTGGCTGATGCCTTCGAGCCACGCGGTTTCTGCACACAGGCGTTTTAATAGGGCGGTTATTGGCAGGGCGGAATGGCAGTGTCAATCCCGCCTCCGGCTGAATAGCTTACTAAGGGGTAATACATCCCGAAAAATTTACGAGTGGAGATTATGACAATGAATCAAGATATGATACCGCTGAGTGCTGTCCCAGAAGGCAGCGTGGCAAAAGTGATCAATCTTTTTACAACAGGAAGCATGCGCCGCCGCCTGCAGGATATCGGCCTGATTGAGGGAACGGATGTGGAATGCCTGCAGAAAAGCCCCTCGGGCGACCCAGTCGCATATTACATTCGCGGGGCTGTGATTGCGCTGCGTTCGGAGGATTCCAGAAACATATTGGTTCAGTATCACTAACGCATGAGGGGGAATTACAGTGGGATTGACATCCTTTTCCACCGGCAAACATGCGGTGGACGGCGAATTCATCATTGACAGAAGAGAAGGGCAGCGTGTGATTGCCCTCGCGGGTAATCCGAACGTGGGAAAAAGTACTGTTTTCAATGAACTGACGGGCTTAAACCAGCATACGGGAAACTGGCCGGGAAAGACGGTCACAAACGCACAGGGCCGGTATACCCACAAAGGGACCGATTACATTATGGTGGATATTCCTGGTACCTATTCTCTTCTGGCCCATTCGGTGGAGGAGGAGGTCGCACGGGATTTTATCTGCTTCGGTTCCCCGGATGCGGTGATTGTCGTATGCGACGCGACCTGCCTTGAACGCAATATGAACCTTGTCCTTCAAACGCTGGAAATCACCGGCCGAGTGGTCGTCTGTGTGAATCTTATGGACGAGGCGCGTAAAAAACGGATCCGGATCGACTTTAAAAAGCTTTCCGAGCAGATCGGTGTGCCGGTAGTCGGCACAAGCGCCCGCTCACATGAAGGTCTGGAAGAGCTGATGGACCGGGTAGGGGAGATTGTGGAACATCCGGACTGCGCCGCGCGCCGTCTGCGATATCCGAAAGTGGTGGAACAGACGATCGCATTGCTGCAGCCCGCTATAGACGATCTGCAGATAGCGGGAATCCCATCCCGCTGGATCGCCCTAAAGCTTCTTTCTGAGGATACCCAGCTGATTGAAGCACTCAACAATTCCATGCAGATTGATATCCGTACGGATGAAGCTGTTTCCTGTGCGCTGGGAGAAGCGCGGGAACTGATGAATGAACAGAAGATTTCAGTGGAAAAGTTGCGTGACATCATCGTTTCTTCGATTGTCCTCCAAGCGGAGGAGGCCTGTGCCGATGTGGTATCCTTTGACAAGGCAGGTTACAATGATGGAGACCGGCGGCTTGATAAAATTTTTACCAGCCGCGCGACTGGAATTCCAGTGATGCTCCTTCTTCTTGCCCTAGTGTTCTGGCTGACCATCACAGGCGCGAACTACCCTTCACAGATGCTTTCCACCGGGCTCTTCTGGATTCAGGACCGGCTGACCGATTTCTTCCTTTGGCTTGGGACGCCCGCCTGGGTCGAGGGCGTTCTTGTTCAGGGAGTCTATCGGGTTTTGGCATGGGTTGTCGCAGTAATGCTTCCGCCGATGGCAATTTTTTTCCCGCTGTTCACGCTTCTGGAGGATTCCGGTTATCTGCCGCGCGTGGCGTTTAACCTGGACCGCAGCTTCAAACGCTGCTCCGCGTGCGGAAAGCAGGCCCTGACCATGTGTATGGGATTTGGATGTAATGCCGCGGGGATTACCGGAGCGCGCATTATAGATTCCCCGCGTGAGCGTTTGATCGCGATCGTCACCAACAATTTTGTCCCCTGCAACGGTCGATTGCCGCCACCATCGCCGTGGCAACAAAGTTGCAGGCTGCGGCTGGCAAGACGGCATCGCTGTCTGCATTACGGCTCGCGCCCTCATCGGCGGATATCACGTTTCAGCGCGTCTTAACGGTATTTTGGGGAAGATTTGCGTTTCCTGTGTATTCGGCCAACGCCCGCGTCAAGAATTGATAGGCCTGTGCCGCAGTGGGAAAGTCAGCGGGTTGTCCCAATATGTATCCGATCGCACGGTTCCACTCGCTGACGGAATAATCCTCAGCTGGAATCTGGGGCAGGACGAGGAAGAGGGGATAGCGGTAATACGGACAATGGCGCAGGTCGGAAAGATATTCGCATCCAGCCAGCTTTGCCAGATCATCCAGCAGACATCCGTTTCCTTTTAGTGGCAGTCTGATTTGCATACTATGGCACCCCCATCTTTTTTCGCTGTGATTGTATGAATCGCTTCTGCCGTCAGCTTTAAAAATTGCAGGGCGCTGACATAGTTGGCCGTTTTGCCCAACTGAGGGCAGCGGACAGTGCCCTGCCAACTGCCATTTTGCCGATAGCGCGTCTGAACAACCAATGTGAGCCCCGCTCTACCGTGTAAGTTCGGCGTGCTGCGCTTAAAATAACGTGGCTGATACGGGGCGAGCCGGTCATACTTCGGCTGTTTTTTCCAGGCGAAGGTCCGGTCCTCCCGGGTTGCCTGCGGAAAATCTAAAAAGTCATAGATTTGATCCATCTTGAGAAGCATGTCGCTGAGTCCGGTGAAAGAAACCGGTTTTTGGAGAAAGGCGTTAAACAGCTTTCCGGAAGGGATATCCAGTCCGCCGGCATCCATGCGAACAATGATATAAGCGGCATATTCCGGCAGGCTTTTGCGCTCGATTATTGACAGCGTCTCCGACTGGACATGTGTGCGAGACTTACTGGCGGATGTTGCTCCCATATTCAAACCCGCTCCTTGTTTTGTTACAAAATCAGTATTTTGAGATTCATCTGCACGTTTAATTAAAATACATACGATATAATTCGCATTTATTATATCATTTTATACTGACACCGGCAAGATCTTTTCGATTTCGGGCATAAAAAAACAGACCACAAAAGTATCTGCGCTTTGTGGCCTTACCCTTCTGATGCCTTTTTCTGTTTGATCAGTCTAATTTTGAGAAGCTGCTTATCGATTTTTCAAAAGAAGGCGAATGATTCTTCCGCAAGTAAATCTCAAAATACTGATTTCGTACTTAATGAACCAGTCCGAGCTGCTCCAGCTGTTTCACATGTTCCGCGCCGGTGGAAATCAGATAAATCCGGGTGGTTTCAATACTGGAGTGTCCCAGTATATCCGCGAGTTTAGCGATATCTCTGCACACTTTATAAAATGCTGTGGCGAAAAGATGCCTGAGATTGTGTGGGAATACCTTGCTGGCTTCAATTCCTGCGTGCCTGCACAGCTGTTTCATCTCATACCAAACCTGTCTTCTGGAAATTCCCCTTCCGCTTCTGGTGAGAAAGAGCTCACCGGAGGCGATTTTATTTTTTTGCGCATATTTTTGCAGCTTGCGGCAGAGCTTTCCTGGCAGCAGAATGGTGCGGATTTTTCCCTTGAGGGAGATCTGCGCCCGGCCAGTGCGGACCGCTTCTAGTGTGATATACTTCAATTCGCTCACCCGAATACCGGTGGCGCAGATCGTCTCCATGAGCAGATGCAGACGGAAATTTCCATGCGCTTTGGCGGCCTGCAGCAAGCGTTCATAGTCATTCCGGCTCAGGTCACGTGCCGGGTCGCGAAACAGATGGCGCTGAATCCGCAGAAACCTGACGCGGCAATCCTCCCGTCCGATGAAGCGCAGAAATCCATTGACCGCAGAGAGCATCGAGTTGATGGTGACCGGCATATATCCCGCGGCAAGCAGGTGCTCCTTCCAGCTTGCTGCCGATTCCTTATTGAGTTCTTGGTTATTCAGCCAGGAAGCAAACCCTTCCACGTCCCGCAGATATTTCTCGATGGTGCCTTGGCTGCGCTCTTCCGCTGCCAAGGCCTTTCCATACGCCTGGATCATATCTTTTTTTAAATAACTGCCCATAATAAAGCCTCCCAATAATGGTTTTTTGCTATTATG
Organism: Anaerotruncus sp. AF02-27; assembly: GCF_003465835.1. Lineage (NCBI taxonomy): Bacteria > Bacillati > Bacillota > Clostridia > Eubacteriales > Oscillospiraceae > Anaerotruncus > Anaerotruncus sp. AF02-27. The sequence continues at coordinate 208,573 of NZ_QSBX01000002.1, read as the reverse complement.
TCCAATGGCACAGAGATCATGAGCTGCCGCCAGGATCGAAAAATAATAAAGAAAGGCGCTGCGGGAGTATCCCACAGCGCTGTCAATTCTGTGTAGCCGAATGATGTCGTTGCCATTTTAAAAACTGGGGTAGAGAGAACGGTTGGCTTAGCTTTATTATAAAAAAACTTTGACAGTCATGCAATCACATATCCCTATCGATTCATATCTTAGGATGGATACTTATACAGGGAAATAATGAAAGATGAATCTGCCTGTGCGGCAGGTGGAAACCGCCGCTGCAAATTGGCAGGACAAAAACAGGCGGGACAAGACCGCCCCACCTGTTCACAGTACTTATTTCAGAATTTTGATTCCGCCGATAAGCGGCAGGGGTTTCATCTCGCCTTTACAGGCGTGGACGATGCCGATGATTGCAAATACGGTGAACACCCATCCAACCAGCCCCAGGATACCGGTCACGGCCAGTCCAAGCTGCCATGAGATAGCAAACAGGATGCCGCTGAGGACGCTGAACAGGACTCCATAGATGATCGCCCCGATCACCAGGATGATACCCTGGTTGGTATGAAACCGCGCGAATTTTGAATCTTTTGCCGCGAAGAGCGGAATCAGGAAAATGATGTAGGCCAGCACCGCCATGACCTTGTTGTCCTGCGCGTCCTGCAGGTCGGCCTGCATGGGCGAACCAGGTGCGGCCGGCTGCTGGTGTGCCGCAGGCGCCGCCTGCGGGGGAGCGTGGGTAGCGGTGGCTGCCGCCTGCCTAGGAGCGGCGCTTGCAGAGGGCGCCCCGCAGGAGGGGCAAAAGCGTGCCCCGTCTTCAAATTTTGTACCGCATTTTCCACAGAATGCCATTAGAATTCCTCCTCTCAAATTAAAACCGGGAACCGTACCGTCCGCAGAATTAGTGTCCCGCTTCAGCTTGGCTCCGCAATTTGTACAGATCCAAAAGCTTTTATCCGATGATTCTTTTTCGGCGCGTCTCGTTCTTTCTTCTCCGTTGCCGACGTTTTGAATTCGGCCGCTGTGAGGTTTGCCTGGATCAGCTTCATGTGTTCCGACGCGTCTCCAGAAGATTCCTGTAGTTTTATGAAATTAGGAATCGAAGTATCAGGAAGATCCCGGTTTATGCTCAGCCGCCCATCATTTCCATCAGGCTTTCCATCGTGGGCTTTTCGGTGAGATAATCCACAGTGACGACGCCGTCATAGTAGGAGATGCTGATATAGAGTTTTCCATCGGTAGCCCACCAGCCGTCCATCGAGCTGAGCATCTCCTCCTCGGTAAATCCGAACTCCAGAAAATCCTGGAAGACAAAGCCGTCGCTCTTGAGTGAACCGATGTAGGAAACCATCTCTTCACGGCTGGTTCCGCTGATCTCCGTGCGGTAATCCATCGGCTGCGAAACGTTTCCAAACGGATAGGGCCGCAGTCCTGCGGGCCAGCCTTTGGTGACTGCTCCGCCGCCGGAAGTCCCGTCGCCTATTCCATTGCCGGACGCGCCTTCCGCCGCATCAGCGGCGCCGGCGAGTGCGTTCAGGGCTTCCAAATCGAGGCCAGAGCCACCTTCACCGCCGGAGAGGGCTTCCAACCCGCCTAAAATACCGAGCAGGGAAGAAAGTTCGTCGAGGTCACTGGCTCCACTGTCATCGCTGCTGTTACTGCCATTTCCGCCCAGTCCGCTGAGCGCGCTCAGATCGCCGGCCCCGCTTTTTTTGCTTTCGTCTGCATCCCTGCCACCCAATAGACCGCTTAGGCCGGAGACTGCGGAAAAGCCGGATTCCTGAGCGGCCACGTCGATGGCTTTGTTGATAAAGCTGCGGGCCATCAGCCCAATGGCAAGGCTGAGGACAATTCCGACCGCCATCAAAATCAGGCTGGCACGTGCAAAGCTGCGCTTGGTGACCTTTTTGCAGCCGCCGCAAGCCCATACGATCAGTAGAATGATGTTCACGATTGGAATCAGCATCAACAGCATGATTCCGATCCATCCTCCCAGCCCAATAGGTGCGTATTTACTTCCTGCGGGGGGCGGAAGATCGCTGTCTGCGGCAGAAACCGGTATTGGGGCAGGCGGAGGGGGTGGTGTCTGCTGATAAACGGGTTGAGGCTGCTGATATAACTGGTAAGGAGGCTGTGCGGGCATGGGGTCCGGGGAGTGTGTCTGTGCTCCGGAAACAGCGGCGGCGGCCATTGCGGGTTCTTGTTCTGGTTTTCCCTCCGCTGGAGCCCCGCAGCTGGTACAGAACTTTTTATCATCCTCCAGCTGCGCGCCGCAGGACGTACAAAACCGATTTGCCAAAAGAATTCCTCCTCTTCTCGAAATGGATATACTTGTGGGGGAGGCGTATGTTATTTCAGACGTTTGTAGGTGGCGCCGTCGAAGACGAGCGTATCGCCATTAAGGGAGTAGCTGACCTCAATGGTTTCTTTTCCACCCAGCCCCATCAGAGCACTCATTGTAACCTCGATCACACTGTCACTTTTGATCTTGTATTTCATGCTCATGATAGCGCCCAGTCCCTTCATCACGTCGGCATATTCGTCGCTGTCCTCGAGCCCTGGGATGCCGAGCGTCAAGGTTCCGTCCTTTTCAAAGGTAAATCCCAGCCCAAATGTGGCCGATTCGCCGTCAGTCAGCTCCCAGCTGCCCACGATCGCTTTTTTGTTGCCGCTGCCGCAGGCGGCCAGTGTCAGGATCATCACAAGTGCCAAAGCGAAAGCCAGTATCTTTTTCATTCTAAATACTCCCTTTCCTATCAAACAGTTTTTGGGTTATTCCTCTTCTACAATTAAAGCTTTGCACCGCAGGAACCGCAGAACTTGGTACCGGAATCGTTTCGCGTGCCGCATTGGCCGCAGAACAGCGGTTTTGTTCCTCCCGCTGCGGCTGTCGCTGGCGTCGATGCCGCCGAGACAGCAGGGGTTCTCATGGCAGGGGCTGCGGCGGGTGCACCGCCGGCACCTGCCGTAGCGTAAGCCGGCTGCGGGCCGCCTTCCTCCTTGCCTTTCTGGAACAGCTCCCTAAATTTGACGGACAGGCCGCAGAGCTTGCTGTAAAGATCAAAGGTGATCCGGGTGGAAGGCGCAACCTCCATATAGGAGACCATCATCTTGATCATGATCCAGCTGTCGACAAACGCGAATTTGATGGTGAAAGCGACGAAGCAGGCCAACAGGAACGCCGCCAGCGGGCTCCAGCCCAGAAGCTTGAATATCAGTCCCAGTACGACGAACACCCCGATGATGATAGCGCCAGTGAGCAAAACGACCATGAGCATTGTTTTTGCCGCGCTTTTCAAAAGGTGTTTCCAGTTCTGCGCATAGATTACAACGCCGTCCGCCGCGCTTTTGAAGGCGCCCTGCTCCGTTTGATAGAAGGTCCAGCCGAGACAGCATTCGTCGATGTAACCAAGCGAGATTTCAATGAAGAATTTGCCCATTCCGGTGACTGCCTGCATACCAGGAATGAAATCGAGCGCGTTGCCTACCTTCTGCAGGGAATTCTGAAGCTGTTTGACCGCGCCGGACACAAGTTTATCGATGAGAAAATAGACGTTCGAGGTGGCAAAGCGTTCGATGACTTTGGCTTTGCCGTATGCCACCTGATTGTCCGGTACGCGGCCGGTTGCAATTGTTTCACTGATGACCGCGATATGCCCGGCCTTGACGAGGTATCCCATATAGTGCATGATGGCAAAGCGTATAAAGCCAGTGGCGCTGATCCAGATGATGAAGCTGATCAGCATGCCGTTTTCACCGAAGAGCCAACCGATTCCCATGAGGACAGCGAACAGCACTACAGAGATCAGAACCGTTGCGAGCCCCAGCAGCAGCTTTGCCCAGACGAAGGGCATGGTTTTGGAGAAGATTTGTTTTGCGGTCATTGTTAATGCCTCCTTATCCGATTTTAGTTCCACATTCGTTGCAGAACTTTATGCCCTGTTCAGCTGCGGTGCCGCAGTTTGGACAGATCCGCCGTTCTGGAACTTCCAGCTTGGAACCGCATTCGCAGCAGAATCTGGTATCGGGGGCGTTGGCCGCTCCGCATGCGGGACAGATGTCTTTGGAAGGTTCCGGGGGAGCTGGGGATTCCAACTTGCCGCCGCATTCGCAGCAGAACTTGGTACCGGGGGTGTTGACCGTTCCGCAGGCAGGGCAGATCGGTTCGCCGGAATCATCAGTGGAGGCGGGAATGGGATCTGCAGCAGCTTGTGCCGCTTCATTTTCCGCTTTGATGCGGTCGATTTCCGCTTGTGCCTGTGCTGATGCATCGTAATGAGCCTTGGCGTTTTGACAGAATTCCAGCACCTCCGGTGCCGCAGCGCCGTCCGTTGCAAAGAGCTCATAATAATACGCGCCTATTTTTTTTAATTCTTCACCCGCTGCGGCGTTTTCCGTGTTAATTTTGCTGTTCAGCTTATTGGTTTCAATTGCGTCTGAAGTCTTATCCCCGATATTCTTTGCCAGATCCCCCAATTTGTCGAAAAATGCCATAACAAAAACCTCCCAATATTAAAATTTAATTTTTCTCGATGACTTCGTGTCCGCAGCGGATGAGGCTCCGCCGGTTTCTGACTTGCGGCCAATGGCGGCGCAGACAGACGTTTTCACGCCGTTTATGTTCCGGGCCGGCAGCCGCAAACCGAAAAAACAAGGAGACGGCTTGTCAGAAAGACGGCCGCTTCTCTCATCCCGCGGCCACACGATTGCCCGGCTGCCGTCCGCATCGGGGACAGCGGTCCGTTCCGCTTTCCAGCGGGGAACCACAGTCGGTGCAGAAGCGCGGTATGATTTTATTAGGCGCGCATTCGATGCATTTCATTTCGTCGATGTTATAGGCTTCGTCCCGGATCCATCTCCCACATTCACTGCAGCCGTTAAAATAGGAGCGGGCCTGTCCCCAAGCAAGCAGCAATTCTGTTTCGGGAGAATCCGCACAGACCGGACCGGTAGTGAAAACCGCAGTCTTTGAGACATCACAGTAGAAGCAATACCGCCTGCCGTTCGCGGTCTCTTCCACAATTTTATACTGGCTGGTGGAGTGCAGTTTTTCAAACAACTCATTTCACCTCCATGCCGTTACCCTTTTGTTTTTGAAGCAGACTGAGAAATTCCAAAGTCTGCTTCAGTTCTTCCCGGTTCATCGATTGGACTTGTTCAAGAATTACCTCTTTCAAACCCTGCTTTTCGTTTTCGGTCATGGAAAACCACCCCCCATCTTTCTGCGAGCATCAAAAATCTTGTTTGAATAAAGGCTTTTGAGTCACAGGATTGTTTTTGTTTTCTGCACTTATTTTACGCTGTAAGACCGGAGAAGTCCCCACCCAACCGGTAAAAAATGGGGTGGTTTTCTGAAAATTGGACTGATTTTTGAAGTAAAAATGTAATTTAAAGATAAAATATGAATAAATAATTTTTTGAAATTACAAATCTGTCTCCTAAAAAAATATTGTTTGAAACAATATGATGTGCTATACTAAAACAGAGAGGGGAGTCTGCTGAAAAGAAAAACCTGTATTATCGAGAGGGAGGGACTCGAATTGAAAAGTAGATTGAAGCATTTTACAGTTCTGCTTGTTGCCCTTGCGCTGCTGACCGCCGGATGTGCGAAGGCCGCGGGGAAATCCCCACTGAACCCGAAGGAACCTGTGACTGTTTCCATGTGGCATAATTTTGGCGGCGAAATGCAGACGACCATAGATGCCTTGATAGATGAATTCAACAGTACCGTGGGCCGGGAACAGGGGATCATTATTAATGTCACGGCCATCACATCCAGCGCAGAGCTGCAAAAAAGCCTGAATATGATCGCATCGGGCGATCCGGGGGCTCCGGCAATGCCTGATATCGCAACTGCCTACCCCAAGACGGCGATCCTTTTTCAGCAGAAGGGGATGCTTGCCAATTTGGATGACTATTTCACAGAGGAAGAACTGGCTGGTTATGTGCCGCAGTTTGTGGAAGAGGGGCGTATAGGCGATGGCCTTTACGTCTTTCCAATTTCGAAATCAACCGAAATTTTATACCTGAATCAGACCCTGTTTGACCAGTTTGCGGTGGAAAACCAGGTTACGATGGAGTGTTTTTCCACATTCGAAGGGTTGGCGGACGCGGCACAGAAATATTACGATTGGACCGATGCAAAAACGCCGGACGTTCCCAATGACGGCAAGGCCTTTTACGCGGCCGATTCCTGGGTGAATCTGGCGCAGGCGGGCATGCGCCAGCAGGGAGATTCCCTGTTTGATGCGGAAAATCTAAACCTGGATGGAGACTCCTACCGCCGCATATGGGAAGCGGTCTGCCCGCCCGCCATAACGGGGGCGTTCGCTATTTATGACGGCTATTCCTCCGACCTTTCAAAAACCGGGGATCTGGTCTGTTCCACGGGATCCTCCGCGGGGATTCTTTTTTATGGGGACACCATCACCCATCCGGATGGACGGGTGGAGCGGGTGGAATACAGCATTTTGCCGTTTCCGGTGTTCGAAGGCGGGGAAAAGATCGCCATTCAACGCGGAAATGGTATGATGGTGTCCAAAAGCGATTTGACGCACGAATATGCCAGCGCGGTTTTTTTGCGCTGGTTTACTGCCCCAGAACAGAACATGCGGTTCATTGCATCCACCGGGTATCTGCCGGTAAGCAAGGAAGCCTTTGAAAACCGAATGGAAACGGAAATTGAACGTGTAGAGGACTACCGCATCAAAAAGATGCTGGTTGCGGTCACCGAAATGTACCGGGACTATCAGTTTTTTGTTGCGCCTGTCTTTGAGGGGTTTGACAGTATGAGCAAGGCCTATGAGCAGGATTTTAAGCAGCGAATGGTTTCACTGCATGAAAAGTGGATCGTGTCCGATGGAGAAGCGTCTCTGGAGAAGATGACCGCTGAAGCGCTGCGGGAGTGGCGCGGCCGTTAAACGACCCGGATAGCCGGCAAAGGAGGTGGAAGGATGGTTCAGGATGCGCTTGCCCTATGGAAAAAGATCAAAGCAAAAGGGGAGAGAGGAACTACCCTTTACCTGCGCCTGTTTGTGTTTTTTGCTTTTTTTGTGGTTGCGCTGGTGCTTGCATTCCTGCTGATCTTGAATATCGCTGGCGTTTTTCATATCGGCATCCATAAAAGCCAGGCGTGGTTTGAAAATGAATTGGAGCATCTTTCCCAGGACATTTCCAATGATTATGGAAATCTTTCGGTCCATGGCGTGAACCTTTCTGAAAAAATTTCCAAAAGCATGGAGAGCTATCTGAAAGAAGCACGGGTCGCGCCTTCGGGCCTGGCGGATCATCCGGAGCTATTGGAAGAACTCCTGTCCCTCCAGATGCCGGATCTTCTTTCTGCCCTGCAGAATAACAAATGCGGCGGCGCCTTTCTGATTCTGGATGCGAGCGTCATACCGCAGGCTCATATGCGGCAGCGCGCCGGTCTCTTTCTAAAACGCACCGAGCCCAATACAGTCGGCACTATGGGTTCCAAATTACACTGCCTGCGCGGCCCCGCAAACATTGCCCGTGAGAACAGTATTGAGCTGTTGGGGCAATGGCAGATGGAGTTTACCGGCTCGGAAACGGATTTCTTCAGCCTCGCGGTTGAAACCAGCCGTAAGCGTTCGGAATTGCCGCTGTCCCGCCTTTATTACTGGAGTCCCAGACGTTTGCTTTCCGGAAACAGCGAAGCCGGGATGCTTCTGTCGGTTCCGCTGATTACCAGTGATGGGACGGTTTTGGGCATCTGCGGCTTTGAGGTATCCAGTATGCTGTTCAAACAGTCCTACAGTCCGGACAACTCCGTCTATGCCCGGGTGTTTTCGGTTTTGGCCCCTGTAAAGGAAAGCGGCCTTCACATGGATGGAGGGCTGTTGGCGGGAAACAGTTATCTGAACAGTGCGCTGGGCGGAAATATCGCCGTAATCAGCGAAGAAGATGCTCCGTTCAATCGCTACCGGTCTGGGGAACAGGGAGATTACAGCGGCGTCCAGCGGACGGTGCGGCTCTATCCGGCGGGTTCCCCCTATCAGGAGGATATCTGGGCGGCGGCGGTGATGGCTCCCCGCGAGGATATGCAGGCGGCGGCTCGGAAAGGGATACTTGGCTTGCAGTTGGGGATCGGGGTTCTTTGTCTGTTGAGTCTGCTGGCGGCGGCTTTTGTCAGCCGCAGGTATATCTTGCCGGTGCTCAAAACGCTTGAAGGGATCAAAAATGGAAGCGGTTATGCCGCCCTTCCCAAAACGCAGTATCAGGAGATTAACGACCTGCTGGAATTTTTGGCGGCGCAGGACGAGGCGGTCAGCGCCGCGCTGGCTGAGGCAAAAACCGGAAAGACGCCGGCCTCTGTCGGGACAGAGCGGGAGAATTTAAAGCCGCCCGACCTTGACCCGGAACAATACCAGCGGTTCTTAAAATGCCTCGAGACGCTGTCGCCTGCTGAGCGCCGGGTATTTGACCTGTATGTGCGGGAATACCGCGCGAAAGATATCGCCGCCGAGCTGCATCTTTCGATGAATACCGTAAAATACCACAATGGAAATATTTATGGAAAGCTGGAAGTCGGCTCCCGCAAGGAGCTATTGAGCTATATCCGGTTTATGCATTGTCAGCAGAAACGGGAGGAGGAAGAGCATGATGAACACCTTAGCTGACCGGCTGAATCAAATTATTGCTGAGCAGAAGATCACCAAACGGGAGTTCGCCCAGCGTATCGGCGTAGGGGAAACCTACGTGTATGTAATCACCGGGGGCGGTCGCAAAAATAACCTGAACAAGAATATCTCTCCGGCTCTTGCCCGGGTGATCGGGACGGAATTCGGCTATGATCCCGACTGGATTTTGCATGGCTGCGCGCAGGATGCCAAAAATCTCGAGCAGCTTCGGCAGGATACGATTGGGCAGGTGGAAAAGCTTGGTCCGGAGGATTTGATTGCCCTGCAGAGATTTTTGTCGAAACTTCGGGAGAGGTGACAGGATGAAATAGATGAAACAGACGGAATAAGAAGCCCCCCGCCAGATTGGCGGGGGGCTTCTTATTCCGGGCTTTCAGAAAGCCGCTTTCTTATTTCAGAGAGCAGCTGTGCCTGTACATGCGCAGGAAAGCCGCTCCGGTCAAGCTGCCGTGCAACCGCCTGCGCATGGAAACGGTTCAAACGATCTGCGACCGTCCCGCCGTCCGGCGAGGGGAGAATGTGGACGCAAAGCTGCCGGATTTGATTTTTCTTCATCCCACCGCCTCCTTGCCTAAACCTATGCGAAGCGGATTTTGTCCCATGCGCAAGGACAGGCGCGTATGCAGAACTTTTTAAAGAAAGGGTTCCGAATTGGTGCGACAGGATTTCCCTTACTTTCCGCCCGTTTGCATGGTACCATTTTCGATAGGGGGTGATGTCTGTGCGGATTGCCGTCTATAGCCGAAAATCGGTCTGGACCGGCAAGGGTGAATCGATCGAAAACCAGGTGGAGATGTGCCGCCAGTATATCGAAAGCCGAATCGAAGGCGGGAAAGAGGCGGAAGTTTTTATCTATGAGGACGAAGGCTTTTCGGGGAAGAACCTTGACCGGCCGCAGTTCCAAAAGCTGCTGGCTGATTCCAAAAAGCAGAAGTTTAACTATATTGTCTGTTATCGGCTTGACCGTATCAGCCGCAGCGTTGGAGATTTCGCACCGCTTGTGGAGGATTTGATCGCCCGCGGGATCGGTTTGGTCTGTATCAAGGAACAATTTGATACGGCAACGCCAATGGGCAAGGCGATGATGTATGTTGCCAGTGTGTTTGCCCAGCTGGAGCGGGAAACCATTGCCGAACGGGTACGGGACAACATGATGCTTCTGGCGCGGTCGGGACGCTGGCTGGGCGGTACGCCGCCGACCGGATTTCTGTCCGAGCGGGTTGGGGAAGCGGTTTTGGAAGGGAAAGTCAAGACCTCCTGCAAACTTAAACCGAATCCAGCCGAAATCGGGGTGGTCAGGCTCATGTTCCAAAAATATCTGGAGCTGCGTTCATTGACCGGGGTGTCAAAGTTCCTGATCCAAAAAGGGATCAGGAATCGAAGTTTAGCCCCCTATTCGGTTCCGGGGATCAAAGACATCCTGCGAAACCCGGTCTACTGCATTGCGGATCGGGACGCACGGGATTATTTTATCAGCAGCGGCTCGGATGTCTGTTTCCCGGAAACGGAATGTTCCAAAACGCGAGGGCTGCTTTCCTATAACAAACGCAGTTACAGCCGTAAAACCGTTTCCCGGTTGGATAAATCCCAATGGATCATTGCAGTCGGAAGGCACCGCGGGATCGTGTGCGGTGCCGACTGGGTGAAGGTGCAGCGGCTTCTGAAGGAAAAAGCCGAGCACAACCCTCAAAAGCCGCCGCAGAGCTTTAACGGCTATTCTCTGCTCTCGGGACAGATTTTTTGTGCCAAGTGCGGTTCCCGCATGTTTGCCAAAAAACGCAGCAACAGTGACCTGCTGTTCGATTACATCTGTGGCAGCAAGTTGCGATCTGGAAACTTGTGCAGATGCCAGAATCTTGGCGGGCAACAGGCGGACGGTCTGGTTTGCGATTATCTGCTCGGATTTGCACACGGGGATACCGGAATTTTGGATCTGCTGGACGACCTGCAAAGAAAGTTCCAAAATGGAGATTCGGAGGCTCCTGTGCAGTTTTTGGACGCATTAATTGAAAAAACCTGCCGTGAGATGGACAGCCTGGTTGCGGCACTGGTTTCGGCAGGGGCAAGCGAGCCGCTCGTACGGCGGGTCAGCGCGCGGATGGAGCAGCTGAATGCGGAACTAGACAGGATGGAGGAAGAGAAAAAAAGGCTGGAGGCCGCGCAAAATTCAGGGAAACCGTCTCTTGCGGAACTTTCCGCCGCGCTTGCCAATTTTCCGGACTGCTTTGCACAGATGACCATTCACGAGAAGCGGGATTTCGTCCGTCTGTTTGTGGAGAAGCTCGTTTGGGATGGGATGGATCTGCACATTTACCTCTATGGGGATCCGCTGCGCGGAGCGGGTGAAATTACAAAGCAAAAAGTTTCTGTTTCCCGGGAGTGGCATTCCCAACGCTGATTGCAATCATCACGATGTTCTTTATCGGTGGGAGCACGGGGACATTTGCATCCGTCGCGTCGACCGTTCTGCTGACCGGCGTGATCGTCCTGGGCGTACTGATGACCTTTGCAGTCTCCGCGTTGCTTTCCAAAACAATCCTGAAGGGGGTTCCGTCCTCCTTCACTCTTGAGCTTCCGCCTTACCGCACGCCGCAGATCGGTAAAGTGATCGTCCGCTCGATTTTTGACCGGACGCTGTTCGTATTGGGCCGCGCGGTGGTGGTGGCGGCGCCGGCGGGGATGGTGATCTGGATTCTGGCGAACGTCACAGTGGATGGAGCGAGCCTGCTGTCGCTCTGCTCTGGGTTCCTGGATCCGTTTGCATCGCTGTTCGGGCTGGACGGGGTGATCCTGATGGCCTTCATCCTGGGCTTCCCGGCAAATGAAATTGTTGTCCCGATCATCATTATGGCGTACCTTTCGACTGGGGCAATTCTGGAGCTGGATGATCTCGCTCAATTGAAAAGCCTGCTCCTGGACAATGGATGGACCTGGTTGACGGCGGTGAATACGATGTTGTTTTCTCTGATGCACTGGCCTTGTTCCACCACCTGCCTGACGATCAAGAAGGAGACGCAGAGCCTCAAGTGGACGCTGGTGTCCTTTGCGGTCCCGACGGTGATAGGGCTGTTGGTTTGTCTGCTTGTCGCAACGGCCGCAAGACTTTTGGGTTTGGTGTAAATAACGATAAAAGGGGCCCCGCAATTGCGGGGCCCCTTTTATCGTTATAGGCGTAAATCCTATTTGGAGGCGGGGAAGAAGGGGCGCAGCGTGCCGGCGACGGCACTGATCGGCATGGTCTGCAGGATGACCTGCCCGGGACCCTTGACCACTGTGTTGAAAATGCCTTCTCCCCCGAAAAGCATATTCTTTACACCGGGGACCGAGACAATCTCGATGCCGCAGGAGGCGTCCATCGCCGCGAGATAGCCGGTGTCGACGATTATCTGCTCGCCCGCCGCAAGGTTATACTCGATGGCATGACCATCAATTTCGACAAAGGCGGTACCGCTGCCGGAAAGTTTCTGCATGATGAATCCTTCACCGCCAAAAAAGCCTGCGCCGAGCTTTTTCTGGAAAAAAACTGAGAGCTCCACAGTGGTTTCGCTCGCAAGGAAAGCGCTTTTCTGGACGATCATTGGGCGGTCAGGCAGGATGGAGAGGGCGCGGATCGAGCCCGGAAAGCTTGAAGCGAAGGCGATCATTCCCGGCCCGCCCTGTGCGGTGTAGCGGTTCTGGAAAAGCGCCTCGCCCGCGAACATCCGGCCGAGCGCCTTGCCCACGCCGCCGCCCGAGATGGTTTCCATCTTCATATTCGGGCTCATCCAACTCATGCTTCCGCGTTCGGTGATCATCTGTTCATTGGCCTGCAGGTTGCAGATAACAACCGGCAGCGGGGTTCCCTCGATCTGATACTGCATTATGAAATCCCTCCTGATAAAATCTGTTACCGTATCCATTTTACGCACAAAGAGACCCAATTGCAATAAATGAGACTATAAAAGTATGAAAAACCGCGTGAATACTGAAATGCAAAGGCTGATTATTTCCTTTATATGAGGCGCAGACTAAATAAAAAAGGACAGAAAAAAAGATTGCGAAAGGAAGTATCCACATTTGATCAATGAAAATATAAAGACGACCGCTTATCTGATCCGTTCGCCGTACGACCTTTATGGACGCAATGCCCAGCGTTTTCACAGCAAGGTTCATGAACTGGGCGGCGTTATCCTCATTGGAAAACCGGAAGAAAACCGCACCTGCCGTGCGGACAGCCTGCTGGGAATTTTATCCCTCGGTGTACACAAGGGTGATACGATCGAGCTGGTGGTGCGCGCCGACAGCGGCGTGCGTGCTGCGGAAGCCCTTTGGGAGATTTCGGAATCGCTTTAAAAAGGCATATTCCGCTCTGCCCCGCAAAGGATAATGCGGGGGGTGAATGGAAGATGACCAAATTGAAAGAATATGCGGCGGTCTGTACGGTCGGTTCGATGGGCTACAGCCTGATCGAAATTGTCTGGCGTGGGTTTACCCACTGGACGATGGCCGTCACCGGAGGAATTGGTTTTCTGCTGCTCTATCTGACCAATCTGCGCATGGCCGGGAAAACATTGCTCAGCCGCTGCGCCGCTGGCTGTGCGGTGCTCACTTCGGTGGAGTTTCTCGCGGGCTGCATCGTCAATAAGCTGTTCGGCCTGCAGGTCTGGGATTATTCAAAGGAACAGGGAAACCTGATGGGGCAGGTATGCCCGTTATATGCAATCCTCTGGTTTTTGCTCTGTGTGCCGGTGATGCCGTTGGCAAATGCCATCCGGAACAGGCTGTCACCGCCGCCGGCCAGCTGTGAGATCATCACCTGAAAAAATCTTTTTGCGAAACGAAACCGGCAGGGAAAACTCCTGCCGGTTTCGTTTTGGAGAGATTGGGAAAAATGATGTTATGCGGCCAGGGAATTGTCTGGAGCGTCCATTCCTTCGGGGGAAGCTTCTGTCGCCGCGGCGACGGGTGCTTCCGAGGATACGCCACTGGAAGATTCGGTGGTTTCCGGGATGGAGGCATCGGATTGCGGTTCCATATCTTCGTATTCCTCGTCGCTGTATTCCTCTTCATCATATTCATCATAGGTGCGTACCTCGACCAGTTCGGCCAGAGCAGAAGTTTTGAGGTTCAGCTGGAACTTGTCGTGCAGGTCGAGGGAGTATGTTTCGCCGTGATTGCCGCGGTCGTTGAAGTTAATCTGCCGGATACGGTAAGCGGTATCCGGGATCTTGTCCAGGATGCTGCGGCATTCGCGGGCGAAGTCCTTTTCGTTGCTGAAGGATCCTGCCAGTGAAATGGATATATAGGCGTTTGTTTTATCGGTGAGTGCAGCAGGATCCTCTTTGTAGTTAATCCGTTCATAATAGGGAAGTTCAATATTTACGTAGAGTGAACGGATATTTCCGTTCGTCTGTAGCCGTTCGTAAAGGTCATCCTCGATCAGATCGCTCACCTGATCACGTACGCGCCAGGTGTCGGGCCCGAAGTAGTCCCAGAAGGTGGGAATCAGGGACAGCACAACTCCGCCGCAGATGAGCACAAAGCAGACAAAACCACTGAGGAAGTCATATTTAAGCTTTTCTCCCTTATGGCGGAAATATCCGATGAGGATTTCAAGGCCGAGGAAAACAAAGATGATTGGAGACAGCTTCAGAACTGTAAAAATATCGAAGGCGGGATAAAAAGTCGCAACCAGGGCAATGATTCCGGTCACGATGAGCGCAAATCCCATCGTGAGGGTGCCGATACGGCGCGTGCGTGGAAGCGGCGGATAGGAATAAGAGTCCTGCGGCGTGGGAGGGGTCTGGGCCGGGTCTTCCGGCGTCTGCGGCGCGGCCGCTTCCTGGTTGGGATCAAAATTTTCGTTATTCATGGTTTTCTCCTTTATACTCTACGAAATCAGCTTCAGCCTCCACGGGAAGCTTCTTTTTGCCGCGCACCAGATGCACGCCCAACAAGATGACCGCGACCGATACGACGGTGCTGGGAATGTTGCGGGTCAGGTAGTGCAGGATCCAGATATTCTCAATGCCGATATATTCGAAAATGGTTTCAAAAATTGGCAGAAAGAAATTGTTCAGCACCAGATAGATTCCCAAAAGGACCAGTCCCCAGCCAACCAGCAGGTGGCGTTTTTCAATAATGGCTTTCATTTTTCCGGTTTGGACGGCAATGCCATCCCCAAACAGAGAGGCCCGGACCCGCTGTGCAAACACGCGGTCGGCGGTTTCGCGCTGTTCGAGCGAGAGCCATTTGATATTGAAGGTGTCAAAAAAAGAATAGCACCAAATCACCGGTAAAAAGAAAAACAGAAAGCTGAGCTGAAAAAAGCCGGCGATACAGATCAGCCCCCAGAAGGTTCCCATAATTGCCAGGCCCTTGTTCATCATCCCCAGATACATTTCGCCTGCGCCGGGGATAAAGGCGAAGCAAAAGGTTAAAAAGCTACTTTTTCTCATCTTTGTTGATACCCCTCTCGAAAGATATGTTGTTTACAAATTCATGAAATGCTTTGGAAATATTGTCAGAAACCTCAAAGGCCTTTTCGCTGATGCTGTAGGAGTGGTCGGTCATCTGGTTAAGGAACTTGCTGTTTCCGTCGACGTCAATATTGAATACGCCGATATTCCAGAAGACAATGGCGAACGAAGCGGCCACCACTGCTGTCGAATACTTGTTGATGAAGATTTTACGCGCGCGCTGCCGCAGGCGCTGCATGACGCCGGGGGCAAGCGGTTCCGGGGAGGAAACGAGCAGGGCATCGTCCGCGAGCAGGTCGGCATATTTGGCTACGCACTGATCGCAGAACGAAAGATGTTCGGCAACTTCCAGACGCTGTAATTCATCAAGCGGTTCATCGTGGACCAGGCAGCTGAAAGCATAGTCGCTCAGATGTCCGTCTTCCAGAAAGAGATCCTTCATATCTGCGTTTCCTCCTTTAATATTTTTTGAAGCATCTGCCGGGCTCGGTAAAGCTGGGTCTGCACAGTTTTCTTGGGGCGGTCGAGCTGTTCGGAGATTTCGTCCACCGTCTGTTCCTTGAGGAAAAACAAGACGGCGACTTTGTGGTAAGGCTCCTTGAGGTTCAGGATGGTCTGCCGGATGGCGCCTTCGCCCTCGTCAGATATGTATAGTCGTTCGGGTGAGCTTTCCGAACGGAGCATATCAATTTCGCTCATATCTTCGCTGAGGCTGACGCGCCGGTTGTAAGCGCTTTTCAGATAATCCTTCGCTTTGTTGGTGGCGATACGCGCAAGCCATGCGCGCAGGTTTTGTTCCTTCACGTTGTCAATGTGCGCAAAAGCGGAAACAAAAGTGTCCTGTGCGAGATTCTGCGCCTCGTGATAGTCGCGTACCAGCTGATAACAGATGGTAAACACAAGACGCTCGTTCTCTTCCACCAGTTCTTTGAATTTTTCGTTTGTCATCTAGTCTTGCGCTCACCACCTCAACAGCCTTACGTTTATTGAAACGAACGGATCGCTTCTTTGTCTTCAAATATGATACAATAATTTTCAGAATTTGTCGATTGGTCCCAAAAGTCCAAATTGACCCGTTTTTCCCCGTATGCTATAATATTTCTTAATTGCCGCGGAGCTTATTTAATAAGGAAAGGGGACGGCCGCGTGTCGAAGCTTTTGGCATTGGATCTGGATGGAACGACTTTTGGAGAACATACCGTGCTTTCGGAAAGAAATCGTGGCTGCCTTGTAAAAACACGGGAAAATGGGACGGTCGTCTGCTTTGTTACCGGGCGAAAGAGCCTGCGCCAGATTGGCCATGTTGCGGATCTCTGTGATTATATCGTGCTCAGCAACGGCGGAACCGCACTCAAAATGCCTGGGGAAGAACTTCTCTATACGACGCTGGTCGACCCTGCCGACTTGGAAAAACTGGTTGATTTTTGTAATCGTGAGCGGATTGTTTTACATATTATGGATGAAAACTATTGGGGTGTCAACTTTTTTACCGATCAGGTGCGTGAGCAGGAAGTCCGCTACCAGAACCGGGCGGTCCTCTACCGCGCGTTCCAGGATGTCCCGCTCAAGGCGGTGGACGGTTTCGTCGCAAATGGAGATTGGCGTGTGCTGGAACGGTTTATCAGAGCGGAGAAGCTGAATCTCTGCTGTGTCGCGACGGCGAAGAACATGGTCGATATCATGCCTGCCGGGGTTAATAAATGGCAGGGCGTACAGCGTGTGGCTGAGCGTGAGGAAATTTCTCCACACGAGATCATCGCCGCCGGAAACTATTATAACGATCTTGAAATGATCATTGGCGCGGCGGTCGGCGTCGCGGTGCAGAACGCGCCGGACGACCTGAAGGCACAGGCAGATTATGTAACCCGCGCCACCAACCGCGAAGATGCGGTTGCGGAGATCATTGAAAAGTTCCTTCTATAAAGGAGAGAAGATGCAAAAGCCGTTTCGCAAAGTGTACATTGAGATCACCAACGTCTGTAATCTGAACTGCTCATTCTGCCCCGGTACCCGCCGGGAACCATGTTTTATGCGGCCGGAGGTCTTTGCGCGGGCGCTGGGGCAGGTACGGCCCTATACAGATTACATCTACCTGCATCTGATGGGGGAGCCGCTGCTGCATCCGCAGCTCATACAGTTTTTGGACATGGCGGAAAGAGTGGGATTGCGGGTAAATCTTACGACCAACGGCACATGGATTGCAAAAGCGGGCGATAGCCTGCTTTTGGCGCCGGCCCTGCGCAAGGTGGGATTTTCGTTGCACAGTTATGAAGCGAACAGGTACGACCGGCGTTTGGAAGACTATCTGGCGGATATTTTTGCGTTTGTGGACCGGGCGAAGGAACGCGGGGTCATCTGTGAGCTGCGTCTGTGGAATCAGGACGCTTCGGACAGGACCGGTGCAAACGCCCTCAATGAAACAGTCGTGCGGATGGTGAAGGATCGATTTGGGACCGAAACAGAGCGCTGCCGCCGCGGCAGTGAGAGCCTGCGCTTGCAGGAGGGTGTCTATCTGGAGTTTGCGCCGGTATTCGACTGGCCGGATGGGGAAGCCGCGCCGGGCGGCAGAGAGGTATTCTGTTTAGGCCTGCGTGACCACATTGGAATTCTGGCGGATGGAACGGTGGTGCCGTGCTGCATGGATGCGGAGGGCTCGCTTGCATTGGGAAATATTTTGGACGAACCGCTTGCGGAAATTCTGCAAAAACCACGTGCGCGCGGGATATATGAGGGCTTTTCGGCGCGCACTGCCATAGAGCCGCTTTGCAGGCGCTGTGGATATGCGCGGCGCTTTTGAAAAAGGAGTGGGGAGAACGATGGGAGAAATCACCGAACAGGAAATCCAAAAATATCTGACTGGTTCGTTCGGTAGGGAACTGGTTCTATACGATGAAATCGATTCGACGAACAATGCGGCAAAGCTGCTTGCAAAAAACGGCGCGCCGCACGGCGCGGCGGTGATCGCACGCCGGCAGACCGCGGGAAAAGGCCGACTTGGCCGGCGTTTTTATTCCCCGGCCGGAAGCGGGATCTACCTGACGGCGATCCTGCGTCCGGAAGTTTCGGTGGAACAGTCGATTTTGATCACCTCTGCGGCGGCAGTGGCAACCGCGCGCGCCATTGAGGAGGTTTCCGGGGTGCAGGTACGGATCAAATGGGTCAACGACCTTTACCTCGACGGAAAAAAGCTTTGCGGCATTCTGGCGGAATCAGCGCTGCGGCCGGAAGGCGGGCTTGCATATCTGGTGGTCGGCATCGGGGTGAACGTCACCTCCAGCGCTTTTCCGCCCGAGGTTGCGGATGTAGCGACTTCGCTCTCGGCGGGAACAGGGCGGTCAATCGACAGGAACCGTTTGATTGCCTCTGTGCTGAACCATCTCGAAGCGGTGTATGGGCAGCTTGCTTCCCGGGAATTTATGAAGGAATATCGGGAACGGTCCTGTGTGATCGGCCGGGAAGTGCGGATGATCCAGGGGGAACATGCCGAGCAGGCGACGGTATTGGACATTGACGAGGACGCGCGCCTGATTGTGCGCACGGCGGATGGAATAAAGACGGTCAGCACCGGGGAAGTAAGCCTCAGGGGGGATTTTAGATGACAGTTTATGTGATAGACGGACAGGGGGGCGGAATCGGCCGCAGCCTGATTGAACGTCTGCGCGGTGAAAAATTTGGCGCGCAGATTGTCGCGCTGGGGACGAACTCAGCGGCTGCCGCCGCAATGCGCAAAGCGGGTGCGGACGCTGGCGCGACCGGGGAGAATGCGGTTGTGCACTGCTGTGCGAAAGCGCGGGAAGAGGATCTGATCGCAGGGCCGCTCGGCATCATGATCGCAAACGCCATGTATGGGGAGATTTCGCCTGCGATGGCCCGTGCGGTCGGTGAGAGCGACGCGCATAAGATCCTGGTACCGGTGAGCAGGTGCCATGCGTCGGTGGCGGGCGCGGGGGAAAAATCCCTGAACGAATATATTGAGGACGCGGTGCGGCTGATACAATCTTTTAGGGAAGATCCCAAACGGTAAAATTTGTGTAAGAACGTGAGGAAATCGAAGGATTTACAAGAAAAAATGAGAAAGTCCCGGGAAATGCAGGATAATAGCAAATTACAAAGGTAGCAATTTACCATAATAAAGTGTAAAATGTACAAAGCGGTTACTCTTCCGCAAAACACTGAAATTATGGGAGAATGAGAATGAAAAAATTATTTGCTGCTGTTTTAGCGATTATGATGTGCGTTTCCGTTGCGGCCTGTGGCGGCAACAGTGCGGCCCCTGCTTCGAGCGCGGCGCCGGCTTCTTCCGCTGCGGAACCTGCTTCTGAGCCTGCCAGCGAACCCGCTTCCTCGGAAGCAGCGTCCGCCGCCGATACAACCCTGCCGGAAACACTGGTGGTTGGTCTGGACGCCTCTTTCCCCCCAATGGGATTTATGGATCAGAACAACAATGTCATCGGTGTGGATATCGATCTGGCCAAGGCGGTTTGCGAAAAGCTCGGTATCGGCTTTGAGGCAAAACCGATCGATTGGGATGCGAAGGACATGGAGCTTTCCTCTGACAAGATCAACTGCATCTGGAACGGTCTGACGATCACCGACGAACGTCTGGAAGCGTACGAGATGAGCCCAGCCTATATGGACAACGAGCAGGTCATCGTTGTGATGCAAGATTCCGAAATCAAGGCCAAAGCCGATCTCGCTGGCAAGACCGTCGCTGCGCAGAAGGATTCCTCCGGGCTTGAGGCGCTGCAGGGCGATGAGATCTACGCTTCGATTAAAGATGGCGTTGCCAAGGAATACGGCAACTATGTTGATGCGATGACCGACCTGGAAATTGGCCGCTGCGACGCGATTGTCATGGACTCGATCGTTGCGAACTACTACATCACCATGAATGCAAAGCCGATGGTTGTGCTGGAGGATAAGATGTCCTCCGAAGAGTACGGCATTGCTTTCAAGAAGGGCAACACCGCGCTGAAAGATGCTGTCTGGGGCGCCCTCAAGGAGCTCAAAGAAGAGGGCAAGATCGCGGAGATCTCGAACGAGTGGTTCGGCCGCGATGATATGATTATCATTGAATAAGAAAACTCTTCTGCATTTCACACAATCAAAACTGCACTCCCGCCTGTTTTTCAGGTGGGAGTGCGGGTTGTTTTATGGGGCCAATCGATTTAAAGCGGTATTTTATTAGCACCATAAAAGAACCCGCGGACAATGGACAATACAGGAAACAAAAAATTAGGAGCGTGCTTTTATGGCTTGGAGCGAAATTGTTGTTGTAACGCAGGCGCTGCTGCAGGGACTTGGGACGGTTTTGACCCTGTTCTTCGTGGTGATGATCGCCTCGATGCCGCTGGGGTTTTTGCTGACTCTGGCGTCGCGGTGCAGGTTTGCGCCGCTGCGGTGGGTGGTGAACGCTTACATCTATGTCATGCGCGGTACGCCGCTCATGCTCCAGCTTTTTTTCATCTATTATGGTTTGCCGTTCGTTTCGGACTTTTTCAAGATGGTGCTCAATTCGGCAATGGTCTGCGCGCTGCTCGGCTTCTCGCTCAACTACGCGGCCTATTTTGCGGAGATCTTTCGCGGAGGTCTGCTCGCGGTGGACAAGGGGCAATATGAGGCTTCGCAGGTACTGGGCCTCAGCCGTGTGCAGACAACGGTGCGCGTGATCCTGCCGCAGATGTTCCGCGTGGCGCTGCCCTCGATCACCAACGAATCAATCACGCTCATCAAGGACACGGCGCTGGTCTTTTCAATCTCGGTGCTGGAGATTCTCTACTACGCCAAAGCGGCCGTGACCCGCACCGGAAACGTGTTCCCATATGTGATTGCGTTCTTGATCTATCTGCTCCTAAACACCGTTCTCCAGCTGTTCTTTAACTGGCTCGAGAAAAAGCTTGATTATTGAGGAGGGCGTGCAGATGGAATTGATCCGTGTGGAAAATTTGAAAAAAGGCTTTGAAAATGTAAAGGTCCTCACCGATGTGAGCTTCACTGTCAATAAGGGTGATGTCATCGCTGTCATCGGTCCGTCAGGCGCGGGCAAAAGTACCATGCTGCGCTGTATCATCAATCTTGAAAAGATGGATGGAGGGACGGTCACGGTGGAAGGGGAGGACCTGATCCGGGATGGAGCCTACGCCACCCCTGAAAAGGTGAAAACCATTACAGCAAAGATGGGGATGGTTTTCCAAAGTTTCAACCTGTTCCCGCATCTTTCGGTGCGCAAAAACCTGACCATGCCGTTTGTGGTGGTGAAAGGCGCGACACAGGCGCAGGCCGACACGCGCGCGCAGTCTCTGCTCGAAAAAGTTGGACTCGCGGACAAGATTGATACGATGCCGGGAACCCTTTCGGGCGGGCAGAAGCAGCGGGTCGCGATCGCACGCGCGATGATGCTGAATCCCGACATCCTGCTGTTCGACGAGCCGACCTCGGCGCTCGATCCGCAGCTGACCGGCGAAGTGCTCAACGTCATGCGGCAGCTGGCACAGGAGCATGTCACGATGATTGTCGTGACCCATGAGATGTCGTTCGCGCGGGATGTCGCGAACAAGGTGCTCTTTATGTGCGACGGAGAGATTGCGGAATCCGGAACGCCGGACGAGCTCTTCAGCCATCCAAAGGATCGCCGGACAGCGGATTTCCTGGGAAAAGTATTCGAGGGATGAGTTTGGTATAATTTTTGTAAATTTTTTATATTCCTTGAAGTAAAAGCAAATATTGGGCACACTGAATAATAGCGCCCGGGAAATTTGGGCAAAATACTGCAAGGAGATTCGAAAATGAAAAAATCTGTAACATTGTTTTTGGCGGCAATCCTGTGCTTGGGGCTTTTCGCGGGCTGTGGGAAGGATACTTCCTCATCGGGCGATGGTTCGGCCCAGATGAAGGACGGCGAAAGCGTACAGACGGTTGTGGATAAGATTGTGGATGAGATTGGCATGCAGATGCCCAGCGATATCGACGACGGTATCTATAAGGATCTGTTCTACATTGATACGGCGGCCGACTGTGAGGAATACTATGGCAAGATGGCAATGACCATGACCAGCGCGGACAATGTCGTTGCAATCAAGGCGAAACCTGACAAAAAACAAACGGTTGTCGACGGGTTGACCAAACGCCTGGAGGATGTGCGCAATTCGTTCGCGCAGTACCTGCCCGACCAGAGCGAAAAGGCGCAAAAGGGTCAGGTGATCGAGAAGGGCGACTATGTATTCCTGTTGATTCTGGGCAGCGATGTGGAGAAATTTGACGCGGAGATGGAAAACGCGGTCAAAATCATCAACGAAGCGTTTGCCTAAAAGTCCGTTCATAAATTTGCACTTGTAAAAAAGGGCTGTATTTGGTAAAGTGTACTGGATAATAATTTCATGGCGGCTGCGCGGCGACCTTGCCGCACAGGCCCCATGGATTTATTCAGTACATTTTTATTTTCGACGAAGGAGCGGGTTCTGTGGTATTCAGCAGCATCCTTTTTCTGTTCCGGTTTCTGCCGGTGGCATTTTTGGCATACTACCTCACCCCGAAACGCCTGAAGAACCTCACCTTGCTGATTGCAAGCCTGGTGTTTTATTCCTGGGGCGAGGTGCGGTATTTTCCGATTATGCTTTCGGTGATCCTG
The DNA here is from genome assembly GCF_003465835.1 of Anaerotruncus sp. AF02-27. Classification (NCBI taxonomy): domain Bacteria; kingdom Bacillati; phylum Bacillota; class Clostridia; order Eubacteriales; family Oscillospiraceae; genus Anaerotruncus; species Anaerotruncus sp. AF02-27. The sequence continues at coordinate 185,825 of NZ_QSBX01000002.1, read as the reverse complement.
GTGAACTACCTGGCGGGGCTGGGGATCGAGCGCTTCCGGGAAAGAAAGAAACTCTGCAGATCAATTCTGGTTGTTTCGCTTGTGTTCAGCCTGGGATTTCTGGCATTTTTTAAGTACACCAATTTTCTGCTGCAAAATCTGAACGGGATCTTCGGGCTGTCGATCCCGTATCTCGGCCTGACGCTTCCGCTTGGTATCAGCTTCTATACCTTCCAGATCATGACCTATACGATCGACGTCTACTTCGGTAAAATTGAAACCGAACACAACATCATTAATTTCGGCACCTTTGTGGTGTTGTTCCCGCAGCTGATCGCGGGCCCGATCGTGAAGTTTTCGGACATCAGCGCCGAGCTTAAGGATCGTACGATCACCCCCAAAATGGTGCAGGACGGCATCGCGCTGTTCATCCTGGGCCTGGGGAGCAAGGTGCTTCTGGCCAACGCGATCGGCTCGCTCTGGACCGAGGTCGAAACACTTGGCTTCACGGCGGTTTCAACGCCGCTCGCGTGGCTGGGGATCATCGCGTTCACCCTGCAGATCTACTTCGATTTTTCCGGCTATTCGCTCATGGCGATCGGAATGGGCAAGGCGCTGGGATTTACCTTCCCGCAGAACTTCAACTACCCGTACATCTCCCGCAGCATCACCGAGTTCTGGCGGCGCTGGCACATGACCCTGTCCGGGTGGTTCCGGGAATATCTCTATTTCCCGCTGGGCGGTAGCCGGGTAAAGCCGCTGCGTTCCTACTTCAACCTGTTTGTCGTCTGGTTTGCGACCGGGCTCTGGCATGGCGCGAGCTGGAACTTTGTCCTTTGGGGGCTTTACTTCTTTGTGCTGATTTCGCTGGAGCGGCTTTGGCTGAAACCGTTTCTGGACAGGCACCGGCTTTTTTCCCATGTCTATCTGCTGTTTGCGGTGGTGATGGGATGGGTGCTTTTTGCGATCACTGACATGGGCAGGCTTGGCGTTTTCGTAGGACGGCTTTTTTCGTTTGTGCCGGGCAGCGACTGGATCTTTTACCTGCGTAACTACGCGGTGATTCTCGTCCTTGGGATCGTCTTTTCGATGCCGGTGCTCAATAAGATCCGGGACAAATGCCCGAGAATCACCAAGTGGTTTGCCATCCCGTTTCTGGCTCTGGTGTTCCTGCTTTCGACGGCATATCTCGTCGATTCGTCCTACAACCCATTCTTGTATTTCCGTTTTTAAGGAGGAAGGCAGATGCAGATTTTGAAAAAATACCCGCTGCTTATTTTGTTTGCGGCTTTCCTCATCATTACAAGCATCGCGGACATGTTCGTTTCCCGCCGGGAATTCTCCGAGATGGAAAACCGCTATCTGGAGCAGCGCCCGAAGTTCAGTTTCGCACAGCTCTGGCGCAACGAATACACCCCCAAATATGAAAAATACGTCAATGACCAGTTTATTGGCCGCGACGGCTGGATCACGCTGAAGTCGGTGAGTGAATCAGCGCTCGGCAAGATCGAGAATAACGGAATTGTCTATGGCAAAGAACATCATATGTTCGAATACTACCGTACCACCGACGAGCGCAGGATCGAACTGAACACCGGTTTCATCAACAAATTTATCGGGCAGTATGGTGAGAAAACCCCCATTACCGTTTCGATTATCCCAAACTCGTATGAAATTCTTGACGACCTCATGCCGGCGGGCCTTGAGAACATCGATCAGCAGGCGGTGATTGCCAAGGTCTACAGCGAGCTGGACAGCCGTGCCAAGACGCTCGACCTGGAGCCGGTGATGCGGCGGGCCGTTGCCGAAGCGAAAAAGAATAACCCGCAGAGTTTTCCGGGAACCGAATCACAGATTTATTATCGCACAGACCACCATTGGACCACGTTGGGCGCTTACCATGCTTACCGGGCGTTTATACAGTCGCGCGGTTTGCAGGCGGTTGAACTCGGGGCTCTTGAGCCGCTTGCTTATTATGTGGATGGTTTCTATGGCAGCTATTACAGCAAATGCAAGCTCTTCTCAGCGGTGCCGGATACGATTGAGGTTTATGATATTCCGTTTGATTCCATCACCATCGACGGGGAAGAAAAGTCTACGCTGCACGATCTGTCGAAATGGACGGTGCGCGACAAGCACGCGGGATTCTTATGGGGCAATAACGGCCTCACAGTGATCAAATCGGAAAACAACCTGAACCACGCGGAAGGCGAGACCTCCCGGGTTCTGCTTATCAAGGACAGTTACGGCAATCCGTTCGCGCCGTTTTTGACCTATAGCTACGACGAAGTGTGGGTGATCGACCTGCGTTCGCTGCCGCAGAAGATGAGCGAACTGATGGAGGAAAACAGCTTCGATGACGTTCTTATTCTGTATAATTTCATGAACTACGCGAGCGACACCAACGTGGCGTTCATGACCTACTGAAAAAACCCACCGGCTATTCGCCGGTGGGTTTTTCTTCGGAGCTTTTTGGCCGATTCGTTTCTTGGCGAGATTTCGCTTCATCCTTAATAATTTCGTCAATGTCCGGAACCTGCGCTTTCATCGGGATGTGGATTTCAAAGGTTCCGGTGTCACCGCCGGCATCCCGGCTGTCTTCGGGAGCTATCTGGGATTTTTGCCGTTTTCGATCAATCATTTTTGCGAGTTTCGGGGTTATGATAACAATGAAATAAAGAATTGCAAGAATCCCGATAAATTTCAAGAAAAAGATGGTATAGGTGATAAACGGATCGGGCTGTTCCGCTTCCGGCTCTGCGTAGCCAGGATATGCGGAAGGGGACAGATACGGCGCCATGCCGTTTTGACTGGTAATCCGTGCAATGACTGCGAGCTCGGTCGCGGCAGGATTGGAGCTTTCGCCAAAATAGGATTCGTAACCACCGTCGGTATTTTCAAATAATGCGAGTGCGTCGAGCAGGTCGGCGTTGTTTTTTACAAAACGCGGGTCGTCGAGCGGCACGCCGCAGACCCGCAGCGCAATCAGCACACTTGCGGTATTTTCACAGTTTGGCTTTTTCTGCGCGGAGAAGGTTGCATTTGCATTTTGCTGGGCGGAAAGCCAGTCGATCGCCTTTTCTACGCTCGCGCTGACATAAGGAAGTTCCCGCGAGGGGGCCAGCGCGGCAATGGCCTTTGCGGTCATAAGCACATCCGGATCACGGCCGGTTGTCAAAGCAAAGCCTCCGGAACGCGTCTGGGAGGAAACAACATAATCGATCACGCCGGACGGAGCGTTGCGCGCGGACTCCGGGATTTTCTCCCCCACCGCATCGTAAGCCATCAGTGCGAAAAGCGCACCGTCCAGCCCATCCGCATAGAGATTTTCATGGGTGTACAGGCTTGAAAAGAGGTTGACTTTTTTATAGTCCTGCGGATCCTGACCGAGCTTAACCAGTGAAAGAATGCCGCGTTCCAGATCCACTGCAGAAAACCCGGAAGCAATGCCCGCGTCGAGCAAGGCATGGACCTGTTCCTGCACCTGCTGTTTCTGTGGACGCTGTCCGAGCGAATAGGCAATGGCACTGAAACTGCTTGGCGGATTCGCGTCGAGGTAATCCCAGGTTTGTTCTGGAACAGGGAACGTTTTTTGCGTCGTGTCGGCTGCCAACGCGGGAAGCGCCGCATAAACCATCAGGATGGCGCCCGTGGCAAAGGCCAGCAGTCGTCTTAACAAACAAAGATCCCCCTTCCAGATAAAAACATCAGGACATTAGTATAATACATCCAGGACAAGAATGCAACCATCCCCATGGGACTGGCGCGGCAAAAAAATAGTGTTTGAAAGAAAGCTCTATTTACGGTATAATAGCCGCAGGGCGGCCTGTTATACCAATGGCCGACGGTCTTACTCCGCACCATCAGCTGACGGCAATTTGCACAGCGGCAGATGGCGGACCTGAATGTGCGATATGGGCGGGCGCATACGGAAAAATACGGCCTGGTGACCTTAAACTGAGAGGAAAGATGCGAAAATGGCGACAAAATTTATAGTGCCCCTGCAAAAGCTGATCAAAGATTTCAACCTTGAGGTTTTATATATGCCCGAGGATGTAAGCACCATTGAAATCTCCACACCCGAGGTGAACCGTCCGGGTTTACAGCTCAGTGGCTTTTTTGATTATTTCGACAGTCAGCGCATCCAGATCCTCGGCAAAAGTGAATTTGCATTCCTCGACCGATTCAACGACGAGGAGCGAACCGCGCGTGTAAATGCCTATTTTGAGACGAAGCCGTCCGCGGTTGTCATCACCCGCAATATCGAGGTCCCTAAACGGATGATCAACGCCGCGACCAGCAACAAGGTCCCTCTTCTGCGCACCGCGGATGGCACCAGCCAGTTCATGGCAGGTCTCATCGCGGAGCTGAACGTTGAACTCGCTCCGCGTGTTACGCGTCACGGCGTACTGGTCGAGGTGTACGGTGAAGGAATCCTGCTGCTCGGTGAGAGCGGGGTCGGTAAGAGTGAAACGGCCATCGAGCTTGTCAAGCGCGGCCACCGGCTGATCGCGGACGACGCGGTTGAAATCCGCAAAGTCTCCAACAAAACGCTGGTCGGGTCCTCGCCGGAAAATATCCGCCACTTTATGGAGCTGCGCGGGGTGGGCATCATCAACGCTCGGAGGCTCTTTGGTATCGGCGCGGTCAAAATGACTGAGAAAATCAATATGGTCGTTCAGCTGGAGCTTTGGGATGCCACGAAGGTCTATGACCGTATGGGTATGAACGACGAATATATCGAGATGCTTGGCATCGAGGTGCCGTCGCTCACCATCCCGGTGAAGCCGGGACGTAATCTGGCAATTATTATCGAAGTCGCGGCGATGAACAACCGTCAGAAAAGGATGGGATACAACGCCGCGCAGGAACTGCTCGAAAAGCTCGGCATGGTTGAGCCCGACGAGATCACAGATACAGACTGGAACGCATTTTAATGACATTTTGTCATCTTAGGAAAGGAATTTGGCAGCCAATGGAAATCATTGCGGAACCCCACAGCCACACAGTGGCCTGCAGTCACGCCTACAGCACCCTTTATGAAAATGTGCAGGCGGCAAAACAAAAAGGCCTTCGATTCCTCTGCTCGACCGAGCACGGCTCGGCCATGCCGGGCGCGCCTGAGCCGCTCTACTTTGGAAACCTGAAGACGTTGCCGGACGTAATAGATGGCATCATTGTTTTGAAGGGAGCGGAAGCAAACATCCTGGATTACGAAGGCAGCCTTGATGTGAAGCCTTCGCATCTGGAGAAACTTGGCTGGGTGATCGCTTCCTACCACGACGTCACCTGCCCGCACGCGTCCATCGCGGATCACACCGCCGGATGGATCGCGGTTGCAAAAAATCCGCTGGTCGATGTGATCGGGCACTGCGGAGACGAACGGTTCCGCTTTGATTACGAAGCGGGCGTTCAGGCGTTCGCCAAATATGGAAAGATTGTGGAAATCAATGCGCACTCTTTTGATTGCAGGCCGGGGGCATCGGAAAACTGCCGGGAAATTGCACTGCTCTGCAAGAAATACCGGGTTCCGGTGGTCTGTTCGTCCGACGCGCATTTCTTCACCCACATTGGTGAAACGAAAGCTGCGGAGGAGATGCTTTGTGAGATCGATTTTCCAGAGGAGCTCATCCTGAACGCAAATTATGACCGGTTTCTCTCGGTGGCGCGGGAAAAAACCGGCAGACAGCTCGTATGATGGAGGCAAGGCTGTAATATACTAAACTGAGCGAGGTGCATACCATGGGCTATTATGTGGGAATTGATCTCGGTGGGACAAATGTCGCGGTGGGGATCGTTGACGAGGAATATCGGATTATCGGGAAGGCGAACACAAAAACCAAGGCGTTCCATCCGGCCGAAGAGATTGCGGACGATATGGCCGCCACCACCTTGGAAGCGGCGAAAAACGCGGGGATTTCGATGCGCGAGGTCACATGGATCGGCGTGGGGACGCCCGGAACGGTAAATCCGGAAACCGGTGTGGTGGGGCTTGCGGCGAACCTTGGCTTTCACGATACGCCGCTGGCAAAGCTCGTTTCAGAGCGGCTAAAAAAGCCGCTCTACATTGAAAATGACGCGAACGCCGCCGCTTATGGCGAAATGATGGCGGGCGCGGCCAGCGGGCTCGAATCGGTCATCATGATCACGCTGGGCACCGGCGTCGGCGGAGGCATTATCATCGGTGGAAAGATCTATTCGGGTTTTAACTATAAAGGCGCGGAACTCGGCCATCTCGGCATGGTTTATGACGGCGTACCCTGCACCTGCGGGCGGCGCGGCTGTATCGAAAGCTATTGCTCGGTGACGGCGCTTATCCGGATCACGCGTGATGCGATGCAGCTCAACGCGAAATCGAAGATGTGGGAGCTGGCGGGCGGCAGCCTTGACAAGGTGAACGGCCGGACCGCGTTTGACGCCATGCGTGCCGGGGACCCGGCGGGCACAGCGGTGGTCGATCAGTATATCGACTATATTGCCTACGCTGTTTCGGGGATTATCAACCTGTTTCAGCCGCAGGCGGTGGTCATCGGCGGCGGCATCAGCAAAGAAGGCGAAACGCTGTTCGGACCGGTGCGGGAACGGGCCTATCCGCAGACTTTCAATCACGACCCGGAGAATTGCACCCGGATTTTGCAGGCAAAGCTTGGCAACGACGCGGGCATCATTGGTGCGGCGCTGCTGGGCAAACAATATTAATTTTATCTGACGGGGGAAAGCATGGAACAATTAAACGAGCTGGCAGCCTACTGTGCGGAAATCGGATGCGCCTGCTGGAAAGACGAACCGATGTCCGCGCACACCTCGTTTAAAATCGGCGGAAACGCTGACCTGATGATGAAACCGAAGGACGGAGAAATGGCGGCACTCCTTCTGCGCCGCGCAGGGGAGCTCGATGTGCCGGTTGCGATTGTTGGAAAGGGTTCCGACCTGCTGGTTTCCGACAAAGGGATTCGCGGCGGGGTGCTGTCGCTTGACGAACAGGCGGCGCAGCCAAAGCTGCTTGGCGAAACAGAGATCTCCTGCCCAGCGGGCGCGAGCCTCACGGCGCTTTGTGTCTTTGCGCAAAAACAGGGTCTTACCGGGTTGGAATTCGCTTATGGCATTCCTGGAAGTGTGGGCGGCGCGGTTTATATGAACGCGGGCGCTTACGGCGGGGAAATCCGTGACGTACTGGAAAAAGTGGATTATCTTGACACGGATGGGAATGCTTTGGAAAAAACAGCGGAGGAGCTGACGCTTTCCTACCGGCACAGCTGGTTCACTGACCATCCGGGATGTCTCATCACCGAAGCGGTTTTTTCGCTTCAAAAAGGCGGACCGGCTGCGATTAAGGCAAAGATGGATGATCTGATGCAGCGGCGTGTCGCCAAACAGCCGCTTGAATATCCGAGCGCGGGCAGCACCTTTAAGCGGCCGTCAGGCGCTTATGCTTCGGCGCTGATCGACCAGTGCGGACTCAAGGGTGTGCGCGTCGGCGGCGCGATGGTGAGCGAAAAGCACGCGGGCTTCCTCATCAATTATGACCACGCGACCTGTGAGGATGTCCGCCGTCTCGTGCGGCTGGTGCAGAATACGGTACAAGAAAAGACCGGTTACCGGTTGGAATGTGAAATTAAACTTTTGGGCGAAGACGGCTGAGTCCGGCTGCGCCGCTGCCCCAATCCGGGGCGCAGGGAGGCGGGTATGGAATTTGTAATCATCACCGGCATGTCCGGTTCGGGAAAGTCCCGTGCGATCGCGGCGATGGAGGATATCGGCTACTATTGTGTCGATAATTTGCCGCCGAAGATGGTGCGGGCGTTCACCGATCTCTGCATGCAGGCCGACCAGAAGGCCGAAAAGGTCGCGATCGTCATCGATGCGCGCAGCCGGGAGATTTTCGGAGATATTTTCGATGAGCTGGAAGAATTTTTTGAGTCGGCAAGCGGTTTTCGCATCCTGTTTCTTGACTGCGACGACGCCACCCTTATCCAGCGTTATAAGGAAACACGCCGCCGCCATCCGTTGATGGATGAACAGAACACTTCGATTGAGGAGGCGGTCGCGCAGGAGCGCAGTCTGCTCGAACGAATGCGGCAGAATGCGGATTATGTGGTCGATACCACCTACCTTTCGGTGAATCAGCTGCGGGAAAAGATCGTGGCAATGTTTCTGGACGACAAAAACCAGTCGATGCTGGTCAACTGCATGTCGTTCGGTTTTAAGTACGGTTTGCCGAAAGAGGCAGATCTGGTTTTCGACGTGCGCTGTCTGCCGAATCCGTTTTATGTCCCGGAGCTCAAATCCCAGACCGGGCTGGATGCGCCGGTGCGGGAGTATGTGCTCCAGTGGGAACAGGCGCAGAACCTGATTCCCAAGCTCTTTGACCTGGTCGATTATCTGCTGCCGCTCTACCGTGACGAAGGCAAGACCCAGCTTACGATAGCGGTCGGCTGCACCGGAGGAAAGCACCGTTCGGTGGTGTTCGCGCAGCTTTTGGGGGAACATATGAAGGAGCAGAAGGTGCGCACCACCGTGACGCATCGGGATATCGCAAAACATAAGGAGTAGTCATGTCATTTGCGTATCATGTGAAAAATGAAATCTGCCAGAACAGGCCGTTTCGCCAGCGCAGCCGCAAAGCGTTGGCCTACGGCCTTTTGCTGTTTGGAAAAACCTTTGGGGAGGAGAGTATCTCGATCCACACCGAACATAAGGTCGTGGCACGGCTTTATGCCGACAGTATCACCGACCTTGTGGGCCTTTCGGAGAGCATCACGATGCGGGAGGTCAAACGCCAGGATCGCCGAAGCGTCTATATCGTTAATGTGGACGGGCTTTCCGACCGGATCGCGGTGCTTTCCTATTTCGGCTGCAAAGCCGGCGAGGATTGTATGCGTATCCGGGAGGGGCGGCTTTCGGAACGCGAACGGCCGGTTTTCCTTGCGGGGGCGTTTTTGGCCTGCGGCGGGATTGCCGATCCGGAAAAGAGCTATCAACTCGAATTTGCGATGCCGCAGAAAGAGCTCTGCGACGACCTGGAGGCATTTCTGACCGAATACCTTTCGGAACCGAAGCGGACGACTCGCCGCAATGATTATCTGCTCTATTATAAAGAAAGTGAACACATAGAGGACCTGCTCACCTATATTGGCGCGCCAAAGTCCGCTCTGGAGCTGATGGAGGTGAAGATTGTCAAGGAGGTGCGCAACCGGGTTAACCGGGAGACCAACTGCGAGACCGCCAACATCGGCAAAACGATTGACGCCGCGATGCCGCAGGTCGAAGCGATCGGCCGGATTGCGGCCACCTGCGGGTTTGGGGCGCTCGACGAGGATCTGCGGGAGCTGGCGCAGCTGCGGCTTGACAATCCGGAGATGTCGCTGCGGGAATTGGGCGCGGCGCTTTCCAGCCCGATCTCGCGCTCCGGCGTGAACCACCGGCTTCGGAGAATTTTGGAGTTTGCAAAAACAATTGGATAAAGGAGGGCTATCTGTGATTTTAACGACTACGCCTTCGATCGAAGGCAAAGCGATCAAAGAGTATAAGGGTATTGTGTTTGGGGAGGTGGTCTCTGGGGTGGACTTCGTCAAAGACTTCACGGCGGGACTTTCAAACTTTTTCGGGGGGCGGTCCGGCACCTATGAGGAGGAGCTGCTGCGTGCGCGGGAAGAAGCGATGAGCGAGCTTTCCGAACGGGCGCGCGCGCTCGGAGCGAACGCGGTGGTCGGAATCGACATCGATTATGAAGTGCTTGGCGCAAACAACGGTATGCTGATGGTGACCGCATCCGGTACGGCGGTTTGGTATGAATAAAATCCGGGAGGGATTTTCACATGGGCGATTTTGCACATCTACACGTACATACGGAATACAGCCTTTTGGACGGCGCCTGCCGGATTGAGCGGCTGATCGAACGCGCTAAAGCTCTGGGGCAAAGTTCGATCGCGATCACGGACCATGGTGTGATGTTCGGCGTGATCGATTTTTATAAGTGTGCGAAGAAAAGCGGCGTCAAGCCGGTGATTGGGTGTGAGGTGTATGTCGCGCCGCGCACCCGCTTTGACAAGGTGCATAAGGTGGATTCATCACCGTACCATCTGGTGCTGCTCTGTAAAGACAACACCGGCTATCAGAACCTGATCAAAATGGTCTCAACCGGTTTTGTGGAGGGCTTCTACGGCAAGCCCCGCATCGACCGCGATCTGCTCGAAAAATACCACGAGGGGCTGATCTGCCTGTCCGCCTGCCTGGCGGGAGAGGTGCCCCGGCTGCTGGCCGCCGGGGATTACGAAGAAGCGAAGAAAACCGCCCTCTGGTACCGCGACCTGTTTGGACCGGAGGACTACTTTATCGAGATCCAGGATCATGGGATCCCGCTGCAGCGGCAGATCCTGCCGGACCTTCGGAAGCTCGCGCAGGAGACAGGCGTTGGGCTTGTGGCGACAAACGACGCGCATTATATCGAAAAAGAGGACGCCAAGATGCAAAGCGTCCTCATTTGTATCCAGACAAATACCACGGTGGACGAGCCAGGCGACCTGGAATTTGAAACCGAAGAGTTCTACATCAAATCTCGTGAGGAGATGGAGGATCTTTTCAAAAATTTTCCCGGCGCAATTGAAAATACCCTGAAAATTGCACAGCGGTGCAACGTCGAATTTGAATTCGGCAATACCAAACTGCCGCTTTTTGTTGCGCCGGGTGGGGAGGACAACCGCGATTATTTCCGACGGCTTTGCTACGAAGGGCTGCGCCGTTACTATGGAGAAAACCCCGAGCCGGAGATCGCGCAGCGGCTGGAATATGAGCTCGGAATCGTCGAAAAGATGGGATATGTGGATTATTATCTCATCGTTTTCGATTTTATCAACTATGCGAAAAGCCAGGGCATCCCGGTTGGGCCGGGGCGCGGTTCGGGCGCGGGAAGCCTCGCGGCCTACTGCATCGGCATCACCGGAATCGACCCGATCAAATATAACCTGCTGTTCGAACGTTTTTTAAACCCGGAGCGGATCAGCATGCCCGACTTCGATATCGATTTCTGCTACGAACGGCGGCAGGAGGTCATCGACTATGTTGTGCAGAAGTACGGCCCCGATCATGTGGCGCAGATCATCACCTTTGGTACAATGGCCGCGCGCGGCGCGATCCGGGACGTGGGGCGCGCGCTCGGTATGCCGTATCAGCAGGTGGACGGCATCGCAAAACTGGTGCCCAACGAGCTCAAGATGACGCTTGATAAAGCGATTAAGGTTTCAAACGATCTCAAGGAGTCGATGAACCAAGACCCGAAGGTCCGCCAGCTGCTGGACATGGCGCGCAAGATCGAGGGTATGCCCCGCCACGCCTCAACCCATGCGGCCGGCGTGGTCATTACCCGTGACCCGGTGGACACCTATGTACCGCTTTACAAGGCGGAGGAGACGATGCCGGTCACCGAGTTCACCATGACGACGCTCGAAGAGCTGGGGCTGCTTAAAATGGACTTCCTGGGGCTTCGTACGCTGACGGTCATCAGCTATGCGGAAAAGGAAGTGCGCAAATACAGTGCAGGTTTCAATATCAATGAGATTCCATTGGACGACCCGGACACCTTCGCAATGCTCACAAAAGGGCAATGCGTAGGCGTCTTCCAGTTCGAGTCCGCGGGCATGCGGGGTGTGATCGCACAGCTGCACCCAACCTCGATCGAAGATCTCATAGCGGTCATTTCACTTTACCGGCCAGGCCCTATGGATTCGATCCCGATCTATATCCGCAACCGCCACAATCCCGAGCTTGTCACCTATAAACATCCGCTTTTAAAGCCAATCCTGGAAGTTACACACGGCTGCATTGTCTATCAGGAGCAGGTTATGCAGATCTGCCGTGAGCTTGGCGGCTATTCCTACGGCCGCGCCGATCTGGTGCGGCGCGCAATGAGTAAGAAAAAGCATGACGTGATGGAGAAGGAACGGGGAGTCTTTGTCGAGGGATGCCTGAAGAACGGCGTTTCTGCCGAAATTGCAAACCAGATTTTTGACGAGATGAGTTCGTTTGCGTCCTACGCATTCAATAAATCCCACGCGGCGGCCTACGCGTTTGTTTCCTATCAGACGGCGTACCTCAAATGCCATTATCCAAAGGAATTTATGGCGGCGCTGCTCACCAGCGTGCTCGACAATACCGACAAGGTGATCGAATATATCGGGGAATGCGGCAAGCTTGGCATCCGGGTGCTGCCGCCGGATGTGAATACATCGGGTGAAGGATTCACCGTGACGGAAGACGGGATCCGGTTCGGCCTGCTCGCGGTCAAGAATATCGGCCGCGGCTTTATCCGCGAGCTGCTTGCTGAGCGGGAAAATGACGGAAAGTTCAAAACCTTTACAGATTTTGCGGAGCGGATGTACGGCAAGGAAATGAACAAGCGCGCTGTTGAGAGCTTCATCAAGTCGGGCGCGCTCGACTGTGTCTGTCCGAACCGCCATCAGATGCTGGAAGGTTATGAAAGCGTGCTGGATGACATCGATGCGGCGCAGAAGCGCAATATCGCGGGTCAGATCAATCTCTTTGATGCACCGGCGGCGAGCGCGCATCGGGAGCATGTGCTCCCGGATGTGGAGGAGCTGGAACCCGCGAAGCTGCTTGCAATGGAAAAAGAGACGACTGGCCTTTATATCAGCGGGCATCCGTTGGCACGGTATAACGACCTGATTGGCCGGCATCACTGCACGTTGGTCGCGGATATTTCCCAGTCGGAGGAACGGGGCAGCAATATCCGCGATGGCGAAACGGTCTATGTCGCTGCGATCGTCAATTCCAAACGGCTCAAATCTACCCGCGGCGGAGAAATGATGGCCTTTATCCATCTGGAAGACACGACCGGCGGCATCGAAATGCTCACCTTCCCGAAAGTCCTGGCGCAGACCTCCGCAAAGCTTACGGAGGGAACGGTTGTGGTGGTGAGGGCCCGCGTTTCTATGCGGGAGGAGGAAGAAGCCAAGTTGATTTGCGAAGACGCCTGGCTGCCGGAAAACTTTACCCGCACGCCGGCGCAGCAAAAGCCCGCCGCAGGACAGAAACGCAGCAAAAACCCCGGGCTTTACCTGCGGTTGGAAAGCAGCGAAACGCCGGTTTTTGAAAGGGTGAAGAATCTGCTCTCCATCTTCGATGGAGTCAATGCGGTGTATTTCTTTTTTCAGGATACAGGAAAATATAATGTTGCGGCCAAGACGCTTTGGGTTGACTGGAATCCGGTATTGGAGCGGGAACTGAAAAAATTGTTGGGCGAAGCAAACGTAGTTTTCCGAGTATGAATAGAAAAGCTTTGAAATTGTATGATAATATAGTAAAATTTGATAAAGATGAATGTGATCGCTTGAACAGGATAACGAGATCCAGTATAATGATACACGGTCAACAAGATTGTTTTTTCTGTATCAATCTACGCTAGAATCGGGCGGGAAATCCGCAGGGAGGACGCGAACTATGGAAAACAGGCAAAAGACGATTGGCGTTTTAACGAGCGGCGGCGACGCACCGGGTATGAATGCGGCAGTCCGGTCGGTTGTCCGAAGCGCACTTTACAAGAATATCCGTGTCATTGGTATCCGGCGCGGATATACCGGCCTTTTGGCGCGCGACATGGTGGAAATGAACCTGCGCAGCGTCTGCGATACGCTGCACCGCGGCGGCACTGTGCTCTACACCGCACGCTGTCCGGAATTTGCAACTGATGAGGGCGTGGAGCTTGGCAAGCAGGTCTGCGAGGAGATCGGTATTGACGGCCTTGTCGTCATCGGCGGTGACGGTTCTTTCCGCGGCGCCCGCGACCTGTCGCTCAAAGGAATTCCCTGCATTGGTATTCCCGGTACCATCGATAATGACATCGCATCCAGTGACTATACGGTCGGTTTTGATACGGCGGTCAATACGGTCATGGATATGGTCGATAAACTGCGCGACACCTCCCAGTCCCACGACCGCTGTTCGGTCGTCGAGGTGATGGGCCGCCGCTGCGGCGACATTGCCCTGCACGCCGGTATCGCCTGCGGCGCGGTTGCGATTCTTGTGCCGGAGATGCCCTTCACCATAGAAGGCATTGTCGAAAAGATGCAGCGAACCCTGCGTACCGGAAAAAAGCACTTCATTGTCATGGTTGCGGAAGGAGTGACCCATGCGGGTGGCATCGGCTCGGTGCATGATCTTGCTGAGGAGATTGAGAAACGCACCGGCGTGGAAACCCGCGCGACTGTTCTGGGGCATGTGCAGCGCGGCGGCGCACCGACCGCCCGGGAACGTGTGCTCGCGAGCGAAATGGGCTTTCATGCGGTTGAGCTGCTGGAACAGGGTATCGGAAACCGTGTCGTGATCAGCCACGAAAATAAGATTGTCGATTATGATATTCTGGAAGCGCTGAATATGAAAAAAGATTTTAATAAGCGCCTTTACGAGATTGCGGACGCCATCTCGATTTGAGGAAGGAAAAGCTCCTGTTTTGGCAGGGGCTTTTTTGATTGCGGTTTTGTCTGTTATTTGGTACAATGGCAGGGTATGGAGGTGGTTCAAATGAACAAAAAAATTTGGCGGGTTTTGCTGTTGTCGCTCGTCACCGGGCTTATCCACACAGTAGTTACGCATTTTGCGGTGCAGGCCATGGTAAGGGGAACCAGCGAATGGACGCCTGAAATGGGGAACCGGCTTTTCGTCCTGACCTTTTCGCTGGCCATACTTTTAATTCTCATTTCCGGGATTCTGGGCCTGCGGGGATTCACCCGCAGAGAGGCTGCAAAGTCAGCCGCGCTGATGAGTGGGTATTACCTGATCTGTTTCCTGCTCGAACAGGGGTCCCAGCAACTCGGGCTTTTCGGAGTAATGTCATTTGTCGATCTGTTCCTGTTCATTCCGTTGGCGGTCTATACCGAGATCTTTTCGCTGCTGATGCGGCTGACCGGTTTGAGCGCTTATCTTTTGGTATGGCCGTGCTTGCTGCTGCCGTTTCTCTATGCCCTTTTCGCGCGCCCGGGGAAAGCCGTCCCCCAAAATGCGGCAGAAATGCCGGACGGGCTGTGCTATCATGAAAAGGACAAGGGGGAGTAAAAGATGTTTTGGAAGAAAGCGCTGGAAAAGCCATATGTCGCCTGCATTGTCCCAGCGGCGGGAAATTCGACCCGCATGAATGGGATTGACAAGCAGTTCGAGGAAATTGAAGGCATGCCGGTCATTGTGCGTACGCTGCAGGCGCTCTCCTGGAGCGACTGGATCGATGAGATTGTCATCGTAGCGCGGCAGGCGGACATCCCGGATATGCTCGCGCTGATCCGCGCTTATGCGATCCCAAAGGTCCGATCGGTCGTGACAGGTGGAGACACTCGCCGCAAGTCGGTCGAATGCGGGCTGGCGGCGGTGAGCGAGCAGACACAGTATATTGCCGTCCACGACGGCGCGCGGCCGCTGGTGCCGCAGCAGGTGATCGCGGATGCGGTGATGGACGCTTTTCGCTGCGGCGCGGCTGCGGCCGCGGTGCCGGTGGTGGATACAATCAAGGTTGCGGACGCGGACCGCAAAATCGTCGACACGCCGGACAGAAGGCGGCTATACGCGGTACAGACGCCGCAGGTGTTTGAGATTGCGCGTTACCGGCAGGCTGTGCGGGAGGCAAAGGGCGATTTCACTGACGACTGCCAGATGCTGGAATCGATCGGGCAGCCGGTTTATCTGACCAAGGGAGACTACATAAACCTGAAAATTACGACGCCGGTCGACCTGCTGACAGCGCAGGCGATCGTACTGGCACAAGAGGGAGAACGGTTATGAAGATGCGGATTGGACATGGATACGACGCACATCGGCTGGTGGAAGGCCGGAAGCTGGTTCTCGGCGGGGTTGAAATCCCATATGAAAAAGGACTGCTCGGGCATTCGGACGCGGACGTGCTGACCCACGCGGTGATGGATGCGATCCTCGGCGCGCTGGCAATGGGGGATATCGGTACGCTATTCCCGGACAGTGATCCGTCCTATAAGGATGCGGACAGCGTCCGCCTGCTCACAAAGGTGCGGATGCTGATGGAACAGATGGGCTGGCAGCTCGGTAATCTCGACGTGACGGTCATTGCGCAGGCGCCGAAGCTGAAGCCGTATATTTCGCAGATGCGGGAAATCATCGCACAAACCTGCGCCGCACAGCTTGCGGATGTGAACATCAAAGCGACGACCGAGGAAAAGATGGGTTTTACCGGCAGCGGCGAAGGAATTTCGGCGCACGCGGTCTGCATTCTGGAGGCGGCGGGGGATTCGCTTCAAACAGGCCGGTAGGAGCGGCCAGGCGACAGGGACGCGCCTTTGCGCATAAGATGATACAGCGGTATTGCATGCCGCTGTATTTTGTTATGTTAGGGGAATTTTTTATGGCAAATATAGATCATCCGCTTTTGGTGGTGCGTTCGATCACCAACGCGATGAGAGGACAGAAGATACTGGAACAGAACGGAATCCCGGCCTATGTGCAGCGCAATACCCTGCCAAGCAGCAAACAGGGCTGCGGCTATGCCCTGAAGATCACCGGCAGCGTGGAGAAGGCGGTCAATCTGCTCGCTGCCGCTGACATCAAGGTGACTGAGATACAGGGAGGTTAAGCGGATGACCTATTTTGACAACGCCGCTACAACCTTCCCAAAACCGCTTGCTGTCAAGGCGGCTGTCGACCAGGCTCTGGTGCGGTACGGCGCGAACCCGGGCCGCAGCGGACACGACCTTTCGGTGGAAACGGCCGAACAGGTATTTGGGGTGCGCACCAAAGCGGCCGCTTTCTTCGGCGCGGCGGATGAATCGCAGATCGTTTTTACCCAGAACTGCACCTACGCGGTCAACATCGTGATCAAGGGACTTCTCTGCCATGGCGATCATGTGATCATCTCGGATCTCGAACACAATGCCGTCCTGCGTCCGGTGCACGCGCTGGCGACCCGTGGGGTCATCACCTACAGTATGGCAAAAACCTCGCTCGACGACGAGGAAACGGTCGACGCTTTCCGGCGGCTGATCCGTCCGAAAACAAGGGCGATCATCACAACGCACGCGTCGAATGTGTTTGGCGTTAAAATGCCGATTGAAAAGCTGGCGGTTCTCGCGCGGCAATATGGGTTATACTTTATCGTGGATGCCGCGCAGACGGCGGGCGTGGAACCGATCGACGTGTCCGGCATGGGGATCGATTTTCTCTGTACCGCCGGGCATAAAAGTCTCTACGGCCCGACCGGAACCGGGCTGCTTATCACCGCGCTCGGAAGCCGGCTTACACCGTTGGCGGAAGGCGGCACAGGCAGCGTTTCGGCGGACTATAACCAGCCGGATTTCATGCCGGACCGGCACGAATCCGGCACGCTCAACACGGTCGGTATCCTTGGGCTTGGCGCGGGGATTGACTTTGTAAACCGTCACGGAATCGGGCGCATCGCGCATTATGAAACAATGGTCGCACGGTGTATCTATGATGAAATCAGTACGGAACCGAATGTGGTTCTTTATACGCCCGCGCCGCAGCAAGGTGTGAACCTGCCTGTTTTAAGCTTCAATATCAAAGGAAAGTCTTCAGAGGAGACGACCGGGCTCTTAAACCAGGCGGGCTTTGCGCTGCGCGGCGGACTGCACTGCGCGCCGTCCGCGCATGAAAAGTACGGCACGCTTGACGGCGGAACCGCGCGGATCAGCGTTGGGGCGTTCAATACGGTGGAGCAGGGATACGACCTGGCTTGCGCGATCAAACGGATTGCGCGTGCGGGTGGGTAAGTGCTGCCGGAGGGATCAAAAAAAAGATTGATTTCATACCAGGATGTGATAAAATAGTAGAGGGAGTGCGCACGTGGGTTTTGTCCGCCTGTGTGTTCCGAAAGCCGAAGGAGATTAAAAGCATGACAAGATTCCTCTACCTGATGGATACTTTCCGGACGATCCATTGGTACGATATTTTAGATATCCTCATCGTTGCATATTTGATTTATCAGGCGATCAAGCTTGTGCGCGAGACACGCGCCGCCCAGCTGGTCAAGGGCATCGGGGCGCTGCTCGCGCTCAATCTGCTTGCGGACAAGGTTGGACTGCAGACGATGAGTTTTCTCATGTCCAATATCCTGCAGATTGGGCTGTTCGCGCTGGTGGTTGTGTTCCAGCCGGAACTGCGCCGCGCGCTGGAGCAAGTTGGGCGTACCCGGATTTCGAAACTGAATGTGTTCTCCCAGGGCCTTAACGAGCAGCAGACCAGAGAGGGCTGGCGCAAATTCATCGCGGCGCTTGTGGATGAGGCGGCTTCACTTTCCCGCCAGAAGATCGGCGCGCTGGTGGTCATCGAACAGAAAACCAAACTTGGGGACATCATCAAGACCGGTACCATCATTGATTCCGCGCCCACACCGGAGCTCATCGGGAATATCTTTTTCCCGAATTCCCCGCTGCATGACGGCGCGATGATTGTGCGTGACGGCCGGCTTTACGCGGCCGGATGCTTTCTGCCGCTTTCCGATAATTCAGAGATCAGCCGGGAGCTGGGGACCCGCCACCGCGCCGCGCTCGGCATGAGCGAAGCCAGCGACGCAATCATTGTGGTCGT
Source organism: Anaerotruncus sp. AF02-27 (assembly GCF_003465835.1). NCBI lineage: Bacteria > Bacillati > Bacillota > Clostridia > Eubacteriales > Oscillospiraceae > Anaerotruncus > Anaerotruncus sp. AF02-27. Next base: position 167,273 of record NZ_QSBX01000002.1, on the reverse strand, counting down.
TTCAGAGGAGACAGGGCTGATTACCGTCTGCCAAAACGGACGGTTGGAACGCGGCTACAGCCTGCCGCGGCTGGAGGAGCTGCTCAAAAACACGTTGATCCCGGAGAAGGCTGTTTCTGAACCTTCCGAAAAGAAATTTGAACTGTGGAAGGGGAAGAAAAAATGAAAATAAGTTTTTCCAAGCTGTTTGACAACAAACGGTTTTTGATGTTTTTTTCCCTGGCTCTGGCAATTATCGCCTGGCTCATCACCGTTACGGCGATCAATCCGAACACGCGCGATGAAATCGACGGAATTGAGGTCAACATCGCGGAAGCCCCCACCACCGTGGCCATTTTGGAACCGCTCAACCTGAACATTGTGGAAGGCGCTTTTGCCACTGTTTCGGCAGTGGTCGAAGGGCCGCGGTATATCGTGGGCGGTTTGTCGGGATCGGATATCGATGTGGTGGCCGAGCTTTCCGGCATCAGCAGTTATGGCACCTACGACGTGAAGCTTTCCGGAAGCGACAAGTTCGGCAAGGGTTTCACCGTGCTGGAGATAAAGCCAAAAACCATCCAAATCCGGGTTGACCGCAAAGCAACCAAAAAATTCTCGATCTCCTCGGATATTGAAGGACTGAAGGTGCCGGATGGATATATCCGTTCGGATGTGGTTGTGAGCCCGAAGGAGGTCACGATCACCGGTCCGGAGGCGGATGTCAATCGGATTGATAAATGTGTGGCGGCAGCGGTCTTTGACGAGCCGCTGACCGCGAACCGGACGGTTAAGAGCGATATCATGCTTTACGACAGTGAGGGAAACGAGATCGATAAATCTCTGCTGACGATGGACCCGGTGTCGGTGGATATTACTGTTCCAGTGCTCAAGAAGAAGAACCTGCCGGTTAAGTTTGAGTACCTCTATCTGCCGAAGGGTATGCCGCGGGACCCGCTCGATTATACCCTTTCGGAGGGGTCCATCGAGGTTGCCGGGCCGGCAAATATGGTTGATCTCTATGAGGATCTCAATATCGGCTATGTCGATTTCAGCGAGATCACCAAGGATAAGGTCTTTGTATTCCCGGTGGAATTGCCGAGCGGCTTTATCAATCTGGAGGACGTTACCCGCATCAGCCTCTCGTTTGACACGGAGAATATGGTGACCGGAGATTTTGCGGTGACCAACATCAAAGCGACTAATGTTCCGGTCAACTATGAAGTCACAGTTGAAACGCCGCGAATCACCGGCGTTCATATGATCGGCGAAGCGGAGATTATGGAGACGCTCACCTCTGACGACCTGGTCGCGGAGATCGACATCTCCGACCGCGAGATTACGCCGGGACCATATAACCTCCCGGTGCGCATTTCGGCTCCAAGCAAGGGGATTGTCTGGGCCACCGGTGAGTATACCGCGGTTGTGACCATCAAGGAAAAATAAACGCAGATACCGGGGGCGTCCGAAACTTTGGACGCCCCCGATTTATTTGGAGGGGAAGATCAATGGCAGTCATCATAAGCGGAATTGTCACCGGCCTTACCGAAGATCCATCCGCCGCAATCGTCAAAGCCCGTAAGCGACTGGGAATACAGGAGAGCGATGTCAAGGAAAGCTGTATCGTCAAAACATCGCTTGACGCGCGCAAACAGAGTGATATCCATTTTGTCCATTCGGTCGCGCTCACGCTTTATGCGGATGAGGCGAAAGTGTCCGCGCGCGCGGCGGATAAACAGGTCGCCCTGCGTGAAGAGCAGCCGCTCGAAGTTACGGTGGGGAATCGACCGCTGCCGCACCGGCCGGTGATAGCCGGGTTTGGTCCGGCCGGAATGTTCGCTGGTCTGCTGCTCGCACGGTACGGATACCGCCCGCTGATTCTCGAACGTGGAGATGAAATCAGCCGCCGGGTGCAGGCGGTCGAAACTTTCTGGGCAACCGGGAAGCTCGATCCGGACACGAATGTGCAGTTTGGGGAAGGCGGTGCCGGAACCTTCTCAGACGGCAAGCTCACCACCCGTATCGGCGACCCGAAATGCTCCTGGGTGGTGCGGGAATTTGTTCGGTTCGGCGCGCCGCCCGAGATTTTACAGAAGGCAAAGCCGCACATCGGCACCGACCGCCTGCGGGAGGTCGTCGGGCGCATCCGGTCGGAAATCCTTTCACTCGGCGGGGAAATCCGCTTTCGTACGCCGCTCACTGGGCTGCGGGTGCGAAATGGCTCGGTTACGGCAGCGCTCACGCCGGAGGGGGAAATTCCCACCGGGATTGTGATCCTTGCAACCGGACACAGCGCGCGGGATACTTTCCGGATGCTTTATGAAAACGGCTTTGCCATGGAGCCGAAGCCGTTTTCGGTCGGTGTGCGGGTTGAACATCTGCAAAGCGAGATCGACCGTGGTCTGTATGGAAAGCTCGCTGGCCATCCGGTATTGCCGGTGGGAGAATACCAGCTTTCGCACCGCAGGAACGGGCGCGGCGTTTATACCTTCTGTATGTGTCCAGGTGGCGTGGTGGTGCCCGCCGCATCGGAAACGGGCATGGCCGTGACCAATGGGATGAGTTATTTTGCACGCGATGGGAAAAACGCAAACGCGGCGGTCGCGGTCGCGGTCACACCGGGTGATTACGGTCGCGGCGCGCTCGACGGCGTGTGTTTCCAGCAGGAACTGGAACGCCGGGCATTTCAGGCGGCCGGGGGAGGCTACCGCGCGCCGGCACAGGACGCGGCACATTTTTTGAACAGCAAACCGGGCCTTACAATCGGGCGGGTACAGCCGACCTATGCGCGCGGCGTGGAGCCTTGCGATTTTTCGGATCTTTTTCCCGGATTTGTGACGGAAATGCTGCGGCTCGGACTTCAAAACTTTAACGCCAAGCTGCCAGGTTTTGCCGCGCCGGATACGCTGCTCACCGGTGTGGAAACACGGACCTCCTCACCAGTGCGGATCTTGCGGGGGGAGGACTGCCAGTCACTGTCCGCAAAAGGGCTTTATCCCTGTGCGGAGGGCGCCGGATATGCGGGCGGTATCATGAGCGCGGCAGTGGACGGACTGCGGGTGTCGCAGGCGGTTATTGCGCAAGCGGCGCCTGCGGCAGGGGAATAAACGATCTGCCCGTGTAGCGTGGGACTGGTCGGCGGCATAAGATGGAATATCTTCGTCTGAGGAGGTATGCCATGAAAATCGGGGTAGCGCTATCCGGAAGCGGACCGGGTGCGCAGGCTGCTTATGCCTTTGCCGACGAGCTGATGCGGTGCTCGGTCAAAATCGATCTCTTATCGGTGACTTCGCTCGCAGCAGTTTCCTGCATGTTGTGGGCCAAAGGCCTGGAACCGGAGGAAATTCACGAGCTGATGACCCTGTTGGAAGCCTCCCACACGCCAGCATGCGGGCTGCGGCAGATAGAAAAGATGGGGGTATTTTCTCCGGGAGCGGGTTGCCCGCTCGCGGTGAATTCGGCGGATATCGCGACTGGCGTCACAGTGATCCATACCGACCAGTTCCATTCAGACGCGTGGAATCTGAAAACCTGTCCGCTCGCGGGCAACGAACGGGCGGCATTGATAGCGGCGGTCAGCCCATATCGGGACTCCCCGCCGCTGGAACTGGACGGGATGCGGCTCTGTGATTTTTCTGTGCGGTATGGGTGCCCTTTTTTCCCCCTTCGGATGAACGCGGCGGAAAAAATCCTTTCCGTTTCGTTTGCGGGGGGAGCGTCACCCGCGCAAATTGCTTCCAGCAGCCTTGCTTCGCTGACCGGGAAGAACGCAGATCTGCACTATACGGTGCATCTTGATGATCCAGAGGACCCCGCGGGGCAGATTCGGAACTTTGTACAGGAAAATATCGTGCAGATCTACCATAAGATGTTGTTTTGAGCGAATCCCGGTTTCATTTGAACCGGGATCCTTGCTATTTAAGGGGTATACTGGTATAATATGACTATATATTGAGTGGAATATGTGAGAGGAATTGGAAAATAGATGGATCAGATATATCGGATTTGCTGCCCCTGTCTGTTTGGACTGGAAAGCGTGCTCTCGTTTGAAGTAAAGAAAATCGGCGGGGAAAACGTGGAGGTCACTGACGGGCGGGTATTTTTTGATGGGGATCTTCAGATGGTCGCGAAGGCGAACCTTTGGCTGCGCACGGCGGAACGTGTTGGGATCGTCATGGGGCGATTCAAGGCGGAAACCTTTACAGAGCTTTTTGATCGTACTGCAGAGCTTCCGTGGGAACATTTCATCGGAGAGGACGACCAGTTTCCGGTAAAAGGTTCGTCGCTGAATTCAAAACTTCACAGTGTCCCGGACTGCCAGCGCATTATCAAACGGGCGGTTGTGCGGAGATTTGAATCGGTCTATAAGCGTGCCGTTTTTGCGGAAACCGGCACGGCCTATCAGGTTCAGTTCACCATTCATAAGGATATGGTTACACTGCTGCTTGATACGTCCGGCGCTGGCCTGCACAAGCGCGGTTACCGTGCAAATGCGAATGAAGCGCCAATCAAGGAAACGCTCGCGGCGGGAATTGTGGATTTTGCCCGCGTGCGCGGGGATTCCACGGTATATGACCCGATGTGCGGGTCCGGTACGCTGGTGATCGAGGCGGCTCTTAAGGCGCTGAATATCGCGCCGGGGATTCGGCGGCGTTTCGCGGCTCAGAATTGGGCCTGCTTTGCAAATGGGATTTTCAGCGATCTTCGCAAGGCGGCGGCCGCTGAAGTGCGCAGAGATGCACAATTTTTGGCTTTTGCTTCGGACAATGATTCGCAGTCGGTCAAGCTCACTCAAGAGAACGCGGTCAAAGCGGGTGTGGCATCGCGCATCAAGGTGTACGAGGGAGACGTGGCAGATTTTCAGACGCGGCGTCCGGGACATGGGGGCATTGTTCTGACAAATCCGCCGTATGGCGAACGGCTGCTCGACGCCTCCGAAGCGCAGGAAATCTGCCGAATGCTGGGCACGGCTTTTCCACCGGAGGAGGGGATGAGCTATTACATCATCAGCCCGGACGAGGACTTTGAAGCACAATTCGGTCGACCGGCTGTGCGCCGCCGCAAGCTTTATAATGGCATGATCAAGTGCCAGCTATTTATGTACTTTGAAAAGCCATCAAAGCCACAAGAAAGAGATATCCCCCAAAATTAAATTTTGGAAGCGCTCTATCGGGCTTCATTTTATCCGAAATTCGTGCGTAATTGCTAAATAATCTAAAAATGATTGGCTATTATTGGTCTTGTCAAGCAGATAGAAAGTCTATATAATATCTGATATACCAGATATTAGTTTTCGTTTCGCAAATTAGAAACATCGAAAGGAGATTTTGAATAGGGTGATCAAACAGGAGAAAGAGATCGTTGAAAGCCTGCCCATTCGAGATCAAGTCGCAGATATTATCCGCCAGATGATTATCAATGGAGAACTAAAAGCGGGACAGAAAATCAGTGAACGGCAAATCAGCAAGATGCTGAATATTAGTACGACTCCGGTAAAAGAGGCATTTCGGGCCTTGCAAACAGAAAAACTGATTGTTTGCGTTCCACGAAAAGGTTCTTTTATTTCCGAACATTCCAGAGAAAATTTAAAAGAGGTCACCTATATCAGGAGTGCTATTGACGGTGTTTCCGCCTATTTTGCCGCTATCTATGCGACCGAAAATCAAAAACGTATGATGCGCGAATTGCTGGAACAGGCCCGTGCTATTATTGAGGAAAGAGGAGACGCCGAAGAGCTTTCCAATATCAATGAACGTTTTCACAGTGTCTTGCGCGAAAGTTCGAACAACACCTATCTTTGTAATATGGCAAACAGCTTTCTGCAAATTGATAGCTCTATGCGAAAGGTTGTCAATGTCACTGACTATGAACAGCTGTTGAATCGGCAATTGCAGCATGAAGAGATCCTCAAAGCGGTTGAGACGGGGGACAGTGCGGAAGCAGAGAGGAGGATGGTCCATCATATCCGGGATACTTCGAAACATCTCTTTTGGGTAGAATAAAATTCTATCCTATTCTTTTCCATCAATTGGTATATCAGATACCAGTTTATAGAATTATGTATTCACTATGCGTCAGTTTTACAACCACCCACCCAAAAACAAAGGAGTGACTTCAATGAAAGTATGGAAATGGTTAGATGAGCATTTAGAAGAGACAATCGTTGCGGGATTTCTGGCTGGCGTTGCGCTTCTAATGGGCATTCAGGTCATATTGCGCTATGTATTCCTGAATGGCCTTTCCTGGAGCGAAGTCATTGCCCGTTATTTTTTGGTGATGATGGGATTTTTGAGTCTTGGATATAGCATACGGCATCGTTCCTCCATCAGGATCGACATGCTGATCAATATTCTTCCCAAACCTTTCCGCAGAGCGTGCGGAGTGGTGGTTTGGTTTATCACATTTTTCGTTTTGCTGATTCTATTTCACACGGCGGTGACGACAACGGTTTTTTATGAAGCGCATGGCCGTATTATTGCCGGTACGAATATCCCGGTCTATATCATTTATATCATCGGGCCGGTCATTGGTCTCGGCCTTGGGCTTTTCCGTCTATTTCAAGTTACGGTTTTAGATTTTATCAGTTGGAGAAAAAACAGGACCGGCGAGGATCGCCCTCTAAATATTCCAACCAATGAGAAAGAAGGCGTTCTCAAATGAATGCAGCAGTATTTTTCATTCTGTTTCTGGTGCTTTTGGCAATTGGTACGCCGATGTCTTTTACTTTTTGTGGTCTGGCGCTGTTGCCGAATCTTCTGAATTCCAATTTCCAATTTGATGCAAATTCCGTATTGTCCGCTACAGTTGGCGGGCTCAACAGCTTTATCCTTTTAGGGATTCCACTCTTTATGCTTGCAGGTGTCCTCATGGCAAAGGGAGGGATCTCAGAAAAGCTTTTTGGATTTTTCGCTTATTTTATCGGAAATAAAACAGCGGGATTTCCTGCTACCGTAATCATTACCTGCCTGTTTTTCGGTGCGATTTCCGGTTCTTCGGCCGCCTCGGTTGCCGCGGTGGGAGCGATGACGATCCCGTTTCTTGTAAAGCTTGGCTATGATAAAGTCTTTTCCACCGCCGTTGTAACAGTGGCCGGCGGCCTAGGCGTGATCATCCCGCCCAGCATTTCCTATATCATTTTTTCTTCCGTTTCAAACACTTCTCCGGCCAGCCTGTTTATCGCAGGAATTCTGCCGGGCTGCCTGATCGCCGCAGGACTCATTTGCTATGCATATTATTACTGCAAGCGTAAAGGCGAAGATAAGCAAACGATACAGATGTATTATCAGGAAATCCGGCAAAAAGGCCTTTGGAAACTCTTCCGGGAAAGTTTTTTCGCCCTTTTGACGCCTGTAATTATCCTGGGAAGTATCTATGGTGGGATTGCATCTCCCACGGAAGCCGCGGCGATCTCGGTGATCTATGCCTTTGCAGTCAGCTTATTTGCCTATAAGTCCATCCGCTTTCAGGACATTCCGGCACTATTTGTGGAGGGCAGCAAAAGTTTCATCAATCTATTTTTTATATTGGGCGCAGCCACAGCGTTTACCCGTGTGGTGACCCTTTCCGGCTACGCAACCGAAATCAGCAATTTCATCCTCAGCAGTTATACGGGAAAAGTCGGCATCCTGCTGTTGCTGAACCTGATTATGTTGATATTTGGCGCTGTAATGGACAATATCCCGAATATTATGCTGCTCACGCCGGTTCTGCTTCCGGTGGCCACAGGTATTGGCATGGACCCGATCCATTTTGGTATCATAATGACCGCAAATCTGGCGATCGGCATGGTTACCCCTCCGGTTGGCGTAAACCTGTATGTGGGCAGCGGGATGTCCAATATCCCAATCCTGAAGCTGGCCAAAGCTACCATCCCGTTCTTACTGACCTTCGTGATATCTTTGTTGGCAATCACTTTTATCCCAGGAATAAGCCTGTGGCTGGTGGGGTAATGCCGGTTTGTTGAACATAAGCCTGTTGGCTTATATAAAAAGGAGGAATGGTCATGAAAACGCAAAAAACCGTATTGGCATTCTTGTTAACGCTCTGTATGATTTTAACACTTGCGGGATGCGCATCTCCCGCGCAACCGGCGGCATCCAACGGTTCCGCGGCGGCTCCGGCGGAATCGGAAACCTATGAGTGGTCTTTTGGAATGGGCGGCACTGAGGAGACACTGAACTACAAAGGCGCGGAAAAATTCAAAGAGCTGATAGAAGCACGCAGCGAGGGGCGTGTGAAGGTGAACCTCTACGCAAACTCTTCTCTGGGTTCCACGGCGGAAATGATGGAAGGGCATATCAATGGGACGATTGCCCTCCTGACCGGTGTAACGAGTATGCTGCCCCCGTATGTTCCCGGATATGCGCTTTTCGATTTGCCCAATGCGTTTCCAGATATTGAAACTATGCGGGCCTTTCTCACCAGCGATTTTTGTGATCTCCTGAATGAAAAATATGCTGAATCGGGCGGTTTTGTTATGTTGGGGTTCTGTGACGCCGGATTCCGTCAGCTTACCGCCAATAAACCGATCCATGCGGTTGCGGATATGAAGGGAATAAAGATCCGCACCCAGGAAAACAAATACCATCTCGCATACTGGAACGCGCTGGGCGCAAACGCGATTGCAATGGACTGGTCCGAGCTTTATACGAATCTTCAGCAGGGCGTTGTGGACGCGGAAGAAAACCCTTATATGAACTTTTATGATACAAAGCTCTACGAAGTCCAGAAATACATTATGGAATCCAACCATGTGGGTCACATCATGACCTTCAGCATGAGCACATCGGTATATAACAGCCTGCCCGCCGATATCCGGAAGATGGTTGACGACTGCATGGCGGAATCGATGGAATACATCGTCGGCCTGTCGGACGCTTCCCTCCAGGACTATAAGAAAGCCTGTATGGATGAAGGAGTAACGATCATCCCAATGGAGCCTGAAGTGCTTGCCCAGATGCAGGAAATGGCTTCTCCCGTGTACGATATGGTGCGCAAAGATATTGGCGATGAAATTGTAGACGAGTTTCTTGCTGCGATTGATAAAGTGAAAAAATAGTTGGTATATTTTTCGGGAGGTGCCGATATTTTTCGCCCTCCCGAAAAATATCGGGAACTGTTATTAAAGGAGAAGACCAATGACTACAGATTTTATTTATGGCATAATTGTGCCTATTCTGACTCCGATTGATGAAGATGAACGCATTAGGGAGGCGAAGCTCCGGGAACAGGTGGATTTTGTCATTGATGGAGGCGTAAATGGCATTCTGGCTTTTGGCAGCAATGGCGAATTTTATATGGTGGAAGAGGATGAGATGTACAGAGGCCTTCAAATCATATTGGATCAAGCGCGGGGCAGGGTTCCCGTCTATATGGGAATTGGGGCAATCAGTACCAAAAAATGTATCCATATTGCTGAAATGGCAAAATGCGCAGGTGCGAATGGAATTTCCGTATTGCAGCCGATGTTTATAAAGCCCACCGAAGAGGAGCTTTTCGAACATTTTTGTGCGATTGCATCAGCGGTTCCCGATATGCCTGTGCTTCTTTACAACAATCCGGGGAGGACAGGTTATACCATAAGCGCGGATCTGGTTGAACGGCTCATCTCGCGCATGGACAATATCTGCGGGATGAAGGATTCCTCTGGAGATATGACTCAGACTTTGGAATTCATCAGAAAAACCCGTTCAAAAAATTTTAAGGTATTTGGTGGGAAAGATACCCTGATTTATGCGGCATTGTCCCATGGCGCTGTGGGAGCAGTCGCCACAACTGCAAATTTTATTCCCAAACAGGTTTGTTCCGTTTATCAGGATTTTTTAGAGGGAAGGCTTCAGGAGGCTTTGGAAACACAGTTTCGCTTGGCGCAGATACGCCTGGCGATGGATCAGGCAAGTTTTCCTGTGGCCACAAAGGACTTGGCGAATCTCGCCGGACGATCGGTCGGAAAACCATATACGCCGAATCTGCCGTCCCAGGGGGAAGCATTGGAGCATTTGAAGCAAGCCATGCAAAGTGCATTCTATTCCATGGAATGATTATGGGCGGGGGCCTCTGCTTGTTTGCGGCCCAATTTCTGATGAAAAGGAGCGTATCTCCGTATGTGCGATTATCCAGCTTTATTTGAACCGATTACCCTCGCGGGAAAAATGATACGGAACCGTATTGTCCTTTCCCCAATGGGAACCCGTGCCAATCTGTTAGACGGCACGCTTTCAGACCGGTGCGCAATCTTTCTGGAAGAGCGGGCAAGAGGCGGCGCCGGTCTCATCATAACAGAACAGACAGCTGTGCGCGAAGGGCAAATGCGAGTCCCCACGATGCAGGCCAACTCGGATCTGCTGATCCCCGCGCTTAGCCAGCTTGCCGCCAGTGTACACGCTTACGACAGCCATATTTTGATGCAGCTTGGACTGCATGGCGGGCGGGCTCCAAGCTCTGTCACAGGAAACCGCTGCATTGCCCCGTCTGCGGTTGCTTCCCCGCTTTACAAGGAAATACCGGAAGCTCTGACGGAGGAAGAAATTTATGCGCTTGTGGACGATTGGCGTTTTTGCGCCATGCGGGCGAAACGCGCGGGATTTGATGGCGTCGAGGTGCATGGCTGCCACGGCTACCTGATCAATCAGTTTCTTTCGCCTGTGACGAATTGCCGCAGGGACGCCTTTGGCGGCAGTTTAATCAACCGTCTTTATTTTACGAAACTGATCGTATCCGCAGTCCGTGAGGCTTGCGGAGCAGATTTCATCATAGGCTTCAAAATGCCTGGTTTTGAAAATTTTCCGGGTGGGATCGAACCGGAGGACGCCGTAATCATTGCGAAGGAAATGGAACGTTACGGCGTGGACTATCTGCATGTATCTGCAAACTCACTCGTCTTTTCCGCGCCACAGGATTATCCGTATACCCCTTATGCGGACGTTCCCTCCATGTATGATGAAAAGGGTTGTCTTGTTCCATTGGCGGAAATGGTCAAAAAGGCGATATCGGTTCCTGTTATCGCGGTGGGCGGGATTGTAACGCCCCAGGATGCAGAGCAAGTGATTTCAAACAGGCAAGCGGACATGGTAGCCGTGGGCAGACCATTCCTTGCGGATCCAGAATGGGGTGAGAAGCCGCTTTCGCAGGAGATTGCGCGTCCATGCGTCGGTTGTCTCGAATGTCATAAACATATTCTGACCGGCACCGATCTGGTGTGCACCGTGAATCCCGGGCTGCTCCGGGAGTTTTACGGCCGTCCTTCCAGCGAAAAATCGAAGCCGAAATCGGTCGTGATTGTGGGCGCGGGCCCCGGTGGTATGGAGGCCGCGATCCAGGCGGCCGACCGGGGATATAAAGTGACGGTCTACGATTCCGGAGAAGGGCTCGGCGGTACGCTTCGGCTGGCTGCAAAGCCAGATTTCAAGGAACGCGTCCGGGAACTGCTTGCTTATTATAAACAGGAGATAGAGCAACGGAACATCCATCTGATCTGGAATACAAAGGTGGACGAAGAAAATGTATCAACACTGTTGCAGTGTGAGCAGGCGGACTCCATAATCCTTGCGACAGGGGGTATCCCGGTGGTTCCGCCTTTCGCGCGCGATGCAAAGATGGAAGTGCTGATTGCGGAAGACCTGATAGAAAAGGGTGTGGAAGGATTCCTTCCAGAGCAGGTCGCAATCATCGGAGCTGGGAAGGTGGGCCTTGAAACCGCCTGGTTGCTAAGCTTGGCGGGGAAAAAGGTGGCCGTTTACGATATGCTGCCCATGGAGAAAGTTTTGGCCGCCGATCATCCGGTTATGAGGGCCGCCTTGCTGCACAGGATGAATGAGCTGGGCGTAAGGATTTATACAGAGGCTCGTCTGAACCGCATCATGGAAAATACCCTGCATTTTAATATTGCCGGGGAAGAGGCGGTACACAAAGCGGAATGTGTGGTGCTGGCCATTGGCTATCGGCCGGATCACACGCTTTACCGAAATCTTTTAAAGGCGGGATGCTGCAAAAAAATCCTTTTGATTGGCGATGCAAAAGCGCCCAGAGGAATGTTTGACGCTATCCACGAAGGATATTTTGCGGGAAGATATCGAATTTAAGGAGGCTCTCCGATGAAAGGCACAAATGAAACGATGAAGCGGATGGATGCGCTCCTCAGACAGGATTGGGAGAAGTATGCTGAAATCCGGCATCATCTTCACGCCCATCCGGAAAAATCGAACCAGGAAAAGGAAACGGCGGCATATCTGACCGGCTGGTTGCGGCGGGCGGGAATTCCCTGCCGGACTGGATTGGGCGGGTACGGGATCATTGCGGATATTGGAACCGAACGGAACCGCCCAACAGTGGCAATTCGTGCGGATATGGACGCACTGGCCCTTTCGGAGGCCAGCGGGCTGCCATTTGCCTCCCAAACGCCGGGCGTCATGCATGCCTGCGGCCATGATGTACATATGTCGGCACTTTTGACGGCGGGGCTGATTCTCCAACAGGTGAAGGAATCGCTTTCCTGTGGTGTTCGGCTGATTTTTCAGCCCGCGGAGGAAAATGGTCCGGTCGGGGGGGCTGTTCCAATGATTTCGGACGGCGCCCTTGACGGAGCGGATATCCGCGCCGTATTTGCCGCACATGCCATGCCCCAAATCCCGGAGGGAGCTTTCGCAGTTGTCAAAGGCCCCGCATTGGCTGCGAATGACAATTTCTATGTTACGGTAACAGGGAAGGGCGGGCATGCGGCAATGCCGCATGCCTGTGTCAACCCACTCTTGGCAGCCTCTCAGCTTGTGCTGCATTTTTGCGCCTTGCCGGCGCAGGAAATATGCGCTCATCATGCCGCTGTGATTTCCGTGGGGAAATATAGCGGCGGAATCCGGCGCAACATCATTCCGGAAAAAGCCGAGCTGGAAGGTACCATGCGCACGTTTGATCCGAAAGACAGGGAAAAGCTTATGCAGCGGATGGATGAAATTTCCTGCGGGATAGCGAGAAGCAGCCAGACAGATATCCGACTGGTCTGGCAGCCTAGTTTTCCAATGGGGGCTAACGAACCGTATGCCGCGCAATATCTGAGAAACGCGATATCCCGTCACCTGGGGAAGGATCTGCTGATGGAAGAATTTCCACCCTTTATGGGATCGGACGATTTCGCTTACTTTTTACGCGAACGGCCGGGTGCCATTTTGTGGGTCGGAACCGGTATCCCGGGCAGGCCGCAGGAACTGCACAGCCCGGAGCTTTCCATATCGGATAATGTTCTAAAAAATCTGTGCCGCGCATTTTTAGCGGTTGCGATTGATTTCCCGGATTTTATAGAAGGAAGGGGCATGGACACGTTATTATGAAAAATTTTGCGGATCGTACAGTTGACGTTGCATTTTCACCTGTCCGAAAAGTACTTGAACAGGCTGAGCAGATGCAGGAAAAAGGGGAACGGGTCATTCATTTGGAGATCGGTGAACCGGATTTTCATACACCTTCGCATATCGTAGAGGCCACTCAAAAAGCGTTAACCAATGGATATACCCATTATTTCCCCAACCGAGGCTATTTGCCACTTCGCCAGGCAATAAAAGAGAGGCTCCTTCAGACGGGCAAAGTTCTATACAACCCTGACTCGGAAATCATTTTGACAGCGGGGGCCGCAGAAGGCATTCTGGATGCAATCTTGGGACTTGTGGATCCCGGGGATGAGGTTATTGGATTCACTCCTGCTTTCATGAACTATAAAAATGCAACCATTCTGGCGGGGGCGAAATTTGTGGAGATTGCACTCAGGCAGGAGAACAACTTCCAGATTGATATCGAAGAATTGAAACGGGCAATTACACCGCGGACACGGATGATCGTCCTGAATAATCCACAGAATCCATGCGGAACGATCCACAAAGCGGAAATCCTTGAAGAGCTTGCAGAGCTGGCGCGCCAAAATGATCTGTTGGTACTGTCCGATGAAATCTATGACAGTATCCTGTATGATGGGGCTAGCTTTTGTTCGGTCGCTTCGCTTCCGGGGATGAAGGAGCGTACCATTTGCATAAACGGGTTTTCAAAATCCTTTGCAATGACCGGCTGGAGGGTTGGCTATTTAGCGACGGACAAGGCGCTGCTGCCCGCTGTTTTAAAGCTGCATCAATATAATACCTGCTGTATCCCCAGCTTCATACAGGTGGCATTGACGGAGACAATGAACCATACGAATTCCTTGTGTTCCACGCGGAATATGGTCAGTCAGTTTGAAAAGCGGCGGGCACTTTTACTTCGTGGGCTCGGAGCGATCCCGGACCTGAGTTTCGTCGCACCCATGGGTGCTTTCTATATGATGATCAATGTGGAAAAAACTGGGCTGAGCGGAACCGTGTTTGCAGAGAGGCTTCTGCGGGAGCAGGCTGTCGCGGTTGTTCCTGGTATTGGATTCGGCGATGCGTTCGGCAGATATATTCGGATTTCTTTTGCAGCCTCCACGGATGATATCCTGGAAGGGGTAAAACGGATCGGAGCCTTTGCAGCAAGTCTGCCGGAGGCGGAAAGCGATTGAAAACCGGGGCACAGATTGAATATTCTAACATTTGGAGGCTGCCATGATCGATCTTTTATTCAAAAACGGGCATCTGATTGACCCCGCATCTGGAATTGATCGAGTCTGCAATTTGGGTATCCGGGATGGAAAATCCCTCGGTGCAGTGACCGGCGTTTCAGCGCAGGCACAAAACATCATCGATGCGTCCGGATATTATATCTTTCCGGGATTGGTGGATTTTCATACACATATTTATACCGGAAATAACGCGCTGGCGCTCCACCCGGATCTCTTGCTTTCAAGCGGAGTAACCTGTGCTGTGGACGCTGGATCGGCGGGAAGATCCAACTTTGAGGATTTTTATAATGGCGTTGTAAAACCCAGCATGATCCGCGTCTACTCCTATCTGAACATCCGAAACGAGGGTATGCCGATTGGAGAAAATGCAAAGGTCTGTTTGCCCAGCCGACAGGATACCCGTGGCCTGTCCCTGCTTATGGAACGCTATCCCGACCAGATTAAAGGGCTGAAAGTTTATATGGGCGAGGAGACGCTCGGAACCCTTGGCCTACATCTGCTGGAAGAAACCATCCGGATTGCAGATGACCTTGCCTGCCCGGTGGTGGTTCATGCTTCAAATCCGCCGTCGACGGAAAGCTCGCTTTGCGGCCTGCTCCGAAAAGGGGATGTAATGTGTCACTGTTACCATGGAAAAGGACGCAGCATCCTGCATGCGGATGGAAAGATTGAGGAAGGTGTCTTAGCTGCACGGAAACGCGGCGTGCTTTTTGACTGCAGCAACGGATTTACGAATTATAACCATTCGGTTACAAGGCAGGCGATTCAACAGGGATTTTTTCCGGATATCATCAGTACTGACATTACTTCGGTGGTATACAATAAAGAAGGATACTGCCGCAGTTTGCCACAGCTCATGAGCAAATATCTCGATTATGGAATGACGCTTTCCGAAGTGGTGCGCTGTACCACAGAAACCCCGGCAAAACAGCTGGGAATCTTTGGCCATTATGGAACGCTGGCAGAAGGAGCCGCGGGGGATGTTACAATTTGTAAGCTGGTTCGCGCGGCACCGGTATATCTGGATAACTGCCAGCAGGAAATGACCGGCACACAGCTGCTCATTCCGGTGATGACGGTGTTGAATGGCAAAATCGTCTATCGCTATGGTGAATTTTGAGAACCGATAAAAGGGAAGCCTCCTCCTTCAACTCGCTGATTGAAGGAGGAGGCTTCCCTTTTTACGATGGATGTGATACAATGACGCAGAACGGCTTGCTACGCGCATTCGCACAGCAAGCCGCAAAATCCGGTTGAGGAATAGAGGATGTTAGATTTGGCTCTCCCACAGATGCTGCTTATCGTTTGCCCGTTGGTTTTTTTCGGTGGCTTTGTCGATAGTATTTCCGGTGGCGGCGGACTGATCAGCCTGCCGGCCTATCTGCTTACCGGGATTCCTCCGCACATCGCTTTCGGTTGCAATAAAGTTTCGGCAGGGGTGGGGATGCTGGTTTCCACCGTTCGCTTCCACCAAAATGGAAAGATCCATTTGAAAAGCGCCGCTGTTTCCGCGGTATTTGCGCTGTTGGGAGCGGGGCTGGGGTCGTCATTCAATATGCTGCTCGACGCCGTCCTGCTCAAAAAGCTGATCGTCGGTGTTCTGCCGGTGGTTTCGATCCTTGTATTGTTTGGCGGCAACCGCATCCGGCCGTCCAAGCTCCTGGAGGGATACAAACTCTTTTTAGCCTGTGCAGGGATTGGCTTTGTGACAGCTTTATATGATGGGATCATTGGGCCTGGGGCGGGGACCTTCATGGTTTTCGGTTACGCCTCAATCGCGGGATTCGACTATGTGACCGCGAGCGGAAACGCGAAGGTGACAAATCTGGCGTCAAATATTGCGAGCACCTTTCTTTATATATCCGCGGGCAGGGTATTGTTTGCACTCGCAATTCCAGCCGCGCTTTGCAGCATTGCGGGCAGCTGGATCGGCAGCGGCCTTGCGATCCAGAAAGGTGCAAAGTTCATCAAAGGGATCATGGCGCTGGTTTTGGCGGGTATTTTTGTGAAGCTCATTTGGGATCTGCATCTTATTTAGAACAGTGGAATCTAAGGTGGCTCCCGATGCGGGCAGCGTGCGCCCCAAGGTTTTTTATGTGTATTATGATCTCGGGATGGCATAGAAACAGGTTGATGGGACAGATTGGACCGGTGAAAAGCCGGTCCAATTTTCATTTCGGACAGGTTCTAAAATTTTGGACGGGCCAATATGATAGAAGGGAGAAAGCCAAAGGACGTGACCGAATTGAAAGAGGATGAACGTTACAGCGCGGCAGTGGGGACACTGTCCGACCGGGTACGCCGTACACTTGAGCGGGTCCCGCGCGAAATCCGATTAAACGCGACTGAAATCCGTCTGCGAACCGGTCGGCCGCTCACGCTGATGGTTTGCACCCGACCGTTTTTTGTAGAGGAAAATGGGGCTGTTTCTCCGAATCCGGGAGCGAAGCCTTTTCTGTTGGATCGGTCGGATCTGCAGGAATGCTTTGTATCACTCTGCGGCTGGTCGGTGCACAGTCATCAGAAGGAGGTAGCAGACGGATATATTTCGGTGCGCGGAGGACATCGGGCGGGCATTGCGGCAACCGCTGTGCTGGAGGAAGGGAAGATGACCGCTGTGCGGGAAATCACTTCGGTTAACCTGCGGATTGCACGGGAGATCTATGGCGCGGCGGATCCGCTGATTCGCGGATATCTGGCGGACCGCCTGCGGGGAATCCTGCTTGTGGGTGCGCCCGCCAGCGGAAAAACAACCCTGCTGCGCGACTTGGCCCGGCAGCTTGCGGACGGTGCGGTCGGGCGTTATGTGAAAGTCTGCGTGGTGGACGAGAGCGGGGAGATCGGCGCCGCTTCGGGCGGCGGTATCCAAAATGATCTGGGTGTCTGCAGTGACCTGCTGTCCGGCTATCCAAAAGATCGAGGACTGCAGATCGCACTGCGGTACCTTTCGCCGGAGGTAATCATCTGCGACGAGGTGGGTAGCGACCGGGAAATAGAAGGAATTACAGAGGCCGCCAACAGTGGTGTTTCGGTGGTGACATCTATTCATGCGGGAAGCTTTGCGGAATTGTCGCGCCGTCCGCAGGCGAGGAAACTGCTTGAAACCGGAGCCTTTGAGCTAATCGTGCTGCTTGCAGGCGCACAGCGCCCGGCGGAAATAACAGAAGTGAAAAGGATTGGTGAAGTATGTACGCTTTTTTAAAGGTCAGCGGAATGGTTTTGGTGGTGCTGTGCACGACATCAATTGGTATGGCAATGGCGAAAACGCTCACAAACCGTGTGGAGGAACTGGAAGCCTGTATCGCGGCGCTCGCCGCGTTTGAAAGCGAACTTTCCTACAGCCTTGCGCCGCCGGACGAAGTGGTCGGCAGGCTGGAAAGCCGCGAGTCGCTTTCCGCGGCGGCTTTTCTGCCCGCATGCGCATCGCTTTGCAGACGCGGGATACCATTCCCCAAAGCATGGAAGCAGGCGATCACGGTGACGCGTGCAAATCTGGCGCCGGACGACCTTTCGATCCTTACCGGCCTTGCAGATACGCTTGGTCAATGCGATCTGCAGAGCCAGCTCGCACAGCTGGCACACGCGAAGGCACTTTTGCAGATGCAGCTTACCTCGGCTCAGGGACGCTGCGGCTCCTATGCAAAGTTATACCGTACGATGGGTGTGCTTGCGGGTGCGTTTGTGGTGATCGTCTTTATCTGAACTTGCAATCAAAATAATAATATAAAAGGAAGCGGCCCTGGGCCGCTTCCTTTTTACGGTTGGGAAAATTGATCATACGCTTACCTGGATCGGCTGTTCCACCCAGGCTTCAAAATCGGGAATAGAAAGCGGTTTGGAGAAGATATATCCCTGTACCAGACCGCAGCCCGCCCGCTGTAGGAATTTAAGCTGTTCCGGATACTCAACCCCCTCAGCCACCGTATGGATCCCAAGGTTATCGGTGAGCTCCAGGATTGCGGAGATGACATATTGGGCACGTTGATCAAGATTGCGTTCAAGGAAAAAACTGCGGTCGAGCTTGAGCGTGTCAACATCCAGCTCTTTGAGAAGACTGATGGAAGAATATCCAAAGCCGAAATCATCCAGGGAGCAGAGGAATCCGGCCTCGTGGATTCCCTGGAGCGCGGCCTTTATACGCGGAATTTCATTGCGCTCAAACATGACAGATTCGGTAATTTCCAGCTCAATGAGCCCTTCCGGAATTTCGTACTGCTGCCTGATTTCATAAAACGGCTTGATGAAATCAGGATTTTGAAAAAAGCGCCGCGAAAGGTTTACAGAGATTGGAAATAGCGGCTTTCCGGAATCCTGCCGCTTCTTCAGAAAGCGGCAGACCTCCTCGAATACAAACAGATCTACTTTGCAGATGGAACCGTCCCGTTCAAAAACAGGAATAAAATCGGCCGGGGAGATGAATCCCTTTGTTGGATGCTGCCAGCGAACAAGCGCTTCCGCGCCACCCACCGAGCAGTCACTCAGCCGTACCTTTGGCTGGAAATAGACCATGAACTCCTGATTTTCCAGGGAATGCTCCAATTGGTCGCGAAGTTCCTTGCTGTTTCGAAGCTGAGCCTGCGTTTCCGCAGTATAGAACCCGCAGGTATCGCCGGATGTGCTTTGCCGTGCAGTGTTTGCGCGGCCCTGCATGGCCCGGATTTCCAGCTCCGGTTCATCAATCTGATAAACGCCGCACGAGATTGAAAGGAAATAGGGTTCCCTCAGGCCTTCGTTAAAGGCATTGATCCTCTGTTCAATCTGTTTGAAACGGGCGCTGACCGATTCCGGTTCCGCCTTGCCCATCAGCAGGTAAAAGTTGTCAGCCGCGCCGCGGGCAGCCAATTCTCCAGGTTTGAGCGTTTCAGAAAGCACATGATAGATATAACGAAGTGTATCGTCGCCTTCTTTGCTTCCAAATTTTTCATTTATAAGCTTGAAATCCCGCACATTGAGCGAGGCCATAAGGAAGGAACCGGGCGGGGATTTATGGATTTGTTCCAGTGCTTCCAGATTGAACCGGTTGATGGAAAAGCCCTGGGTAACCGGGTCAACGAATGCAATCTTTTCAAGCAGCCTTTGATTCCTGTGGTATATGAACAGGAGGGTTGCGATGAAAATAGCGAACAAAAGGATGATTGCAGCTGTGATGGACACATTCCATGCGATATACTGGAAGACATCTTTTGCAATGACATCTGCGGGAATCAGCGTAAGCGATACCCAGTTTTGTATCTGCAGAGCGTTATAAGCCATCAGGACATGCTCGCCGCTGATCGTGGTAAAATAGATGTTTCCGTCCCGGCGTTCCAGCATGTCCTGTTTCATCTGTTCAATCTGTGTGGAAACAGCATGATCGGCATTTCTGGCAAAGATATCGTCCAACGCCAGAAAAAACTTCAGATCAGGCGGGGAGATGACAACCTTTCCATATTCGTCGGTGATGCAGGAAACTCCGCTCCCGCCGAAGCTGTTGCTTTGGATAAGATCCTGCATCCGTTTTTTCCCCTGGATACAGCCGATGATTCCGGAAAATCGGTTCCCTTCCCGAAGCGGAACGGCGTACAGGAGATTTTGTCCGTCCAGCTGATGGATATAGGGCTGCCCGTCCATCTGTGCAAGCGCGGAAAAGATTTCTTCCGAATCTTGGTATTCCCCTTCACTCGAGAGGAAAGAGCCGTCCGGCGCCACGGTAAATACCTGGTCAAAACCATAGTAGCCGGCCTTGCGTCCCAGGTAATCAATCCGGGATTCCTGGGTGTCCACATGTGCAAGGCTGTCCGCAATCGAATGCAGATTCAGGATAATTTCAGAAATCCGGTGGTCGATGTGTTCCGAAACCTGGTAGGACACATCATCGAGATAAGAAAAGGTGAGCGCTTCCGTTGATGTCCGAAGATGTATGGCATTTCTGACTGTTAAGGTGGATATAAAAATAATGATTAATATAAGAAAACAAAACAGTATTAGAACTGTTTTTGATTTTCGGATTTCATTGTGCAGCATTTTTATTTCTCCCAAAACATTGTGATTATAATGATAATCATACAGTAACAATAATAACATGGCCTTTCTAAAATCACAATAGTTTCTGACAAAATCAGCCACGGTCCTGTGATTTCTGATTACTTGCGCTTGACGAAAAAACACGTATAATGAAAGGGACGGAGGTGGTGAAGTGGCAAAAAAAACACCCTATACCCAGTGTGAAAAACTTTATGGGATGTTGCTGGCGCAAATTATTTCCGGTGTGCGTGTAAAAGGGGAGCTCCTGCCGACCCTGAATGAAATCTGCGCGCAGTACAAGGTAAAGATCGGGATCGTTCTGCGGGCGCTGGAACGGCTTGAACAGGAAGGCTATATCCGAACAAAACGGGGAAAACAGGCTGTGGTAGTGTTTGAAAACAGCGAAACGGCCCTGCTGCAATATCTGACCCGGAAGAAAGAGGCGCTCAAAGACGTTTTCCAGATCTGGCGCATATTGCTGCCCAATCTCGCAGTTCACGGCGCACGTTTATGTGAGAAGAACGATCTGGATTATCTGCGGGATCTGCTGCGATCCTATGATGGGGAAACCATAACGGTGGATGAATATACCATCCTGATCCAGAAGTTCATCGACAGGCTTGTCTCAATGTTTGAAAACCCCATCCTCTCAGACCTGCGGCATCAGTTGACCCTGTTCAGCAAGATCCCTTATACCCGGAGCCCGCAGGATACCCGCGCCGACTGTATGGATTGGTATCGTGTTTTGGAGGATTCCCTGTTCTGCATCGAACATCACGAAGAATCGCGTTTGATTGTCAATTTTGAAAAACTGTACCTGTCATATGAAACGCGGATGCTCGAATATCTGGCGATGCTGCCTGAGCCGAATGTTGCGCTTTCGCCAGTGGAATTTTCCTGGCAGCCCGAGAACAGTACGCCTCCCCTTTATATTGATATCGCGTTGCAGTTGATTATGCAGATGAGTATGGGGAACATTTCTGACGGTGAACGCCTGCCCAGCATTATTGAACTGGCAGAGAAGTTCGACGCCTCGGAAATTACCATTCGCGGCGCCATTCGGCTGCTGAACCAACTGGGATTAATCGAGGCCAAAAGGGGAAGGGGCTGCACGGTTACATTATCTGAAGCGCGGCAGCGGCAGCCGGCCTTGGCCAGCGAGACCGCCAAACAGGGGCTGAAAATTTTCCTCTATACCATGCAAGCCATTTTCCTACTTTGCCCAAAACTAGCGGAATTTTCAATGGATTTTATTTTGGATGATGATATCGAAAAAATCGGCGCCTGGATTGAAAATGGAAGCGATGCGGATATTTTTGTCCAAGGAGGTTCTCCCTTTTTGCAGCTTTTCCTGGACCGTATGCCTTCCAAGACGCTGCGTGATATCGTAAAGCATCTGTGTGATTTGGAGCGATGGGGATATTTTCTGGTTTTCTGTAAATATAAGGAATACCGGGTCGGCTTTTTTGCACAGCAGATCAGGCTTGTCTATCAGGCCCTTCGTGAACGGGATATGGTAAAGTTTGGAGAACGGCTGCAGGAAGTATACAGTCTGAATTTTGAAGTGGTGAAAGAGAACCTGCTGCTTTCCGGGATACAAGAGGTTCTTCCAATCATTTGCCTGCGTCCGCTTCGATAACCCTGATTTAGCCAAAACAAAAGGAACCAATCCGATAATTGGTTCCTTTGGGCCCGCATATTGGCGCTTATATGCGGTTGGGCGAAGCACAGCCGGCATTTTTCAGGGCGCGCTGCATCAGCACTTCTTTTCCTTCTTCGGAAAAATAGCAGAGGGCGGCAATGGCGTCGTTGCGCGCACTTGCCGTAGAAAGCCTGAGACATTGGGAGAAATAAGTGAAAAGCAACGTGTACTCGGTGTAGATGCGGTTGGCTTCCCGCACGCCAAGCGGCATGAACTGGACATTCCCGTAGTATTCTTTTTGGATAAGCCCTTCTTCGACAAGCTTTTTCAGGCACTTTACAACACTGGCCCGACTGACCTGCAAAAGATTCGCGATATCAACTGACCGCACGGCGGCGCCGCCGTTGCTCAATTCATAAATTGCAAGCAGGTACCGAGTGGATGAACTGGATAACATCAGATTTTCCTCCCATTCGGAATTCGGGCCGCAAGCAAACCATATTCTCAGGTTTGGGCCCCGTCAGCGCGAGCGCACAGGAAAAAGCAACTGGTGATTTCGAAGAACGAGTCATATGATTGATTTCCTCCTTTAGTTAGTAAACGCTAACCGATAAGGAAAAAGAAAAGACGCATCCGTCTTTCTATTCTAATATTATGGTGATCACTAGTCTGAAATAAGATTAGCATATGCTAACCAAATTGTCAAGACCTGACCCAAAACTCATTTTGGGGAATTACCGATGTGCTCACGCAGTTTCTGGAATGTTTCATCGCTGATGTCATGCTCAATTTTGCAGGCGTCAGCAGCGGCGGTCTTGGCGGATACGCCGAGCGCGGTCAGCCATTCGGTGAGGCAACGATGCCGTTCATAGATATGTTCCGCAATTTCGCGCCCGGAATTGGTGAGGGTGATCCACCCATCCTTATCCATGATGATATAGCCGTTTTCCCGAAACTGGCTCATTGCGCGGCTGACACTTGGTTTGGAGAAGCCCAGATGCTGTGCGATATCGATGGAACGGACCAATCCCTTTTCATTTTTCAAAATCAGGATAGCTTCCAAATAGTTTTCCGCGGATTCGTGAATATTCATGAGCTCCTCCTTTGTTGTTAGCCGGTTGAAACAAATTCGTAGGATATAAACAATTTGACCGCGACATTTTTCATCATTCTAGCATAGTCTCACTTTTTGTTCAAGAGCAGAAATTTTTGCAGAATTTCTTGACTGCCGCGCGGGGAACCCGGAGCAGCTTCTTCCGTATCTGTGCCGCCCGGGAAAGCGCATGGTCCCGGCAGTCTGCGCCAGGATGGCAAACGACCCTTTTGAGGGTCGTTTTTTATTGGGCAAAAAAAGGAGATGAAGAAAACGGTTCTGAAATGGAGGGGACAGGCATATCTATATTGCAAAGGACAAGGATGAGAGGACTTCTCCCATCCAGGAAAGAAAAGCCGTGATTCGGCGGATAGGAGAAAGTTATGGATGTGGATTTGATTTTCAAAATCGCAGCCATTGGCATCATCGTGGCGGTACTCAATCAGGTGCTCATCCGTTCCGGACGGGAAGAGCAGGCTATGATGACAACTTTGGCCGGGCTGATTGTGGTGCTCATGATGATTATTGTGCAGATCAATACATTATTTGAAACGGTTAAGACCGTGTTTGGGCTTTACTGAGATGCAGGGCCTGGATATGCTCACGGTCACAGGGCTTGCGGTGATCGCGGTTGCCCTTTCGACAATCTTAAAACAAAAGAATCCGGAATTTTCGCTGATGATTTCACTGCTGACCGGTATCCTGATTCTTGGGATGATCATTTCCGCAGGCATTCCGCTTTTTGAGCGGATTGAGGCGCTTTTGCAAAAGACCGGCGCACGCGCCGAATATGTACAAATTCTTTTTAAGGCGCTTGGCATCTGTTTTATCACCCAGATCGCCTGCGATGCCTGCCGGGACTTGGGAGAAACGGCGGTCGCTTCCAAGGTGGAAGCGGCGGGTAAAATCTCGGTGCTGCTCATTTCGCTTCCGCTTTTTGAACAGATCCTGGCGGTGGTGGGGAGCCTGATCGGATGAGGGGGTGAACGGATGAAATGGACAGCCCTGGTACTGGCGTTTTGCCTGTTGGTGTTTGGGTTATGCGTCCCGGCCTGCGCAGCGGATCTCGGAAAATCCGAACTTGGGGATTATGATTATCAGGCGCAGCTGGATGCGGCAGGGGCGGACGAGCTTCTCGGGAATCTGCCGCAGGATGCGCAGAGTCTGCTTGACGATACCGGGATCACTGGAATTGACTATAAGCAGCTGCTGAGCCTTTCCCCGAAGGACTTTTTTCAGGCCGTCTGGCAGCTGGTCCTCGAACGGGTCCGGATGCCGCTCACTGTGTTCGGTTCGGTGCTTGGGACGATCCTTCTCTGTGCGCTGCTTGACAGCCTCAAGACTTCGCTTTGGGAAGGGACGCTTTCAAGCGTTTTTTCGGCGGTTGCAGTCGTCTGCATCGCCACCTCGATCATCGCGCCGATTGTTGACTGCATCACCTCAACCGCGCGGGCGATTCATGACGGCTCAAATTTTATTCTCGCTTTTATCCCGGTCTTTTCCACGGTGGTGACGGTGAGCGGCCAGCCGGTCACCGCCGGAGCATATACCGCGTTCCTTTTCATGGCCTGCCAGGTGGTGGCGCAGATCGTTTCCAGCGTGCTGGTACCGCTCATGGGAATTTATCTGGCGTTTTGCATCGCGGGGAGTTTGGCGCCCGGTATCGATGTGAACGCGGTCGCACAGGTGATACGAAAAACGGTCTCCTGGGCGCTGGGACTTCTGCTGACCATTTTTGTCGGGCTGCTCAGCTTACAGACGATGGTGGCTTCAGGAAGCGACACAGTCGTTTCCAAGACGGCCAAATTTTTGATCGGCAGCTTTGTGCCGGTGGTGGGGAGCGCCCTTTCGGACGCGTTCGTAGCCACGCAGGGGTATATGAAGCTTCTCAAGACCACAGTCGGCGTGTTCGGGGTGCTGGTGGCGGCGATGACCTTCCTGCCGATCCTTTTGCAGACGGTTATGTGGTATCTGGCGGTGAATCTTTCGTCGGCGCTCGGGGAGATGCTTGGGGTGAAACCGGTGGCGCAGATCTTAAAAAGCGCTTCGGCCACGCTCGGGGTGCTGATCGCGGTGATCCTGTGCTTCGCGCTTTTGATCATCATTTCGACCTCGCTGGTTCTAATTATTTCAATGGGGGTATAAAGATAGACATGGAGAGCATCCGTCAATGGGCGTTTGGAATCTGCGCGGCCGCGATTGCCTGCGGGCTGGCGCAGCTGATCCTGCCAAAATCGAACATGCAGCGGCTCTTCAATATTACCTCCAGCGTATTCTTCCTGAGCTGCCTGCTTTCTCCGCTGGCGCTTGCGCCGATTTCCCTCGATCTGGAGTCAGCGGACGAGATGCAGCGGGAGGTGCAGCGGCGGGCAAAGAATCTCACCTCGGCGGTGGAGGAGCAGACCGGCGAAATTGCAAGCGAAAGTATCCGGATCGCGGCCGCCGACAGATTAGCCGAAATGGGAATCGAATACCAGAAAATTTATGTAAATATTCATGCCGACGATGAAAACGGCATATCTATTAGTGAGTGTGAGGTGGAATTGGACGAATCGTACCTTCCCCGTCACGACGAAATCCGAACCGCACTGATGGAACGGCTTGGCGTCAATGTACTCATTGGATATCAAAAGGAGTGACCACATGAATGAGCTTAAGAAAGGAATCCTTTTTCCAGATAAAATCGCAGCGCTGTTTCAAAAGCAAAAAGGAAAGGCCCTTTTTCTCATCGGGATAGCTGGCATGTGCCTGATCCTGATGTCAGCAGTGCTGCCGGCCGGCGCGAAGGAAAACCCGGCGGTGGGCGGAGCGCAGCAGACTTCCGAAGCATACATCGAGCAGCTTGAAGGGCGGCTCACAAAGATTGTGGGCAGTGTGGATGGAGTGGGACGGTGCGAAGTGATGGTCACCGCGGAAAACGGTGTGGAATATGTCTATGCGGTGGAGCAGTCGCAGAATGTAAACCAGGTAAACAGCTATGAAGGGGATGAGGTAAAAAAACAAACGCAGCAGCAGAATACCGAAGAGAAGTATATCGTTGTGGACGCGGGCAGCGGCAAAAAGGAAGCCCTGCTCAAAACGCAGAAACAGCCGACGATCCAGGGGGTCGTGGTGGTCTGCGAGGGAGCGGGCAGCATGATTGTACAGGAGCGGGTGACGCAGGTGGTCACCACCGCGCTCGGCATCCCTTACAATAAAGTTTGTGTTACGAAAATCAGTTAGTTTGAGGAGGAAACCCGTATGAATATGGTCATCAGAAAAAAACACATCATCCTGGCGTCGCTCGTTGTGGGGCTTGGGCTCGCAGTTTATGTCAACTACCAGTTCGCGCAGGTGGACAACGCGCTCACACCGACCGCTGCGCTCGAAAGCGATAAGAATTACGGGGACGCGCAGCTGGTCGACTCGAACGATCCGGCGCTCGCGGGCGTGGACGGGGAAGCGTATTTTGCCGAGGCCAAAGTCACCCGCCAGCGTTCCCGCGATGAATCGGTCGAAACGCTCAAGAATATGCTCGCGGACGCTGAGATCGATCCCGATCTGAAGGCGGAGATGGTGCTCAAGGCGACTGAAATTTCCCAGTCGATCGAAACCGAGGGGAAGATCGAAAACCTGATCAAAGCCAAGGGCTTTGAGGACTGTATGGTTTATTACGATACCGAAGGCGTCGACGTCGTGGTAAAAACCGAAGGGCTTGAAGCCGACCAGGTCGCCCAGATGAAGGACATCATCCTCAAGGAAACCAGCATCCCGGCGGAGAATATCTCGATTGTGGAAATCAACTGACACTGAAAAATATCCAAAAAGCCCGCTCTTCAAGGCGGGCTTTTCTTTGTGAAAATCCTGTATATACGGTTGTATATTCGGAAATTTATGTTATAATATCTACATATGCAGGATGGTCAAAGGGCATCGTGCAATCTGTCTACCAACCAAAGCGCCGACTTTTTTCATACAGAAGGAGAATCGCTATGCAGACTCGTGACAGCGGCCAATCGATTGGCAACCTGAAAATTTCCCGCGATGTGATCGCCACGATCGCGCGGTTTGCCGCGCTTGAAATCGAAGGCGTGGATTCACTCGCCTCTTTCACCACCAACCTCAAGGGCTGGCTGATCAAAAAACAATCCGCCAAACCAATCGCTATTGATCTGAGCGACGACATTGCCGTGATCGATATCCATGTCAACATCAAATCTGGTGTGAATATTCCGCAGGTTGCGGAAAAGATTCAAGCGGCGGTCAAGGAAGCGGTGCAGAACATGACCGGGATCGCAGTCTCCCGCGTGAACATTGACATTGCGGGAATTGTGTTCGACGAACCCGAACAGGTCCCTCAGACAGCTGAAGAATAGTCGCCCGCCCTCCCGGCTTGCTTGGAGGGCTTTCTTGTCATCGGGTTGGATACCGCCAAAAAATGAACCACGAAAAAATGTGTCCTGCAAAAGGGACAACCCTAGGAGCGTAATATATGAAACGTAGCGAATCCCGCGAACAGGCCTTCATGCTGATCTTTGAGCGTTCGTTCAAGGATGAGTCGATCGACGAGATCATCGAGGAGGCGACCATCGGACGCAGCCTCGAGGTGGATGATTATGCATATAACCTTGCAAAAGATGTATGCGGGCATCTGCCGTGGCTGGACGAGACGATCACGGCCTACTCAAAGAAATGGAAGCTGAACCGCATGTCCCGCGTCGCGCTTTCGATCATCCGCATGAGCCTGTGGGAGATTGACCACATCGATACGGTCCCAGTCGGCGCTTCGATCAACGAAGCTGTCGAACTGGCAAAGAAATACGGCAACACCGACGACTTTTCGTTTGTAAACGGGGTGCTCGGTGCATATGTGCGCGCAAAAGGGCAGGAGGTGCCGGAGGCGCTCGCTGCGGAAAAGGCGGCGGATGACTCCGCCGAACAGGCCGCGGAGGAAGCACAGGCGGTCGAGGAGTTCGATGCGGCTGCCGCCGCAGCTCGGGCGGCGCAGTAAGATGCTGTTCCTTGGGCTGGACACCAGCAATTATACGACTTCCACGGCGCTTTATCAAAGCGGCGACAATATTGTTTTGCAGAATAAAAGGCTGCTTGCGGTAAAAGACGGCTCGCTGGGCCTTAGGCAAAGCGAGGCCGTTTTTTCGCATGTCAAGCAGCTTTCGGAACTGCTTGAAGGGCTGATGCAGCAAGCCCCCGGGCCGGTTTCCGGAGTTGGCGTCTCGGTGCGCCCGCGCGATGCAGCGGGTTCTTACATGCCTTGTTTTCTCGTAGGTGAAACGGTTGCGCGGTCAATTGCCGCGGTAAACCGGCTTACGGTGACCGCGGTTTCGCATCAGCGCGGCCATATTGCGGCGGCGCTCTACTCCGCCGGACAGCTTCCGCTTGTGGGAAAACCGTTCGTGGCGTTCCACCTGTCGGGCGGGACAACCGAATGCCTGTTTGTGAAACCGGACAAGGAGCTGATTTTTTCCGTGGAACTGGTCGCGCAGTCGCTCGACCTCAAGGCAGGACAGGCGGTAGACCGGGTAGGCGGGATGCTGGGGCTTTCTTTTCCGGCAGGTCGCGCGCTTGAGGCGCTTGCGCTTGCATCACAGCGGCAATATAAGGTGAAACCTACCTTCAAGGGCGCGGACTGCTCGCTTTCCGGGATTGAGAACCGCTGCCGGAAAATGCTTTCTGATGGTGAAGCGCCCTGCGATATCGCGCGCTTCTGTCTCGATTCCATCTATGCGGCGTTGGCGGGGATGACCGAATGGGTGAAAAAATTTTATGGGGAACTGCCGGTCGTCTATTCGGGAGGCGTGATGTCCAACCGAATCATCCGGGAACAGATCACCCGCCATTACGGCGGATATTTTGCCGATCCGCAGTTTTCTTCCGACAATGCCGCGGGCGCGGCGATTCTCGCGTGCATCGCGCAGACGGGAGGGATCGATTCATGACAGCGCCGACGGTGGTATCGGTTTCCCAGCTGAACCGTTATGTCAAATCGGTTCTGGAGTCCGACAAGGTCCTGGGTGGCCTGATGGTGCGCGGAGAGATTTCAAATTTCACCCGGCATTACAAATCCGGCCACCTTTATTTTACCCTTAAGGACGATGCCGCATCCATCAAAGCGGTGATGTTCCGCAGCTATGCGGCAGGCGTACCATTTTTTCCGGAAAACGGCATGTCGGTGATTGTGTCGGGTTCGGTTTCGCTCTATGAGCGGGACGGCAGCTACCAGTTCTATGTGACCGATATGCAGCCGGATGGGATTGGCGCACTGCATTTGGCTTATGAGCAGCTCAAAGAGAAGCTCTCCCGGGAAGGACTCTTCGATGAGGCCCGTAAGCGTCCGCTCCCGGTCTATCCCGAACGTATCGGCATTGTGACGAGCGAAGGCGCCGCCGCGCTGCAGGACATGCTCAACATCCTTTCCCGGCGCTACCCGGTTGCCAAAGTTGTGCTTTACCCAGCTCAAGTGCAGGGGAAGGGCGCCGCACAGACGGTGATTGACGGCCTCCGGACGCTCTGCGCCGGGCGGCTCTGTGATGTGATCATCGTGGGGCGCGGCGGCGGTTCAATCGAGGATCTCTGGGCGTTTAACGACGAGCGGCTCGCGCGCGCCATTGCCGCGAGCGAGATCCCGGTGGTTTCGGCTGTTGGGCATGAGACCGACTTTACGATCGCGGATTTCGCGGCGGATCTGCGCGCACCGACTCCATCGGCGGCGGCGGAACTCGTTTCGCCTGACCTTTCCGATTTGCGGTATTATCTCGCGGACATGCAGGAACGCTGCCATGCGGTGGTCACACGCAGGCTTGACGGATACGAAACCCGTGTTAAAAACGCAAAGGCCCGTTTGACGACCCCAGAAAGAGTGCTTGAACACTGTGGGGAGCGGCTCGCTATGCTTAAAAAACTCGCCTTCAGCGCGGTGGAACAACGGATTGCGGAGCGGGAAAACCGGCTGGGATATCTGGCGGCGCTGGTGGAAGGCAGAAGCCCGGTGAAGATCCTGGCACGCGGCTACAGCCTGACGACCGGGCCGGATGGGAAAGCCGTTCTGTCAGTCGCGCAGGTAAAAACGGGCGACCGGCTGGAAATCCGGGTCGCGGACGGAACGATCCGCTCCACGGTGAACGGCGTGGAGAAAGCAAAGGAGAAAATAAAATGAGCAAGACGGTGACATTGGAATCCTCGATCGCACGGCTCGAAGAGATCGTCGCGGCGCTCGAAGGGGATATTTCGATAGATGAGGCGATCAAGCTTTACGCCGAGGCGGTCAAGCTGATCGATCTGGCGGGCGCGAAGCTGGAAGCCGCAAAGCTCAAGGTGGAGAAGCTCTCCGCCGCAAAGACGACGATGGAGGCGCAGGATGAATCGGTTTGAAGAACAGCTGGCAGCTTACGCAAAACAGACAAATGACGCGCTGCGCGAGCGGCTCGCCTACAAAAACGACTGCCTGCAGGTGGCGGTGATCGACGCGATGCGCTACAGCCTGCTCGACGCGGGCAAGCGCCTGCGCGCGGCACTGGCGCTCGAGTTCGGCCGGCTCGCGGGCGCGACCCGGGACGGGGCGATGGCGCTTGCTTGCGCTGTGGAGATGGTGCATGCCTATTCACTCATCCACGACGACCTGCCCTGCATGGACAACGACGATTTCCGGCGCGGCAAACCCTCCTGTCACAGGGAATTCGGAGAGGCGAACGCGCTGCTTGCGGGTGACGCGCTTTTGACGCATGCCTTTGAAACAGTGATGGCCTCGCCGCTTTCCGATGCGCAGAAAGTTGAAGCGGCGGGCACGCTTGCGAAAGCGTCCGGCGTGTTCGGAATGATCGGGGGACAGGTGATTGACCTCGGCAGCGAAGGCAGACGGATTGACGGCAACACGCTCGGCACCCTCTGCGCGCTCAAAACCGGCGCTCTGCTGCGAGCAAGCGCACGGCTCGGCTGTATCGCCGGGAACGCTGACGATGCAATGCGTTCGGCGGCCGATTCGTATGCGCGCTGTTATGGGCTGGCCTTCCAGATCACCGATGACATCCTTGATGTGACCAGCAGCCTAGAAACGCTTGGAAAACCGATCGGCAGCGACGCGGAGAATGAAAAGACCACCTATGTTACATTGTATGGGCTTTCCGGCGCACGGGAACAGGCGGCCCGGCTTGTGGATGAAGCGAAGGCGTATATTTCGGCGGTTGCGGACAACGGTTTTCTCTGTTGGGCTGCGGACATGATCCTGACGCGCGACCACTGACCGCAAAGGCCAGCGGTATGTTATAGGAGGTTTGTATGAATCCATTGGAAGTGATCACCAGCAACTATGTCCTGAATGTGGGTTTTCTTGCATGGTTTGCCGCGCAGTTCATCAAGACGTTTCTCTGCTATATCAGCACGAAAAAGATCAACTGGGAGCGGATGGTCGGTTCGGGCGGCATGCCGAGCTCGCATTCCTCGCTGGTCTGTGCGATTGCGGTCGGGATGGCAAAAAAGGTGGGATACGCGGCGCCGGAATTTGCTCTTTCGGTGGCGCTTGCGGGCATCGTCATGTACGATGCGATGGGTGTGCGCCGCGCGGCCGGCGAACAGGCGAAGGTGCTCAATAAGATGGTGATCGATTTTAAAGAGTTGTTTCAGGCGCTCAAGGAGGAGTTCGACGCGCTCGCGCGCGGAGAAGAATTCCTGGAAGAGGAAACGGGTCCGGATGGCAAAAAACGCAAGGCGCTCAAGGAGTTCCTTGGCCATACGCCGCTGGAGGTTTTGTGCGGCGCAATCCTCGGAATTCTGATTGCGGTGCTCGTCCCGGCATTTTAATAGAGACATGGGGTGAAATCTTGGCAAAATATAACCTTCTCAATACATTGACCTTGCCCGGCGACCTGAAAAAACTTGGCGAAGAACAGCAAAAGCTGCTTTGCTGGGAGATCCGGCAGAAGCTGATCCGCACGGTGTCGGAAAACGGCGGGCATCTGGCTTCCAACTTGGGGACGGTTGAGCTGACGGTCGCACTACATACGGTGTTCGACCTGCCGGACGATTCAATTGTCTGGGATGTGGGGCACCAATGTTACACCCATAAACTGCTCACCGGACGTGCTGACCGGTTTTCGACCATCCGGCAGGAGGACGGCCTTTCCGGATTTCCGCGCCCGAGTGAGAGCAAATACGACTGCTTCATTGCGGGGCATGCGAGCACCTCGATTTCCGCCGCATGCGGGCTTGCAAAGGCGAAAACCTTGTCAGGAGATCCGCACCATGTGATCGCGGTCGTGGGTGACGGCGCATTCACCGGCGGAATGGTATATGAAGGGCTCAACAATGCCGGACGCAGCAGCGACAGGCTGATTGTTGTGCTCAATGACAATGAGATGTCGATCTCAAAAAGTGTCGGCTCTTTTGCCCGCTATCTCGCGGCAAAACGCGCTTCGGACGGTTATCTGAACCTCAAGGATAAAGTGGAGGGAGCGCTTGTCAAAATTCCGGTCGTGGGCGAAAGCGTGCGCGACGTGGTCAAGCAGTCGAAGGATATGTTCCGCCAGGCGATCTATCACAGCAACCTCTTTGAGGATCTCGGTTTTTATTATCTCGGACCGGTTGACGGACATGACCTGCCGGTGCTCATTAAGATGCTGGAACGCGCCAAAGAGGTCGATCGGCCGGTCTTGGTCCATGTGAACACCGTGAAGGGCAAAGGTTACCCGTTTGCGGAGCAGGACCCTTCAAAATTCCATGGCGTGGGACAGTTCAACCGCTCGAACGGCCATACCAAAACGCCGGGCGCGTCCTTTTCTTCGGAATTTGGCAGGATGCTGACGGGCCTTGCTGAAAAAGATGATAAGATCGTTGCCATTACAGCCGCCATGCAGGACGGGACGGGGCTTACGCCGTTCGCACAGAAAT
This sequence comes from Anaerotruncus sp. AF02-27, assembly GCF_003465835.1. Taxonomy (NCBI): domain Bacteria; kingdom Bacillati; phylum Bacillota; class Clostridia; order Eubacteriales; family Oscillospiraceae; genus Anaerotruncus; species Anaerotruncus sp. AF02-27. Next base: position 134,105 of record NZ_QSBX01000002.1, on the reverse strand, counting down.
TTGGGGACAAAAATCGTTTCTTCGATGTGGGAATCGCGGAGGAACACGCCGTGACTTTTTCCTGTGGGCTTGCCGCGGGCGGGCTGCGGCCGGTTTTTGCGGTCTATTCCACTTTTTTGCAGCGCGGATTTGATCAGTTGATCCATGATGCCGCGATCGAAAAACAGCATATTGTCCTGGCTGTGGACCGTGCCGGGATCGTCGGGGATGACGGCGAGACGCATCAGGGGCTTTATGACGCGGCGTTCCTGAGTGAAATTGCAAACTGTGTGGTCTATTCTCCCGCAACCTTCCGGGATCTTCAATATGCGCTGGAACGGGCGCTTTATCATACCGATGGGATCGCCGCGGTACGCTACCCGCGCGGCGGTGAACCGGAGCTTTCAGATCCGGCTTTTTCCGCGGCGGAGGATTATACCCATATCTCGAGCGGCGGCGACACGCTGCTCATCACCTATGGCCGGGAGACTTCGGAGGTTTATAAAGCGGTGAAACTTCTGGAGGCGCAGCATAAAAAAGCCGACCTGCTCAAACTGTGCAAAATCCATCCGCTCCCGGAGGAATGCGTGCAGATCGCACGAAAGTATCGCACCATCCTTTTTGTGGAGGAAGGCGTGCGCAGCGGCGGGATCGGGGAGCATTTCCTCGCGGCGCTTTCGGCCGCGCGTTACCGCGGCCGGATGAGCATCCGCGCCATTGAAAACCCATGCATCCGCCAGATGGCGGTCCCTGCAGCACTCAAATCCTGCGGATTGGACGCACAGTCGATTGCGCAAACAGTTGCAGAGCTTTACTTTTGATTTCTGACGAACCGGGAGGGCGGCGTGAAGACAAGACTGGATATCCTGCTGGTGGAGAACGGTTCTTTTCCAAGCAGGGAAAAGGCGAAAGCCGTGATTATGGCCGGACAGGTCTATGTGGACAACCAGAAGGCCGATAAGCCGGGCATGGAGATAAAGCCCGGCGCAAAGATTGAAGTGCGCGGGGAAACGCTCAGATATGTCAGCCGGGGCGGGCTGAAACTGGAAAAGGCAATGGCCGTTTTTCCGATCACGCTGGCGGGAAAGACCTGTATGGACATCGGCGCGTCAACCGGCGGTTTCACCGACTGTATGCTGCAAAACGGCGCAGCGAAGGTCTACGCGGTGGATGTGGGGTATGGACAGCTTGCATGGAGTCTGCGCAGCGACGAACGGGTTGTGAACCTGGAACGCACCAACATCCGGGGTGTGACAAAGCAGCAGATCCCGGACCCGGTTTCTTTCGTGAGTGTTGACGTGTCGTTTATCTCGCTCAAATTGGTGCTTCCGGTGGCGGCCGCCCTGCTCGAACCGGACGGCGAGGCGGTCTGCTTGGTCAAACCGCAGTTTGAGGCCGGCCGCGAGAAGGTCGGGAAGAAGGGCGTGGTACGCGAGCGGGCCACCCACATCGAAGTTTTGCGGAACGCCTGCCAGTATGCCCGGGAGAACGGATTTGCGGTCTGTGGAATCGATTTTTCTCCGGTCAAGGGGCCGGAAGGCAACATCGAATACCTGATGTACCTGCAAAAAGCCGCGGGCGGCGACTCGGTTAATGATGAGATGGTAAAGTCGCTTGTTGAACAGTCCCACACAGATCTGGATTAGGAGAATACCGCTATGATGGGAAAAAAAGTGCTGATTATGCCGAACCTCACAAGGGACAACACTCTTTGTCTGATGGAGCCGCTCATCCGGCGGCTGCATTCCTGCGCCTGTGCCATCCTGATGGATGAGAAGTACGCAGGCCGTTTTACAGGCGTGCATTTTGCCCCGTTTGACGAGCAGATCACCGGCTGCGACGTGATCATCACGGTCGGTGGCGACGGTACGATTCTGCACAGTGCAAAGCATGCAATGCAACATCAAAAGCCGCTTTTGGGGATCAACTCCGGACGGCTCGGCTACCTGGCGCAGCTGGAACCGAACGAGATGGAATACCTTGACCGGCTTGCGGACGGGGATTATACCATCGAAAACCGGATGATGCTCGAGATGCGCGTCGGCAGCGATCCACAGCTGTATTACGCGCTCAACGACGTGGTGATCGCAAAGGGTGGACACGCCCGGTTGGTTGATCTGGAAATTCTTGACGGAAATGGGCAGCCGGTGGGCAGCTACCGGGCGGATGGGCTCATTTTTGCAACGCCGACCGGCTCGACAGCTTATTCGCTCTCGGCGGGTGGACCGATCGTAGACCCGGTGATCGACACGATCGTTCTCACGCCGATCTGCCCGCATTCGCTGTATGACCGTTCGATTTTGCTTTCGCCGCGGATGCAGCTGAATGTACGCAGTAAATTTGTCAATAATTCGGATAATATCGTGGTCAGTGTGGACGGCGAACGGATTGCCGGGCTGGACGCGGACCGGCAGGTGCGGATTCAAAAATCAGAAAGAACCGTCCCGTTTATCAATTTTGCCGAAAAGACCTTTACCGGTATTCTCAGTAAGAAACTCAAATCCAGGGGGGAAGGCGTATGAAAGCAAAGCGACATGCCAAAATTTTGGAGCTGATCAATTCACGGCCGATTGAAACGCAGGACGAACTGCTGGGCCTTCTGGCGGACAATGGGTTTCCGGTGACCCAGGCGACTATCTCCCGCGACATCAAAGAGCTGCGGCTGATAAAAACCCTGACACCGGATGGAAAATATCACTACACAGCGCATGGGGAAGCGCCAAAAAGCGAGATGAGCAATAAATTCCTGGTGATTTTCTCCGAATCGGTCAAGGAGGTCGATTCAGCGGGAAATATCCTGGTGATTAAATGCTACACCGGCATGGCGAACGCGGTCTGCGCGGCGCTCGATACGCTGCATTGGAACGGGGTGGTTGGAACCATTGCGGGGGATGACACCATGCTGGCGATCATGCGGGACGACCATAATGCCCGCGAACTGGTCATGCAGCTGCGGAAGATGATGTCCGCGTCAAACTGACGGCGCGGAAAATTGGCAAGTAAGGGGTGAGCAGATGCTTTCACAGCTTTACATAAACAACGTCGCAGTCATCAGTGAGGCGACGATCGATTTTGCTGAGGGGCTCAATGTCTTTACCGGCGAAACCGGTGCGGGAAAAACGATCCTCATCAGCGCAATTAACGCGGTGCTGGGGGAGCGCGCTTCAAAGGAAATGATCCGCACCGGCGAACAGAAAGCCGCAATTTCGGCGCTGTTCACCGGGATTTCTGACGAGGCCTGCAAGGCGCTTGGAGAAGCGGGTTATTCGGACGATGACGGCTCGGTGCTGATTGCGCGGGAGATTTCCGCCGATGGCAAGTCGAGTTGCCGGTTGAACGGCCGCCCAGCGACTGCATCGATTCTGAAGACTGTTTCCAGCCTGCTCATCAATGTGCATGGACAGCACGACAATCAACAGCTCCTCTCACCGGGAAAACACCTTGGCTTCATCGACAGCTACGGGGAGCTTGCGCCGCTGTCGGCAAAATACCGGCAGGCGTATCACGCCTATATGGAGGTGCGCCGGGAGCTTGAAAGCGTCGACACTGACGAGGCGGAAAAGGCCCGCAGGATCGATTTGCTCAGCTATCAGATCAATGAAATCGACGCGGCGAACCTGCAGCCGGACGAGGAAGAGGATCTGCGTTCCCAACGCAAGCTGATGAAGAACGCGCTCAGCGTCACCGAAGCGCTTGGCGGCAGCATCGCGATTCTTGATGGGGACGAGCAGACACGCGGACTTACCGGCCTGCTAGGCGCATTGATGGAAAATATGCAGCAGGCCGCAAAATACATGGAGGAGGCGCAGCCGCTTTCCGAGCGGCTTACCGACATCTTTTACGAGGTGGAAGGGATGGGCGCGGATATCCATGACCTTCTGGAGAATTTCGACTGCGATCCGGGACGGCTTGATGAGGTGGAACGGCGGCTTGACGCAATCTACACCCTCAAAAAGAAATACGGCGCGGATATCCCGGCGGTGCTCGCCTTTCGCGACGCGGCGCAGGAGGAGCTGTCCCAGATCGAGTCGTCCGATGCGCGCGCAGAGAAGCTGCGCGGCCAGCTTGGCGCGCTGCTTGCGCAGGCCGAAAAGCTGGCGAAGGAACTTTCCGAAAAGCGGATCCAGGCGGCCGCACGTTTCACGAAAGCAGTGATGGATGAGCTTGCATTTCTCGATATGCCGTCGGTGCGGCTCTCGGTCATCCGGCGGGAAAAGCCGCTTTCGCCGGATGGAATCGATGATATGGAGCTGTTTATCGCGACCAACTTGGGTGAGGAGGCGAAGTCACTCGCAAAGATCGCTTCGGGCGGTGAACTTTCCCGCATCATGCTTTCGATCAAAAATGTGCTTGCCGACCGGGACGGCATCGGTACGCTGATCTTTGACGAGGTCGATACAGGCGTTTCCGGACGCGCGGCGCAGAAAATCGGGCAGAAGCTCGCTCAGGTTGCCCAGAACCGGCAGGTCATCGTTGTGACCCACCTCGCACAGGTCGCGTCGTTCGCAAAACAGCATCTATACATCTCCAAACAGACCCATGACAATCGAACCTTCACCACGATCCAGCCGCTTGACCGCGAGGCGCGCGTGCGGGAGCTCGCGCGAATCGTGGGCGGGGAAAAGGTGAGTGAGATCGCGCTTTCGCATGCGCGGGAAATGCTTTCGGATGCCGGAAACTAAGAAAATCCGCATAAAAAGCCGCGTGAAGGCTTGTTATTTGAAAAATCACATGTTATACTATGGGTGCCGTTTCGCACATTAACGTGAAACAGTGTGCCAATGAAATTGAAATTACAAGGAGAAAGATCGATGACAGTTTTCGAAGAATTAACCCGACGCGGCCTGATCGCGCAGATGACGCACCCGGAAAAGATTGAGGAACTTCTCAATAAGGAGAAGGTGACCTTCTATATCGGGTTCGACGCAACCGCGGACAGCCTGCATGTCGGCCATTTTCTTCAGCTGGTCGTGATGCGCCGCCTGCAGCTTGCGGGACACCGTCCGATCGCCCTGCTGGGCACCGGCACGACCATGGTCGGCGACCCGACCGGCCGCACCGATATGCGCAAGATGCTCACCCCTGAGGAGATCAATTATAACGCTGAATGTTTCAAGCGCCAGATGGAGAAATTTATTGACTTCTCGGACGGCAAGGCGCTGATGCTCAGAAACGGCGACTGGCTCCTCAAACTGAACTATATCGAGCTTTTGCGCGATGTCGGCGTCTATTTCTCGGTCAACCAGATGCTCACGATGGACAGCGTCAAGACACGCCTCGAACGCGGGCTCTCCTTCCTGGAATTTAACTATATGATCATGCAGAGCTACGACTTCTTAAAGCTGCACCGTGATTACGGCTGCATGTTGGAGGTCGGCGGCAACGACCAGTGGGCCAATATCCTGGGCGGGATCGATCTGACCCGACGCGTGACCGGCGACGAGGTCTATGGGATGACCTTCACGCTGCTCACCACCAAAGAGGGCAAGAAGATGGGCAAGACCGAAAACGGCGCCGTCTGGCTCGATCCCAATAAGACCTCCCCTTACGAGTTTTTCCAGTACTGGAGAAACGTCGGGGACGACGATGTTGTGAACTGCCTCAAGCTGCTCACTTTCCTGCCGGTCGAAGAGATCGAAGCGATGGAAAAGTGGGAAGGCAGCGAGCTCAACAAGGCGAAGGAGATCCTTGCCTTTGAACTCTGTAAGATGGTCCACGGCGAAACCGAGGCCCAGAAGGCGCTCGACGCCGCGCGCGCGCTGTTCGGCGCGGGAACCTCAAGCGATGACATGCCGTCCACCACAATCTCCGCTTCCGATTTTGCGGATGGGAAGATCAGTGTGGTCGACCTGCTTGTAAAGTCCGGTCTGGCGCCGTCAAAGGGCGAAGCCAAGCGCCTGATCCAGCAGGGCGGTATCTCTGTCGATGATGTAAAGGTTTCTGACTTTGCGGAAGCTGTAGCTGCCGACGCGTTCGGAAAAGGTCATGTGATTCTCAAAAAGGGTAAGAAGGTTTACCATAAGGTCCTGTTGGGCTGACGGGAAACAGCGATAGCGATAAAGATGCGGGAGGCGCGGTTATGGCGGGTAAATTTTCATCCACGAAATATCTGACGATGCTTGGCCTGCTTGCCGCGCTGACCATCCTTCTCGGCATCACGCCGCTCGGCTTCATCCAGACGCCGGTCATCAAGGCGACGATTATGCACGTTCCGGTCATTTTGGGCGGCGTGCTGCTCGGCCCGATGGCGGGCGGGGTTCTCGGCGGACTGATGGGCCTTATGAGTATTTTGTCAAACACTACCGCGCCAACCCTCACTTCGTTTGTCTTTACGCCAATGCTGGGGAATTTCTGGAGTATTGTGGTGGCGATGGTTCCGCGGATCTGCATTGGGATTGTTGCGGCATATGTTTTTCGGGGGCTTGTAAAGCTCTGGCCCAAAAGCGACCTTCCGGCGTTTATCGGCGCGGGGCTTTTGGGGTCGCTTACCAATACGGTGCTGGTTATGGCGGGAATCTATATCTTTTTTGGCAAGCGGTATGCTGCTGCCAAGGGGATCGATTTTTCCGCGCTTTTTAAGATGATCATCGGTGTGATCGCGGTTTCCGGTACGATCGAGGCTGCGATTGCAACCTTTCTGACACTGACCGTCGGAAAGCCGCTGGCCAAAATCCTGAAACGCTCCTGACAGAATTTTTAAAAATAACGCTTGACAAATTCTTTTTCCAGCGTTATGATAGCAACCAAGATCAATATCCCAAAGGCTATGACGGGGAACAAAACACACCCAGCGTGTCGCAGAGAGCTGCCGGATGGTGCAAGGCAGTACCGCGGATGTGCGTATAACTCGCCCCTGAGCTTCCAGCCAAAAGCCGTGCGGCAAGTAGGTGTGGACGGTATCTCACCGTTATCTTGAGAGCGCATTGTTAGATGCGGCCGAGCGGGCCGGTTTTCCGGTCAACAAGAGTGGTACCACGGAAGTTTTTAAAACCTTCGTCTCTTCTAAAGAGACGAAGGTTTTTTTGTTTACCGCCACGCTTTGGGTGAAAACCTTTTTTCGGCTGCGAAACAAAGAACGAACGAAAAGAAGAAAGGTGAACGACATGAGCCAGAAAATTAAAATCTTTGACACGACCCTGCGCGACGGCGAGCAATCGCCCGGCTGCAGCATGAATCTGAAGGAGAAGCTCGAGATGGCGCGCCAGCTTGAACGGCTGGGCGTGGATATCATTGAAGCGGGGTTCCCGGTATCTTCGCCGGATGATTTTGAATCGGTCAAACAGATTTCCCAGACCGTGAAGAACTGCACGGTAGCCGGACTCGCACGCAGCGTTGAAGGGGATATCCAGCGCGCCTACGACGCGGTGAAATTCTCCGAATCCCCGCGGGTCCATGTTTTTATCGCGACCAGCGACATCCACATGCAGTATAAGCTCAAGATGACCCGGGAGCAGGTGGTTGAACGGGTGGCGTACATGGTCCGATTTGCCCGAAGTCTCTGCAGCGACATTGAGTTTTCCGCCGAGGACGCTTCCCGCAGTGATCGAGATTTCCTGGTGCGGGTGTTCGACACGGCGATTGCGGCCGGTGCAACCACCATCAATATCCCAGACACCACCGGCTATGCGACGCCAACCGAGATGTACGACCTGGTCTTTTACATCAAATCCCATCTGCAGAACCCGCATGTGGACATTTCAGTGCATAACCACGACGATCTGGGGCTCGCGGTGGCCACATCGCTCGCCTGTGTCAAGGCGGGGGCCACCCAGCTCGAATGTACCATCAACGGAATTGGTGAACGTGCCGGTAACGCGGCGCTCGAAGAGATTGTCATGGGCATTAAGCCCCGCCGCGACTATTACGATGCCGAAACAGGAATCGACACCAAGCAGATTTACCGCACCAGCAAGCTGCTTTCCACCATCACCGGCGTGCCGATCGCGCCCAATAAATCGATTGTCGGCGCGAACGCTTTCGCACATGAAAGCGGTATCCATCAGCACGGCGTGCTGGCCAACCGCGAAACCTACGAGATCATGCAGCCGGAGGACGTTGGCGTCAACAAGAACACGATGGTTTTGGGCAAGCATTCCGGCAAACATGCTTTTGCCGACCGCATCTCCGAGCTGGGTTACAGGATGAGCGAGGAGGACATCGCGGCGGCGTTCGAGCGCTTCAAGGTGCTGGCCGACCGCAAAAAGGACATCACCGACCGCGACATCGAGGCGCTTATCAGCGCGACCGCCGTCAACGACGTCAAACAAACCTATTCGCTTAAGAGTTTTGTCATCAATTCCGGTACAGTCATCTCGGCGACTGCTGTGGTGCGGCTTGTCAAGGACGGGGAGGAATTTGAACATGTGGCGCGCGGAGAAGGCCCGATTGACGCGGCGTTCAAGGCGATCGACCGGATTGTAAAGCGCCAGACCAAACTCGAAAACTGGACCATTCAGGCGGTTACCGAGGGCGAAGACGCGCTGGGAGAGGCGATCAGCAAGATCACCTGTGAAGGCAACCTTGTCACTGGGCGCGGGCTTTCCCCAGATATCCTGGAGGCAAGTATCCGCAGCTATATCAACGCAATCAATAAAGCGATCGCGCTTTCCGGCAACGTGAAGGCCGATCTTTCCGGGAAATAAGCGCAAAAGGAGCGAGAAAAATGGGAATGACCATGAGCCAGAAAATTCTGGCGAAAAAAGCGGGCCTCGAATCGGTTGTGGCGGGACAGCTGATCAACGCGGATATCGACCTGGTGCTCGGCAATGACATCACCACGCCGGTGGCGATCGATGAGTTTGAAAAGTATGGTTTCGACAGTATCTACAGCAAATCCGGCATCGCAATCGTGCTCGACCACTTCACCCCGAACAAGGATATCAAGGCGGCGCAGCTTTCTAAACGCTGCCGGGAGTTCGCGAACAAATACGATGTGGTAAACTATTTCGACGTGGGCGAAATGGGCATCGAACATGCGCTTCTGCCGGAAAAGGGCCTGGTTGCCCCGGGCGAGCTGGTGGTCGGCGCGGACAGCCACACCTGCACTTACGGCGCGCTTGGCGCTTTTTCGACCGGCTTCGGCTCGACCGATATGGCCGCCGCGATGGCGACCGGAAAAGGCTGGTTCAAGGTCCCGTCCGCAATCCGATTCAATCTGACCGGAAAGCCGGGCAAATGGGTGAGCGGCAAGGACGTCATCCTGCACATCATCGGCATGATCGGCGTGGACGGGGCGCTCTACAAATCGATGGAGTTCGGCGGGGCGGGGCTTGGGAACCTTTCGATCGATGACCGTCTCACCATGGCGAATATGGCGATCGAAGCGGGTGGCAAAAACGGCATCTTCGAAGTCGACGAAGTGACACTGGCCTATGAAAAAGGCCGTGTCAATCGGACTTTTGAGATCTTCACGCCCGACCCTGACGCGGAATATGAGCGGGTCATTGATATCGACCTTTCGGCGCTGCGCCCGACCGTTTCCTTCCCGCATCTGCCGGAGAACACAAAGACCATCGACGAGGTCGGAGACGTCGCGATCGACCAGGTGGTTATCGGGTCCTGTACCAACGGGAGGCTCAGTGACCTCGCGGCGGCGGCAGAGATTCTGAAGGGGAAAAAGCTTGCGAAAAATGTACGCTGCATCGTCATCCCCGGAACCCAGCAGATCTACCGCGAGGCGATGCATGCAGGTTACTTTGATATCTTCCTGGAGGCAGGCTGCGCCATCTCCACACCGACCTGCGGTCCATGCCTCGGCGGATATATGGGAATCCTGGCGGAGGGCGAGCGGTGCGTGGCGACGACCAACCGCAACTTTGTCGGCAGGATGGGCCATGTAAAATCGGAAGTATACCTTGCGTCCCCGGCGGTTGCCGCCGCGAGCGCTGTTGCAGGGAAAATTGCAGATCCTGAAAAAGTTTGAGGAGGCGGTCAGAATGAAAGCAGTAGGAACAGTCCATAAATATGGAGACAACATCGATACCGATGTGATCATCCCGGCGCGTTGTCTCAACATCTCCGACCGCAGGGAGCTCGCGGACCACTGCATGGAGGATATCGACAGGGAATTCGTCAAAAAGGTAAGGCCCGGGGATATCATGATCGGCGGATTCAACTTTGGCTGCGGGTCCTCGCGGGAACACGCTCCGATGGTCATCAAGGAGAACGGGGTTTCCTGCGTTATCGCAAAGACCTTCGCGCGGATCTTCTACCGCAATGCGATCAATATCGGCCTGCCGATCCTGGAATGCGAGGCGGCCAGCGACGCGATTGAAAACGGCGACCGGGTTGAGGTGGACTTTGACACCGGTGTGATCAAAAACCTCACCAAAAATGAAAGCTACACAGCAATTCCGTTCCCGGCATTTATCAAGGAAATCATCGATGCGAACGGGCTGCTCAGCTGGGTCAAACGAAATCAGAAATGATAAAGAAAAAGGCCGGCGGAAACATTTGTTTCCGCCGGCCTTTTTCGCCTTCACGCGGTCTGGCAGGGACAGGGTTTATTCGACTTTCTGGCTGCGCAGTAAAGATCCTGGCAGCAGAGCCAACGGGGATGCGCAAAATCGGGCCAGAAGGTATTGCGGCAAGCCTCCGGGAAAAGTCCGCAGCAGCCGTCCTGGTCGCAGCACAGGCGCAGCGGACGGTCGGGACCGCAGCCGCAGCCATCCTCATAGATTGGATACCATTCACAGTTGAGCCCTTCGCTTTTGTCAGGGCATCCGCTCACGGGGGTGATTTTGCAGTTCATACAGGTCCTTTTGCGGCAGTTACAGTTGCAATTACAATTGCAAACGCAGTGGCATCCGCACTGACACCTGTTGTTACAACAACAAGCCATAAAATAATCACACCTTTTGTTCAGAATTAATGTATAGATAAGGTACAGCTCACAATGGAAGATACATTCGCTGTTCCTTCTCATTCTATGCAGGACGCGTCTTTCTTGTTAGCAGAGAATATTTCTCGTCTGCTTGTTTCGACAGAAAGAAAACTTGTCCGGTACCTATAATATAGTTTGTGGACTAGACGGAAGGATGGCGTTCGGTATGACAGTTTATGCGGATGTGCTTGTGGTGGTGAATTATATCATAAATCTCCTGCTCCTGCTCGCATCCGGCAAGCTGCTCGGCCTGGTCATGCGCAGGCGGCGGCTCTTTTTTGCCGCATTGCTGGGCGCGTTTGGTTCGCTCATCATCTTTCTGCCTTATATCGGCGTTTGGTTCCAGGCGCTTTATAAGCTGCTGCTTGCCGCTGCAATGGCCGCGACAGCGTTTGGCGCAAGGCCATGGCAGCGCTTTTTAAAAGCGTTGCTCATGACTTTCGCGGTCAGTTTTATCTTTGCGGGATTTCTGCTGGCGGTGTCCTTTTTCCTTGCGCCGGCTGGGATGCTTTTTTATAACGGAGTGGTCTATTTCGATATCTCGGCGCTTATGCTGATTTTTTCGACCACGGCGGCCTATCTGCTGCTGAGCCTGCTGGAGAAGCTCTTCGCCGGCCGTACGCATGAGAAGAAACTCTACGATGTGACCGTTTCGGTAAGTGGGAAAACGGTGTCCTTCAAAGGTCTGGCGGATACCGGAAGCAGCCTCAGGGAACCGTTTTCCGGCGCGCCAGTGATTGTCTGCGACCGGGAACTGGCCGGGAAGGTGAGGCCGGATGAAAGCGTCAGCTTCCGGGTGATCCCCTGTTTGACCGTGACCGGGCAGGGGACGCTTGAAGGATTTCATCCGGATGAGGTCACCATCGTCGGGGATGGAAAACAGATCAAGACCTCCGATGTCTATATCGCGTCCAGCCGCGAGCCGATTGGCGGGGAGTACCAAGCGCTTTTAAATCCGCAGCTTGTGGATCGCGGCTGAATTTTGCATCAGGCAACAGGGAAAGGTGGATTTTAGCAATGACAGTCTTTAAAATCGGATGGGCCCGATATTTGGCAGACCGCATCAGGGCGTTGCTGTGGCGCCTGCGGCTGGGCCGCGGGATCTACTATATCAATGGACCGGAGACCTTGCCCGCTCCGCTTTCCAAGGAGGAGGAAAAAAAGGTTTTTGCCCGGCTGGAACAGAATGATGAATCCGCGAAGGAAACGCTTACAGTACATAATCTGCGGCTGGTCGTCTACATTGCGAAGAAATTTGAATCGACCGGCATCTGTGTGGAAGATCTCATTTCCATCGGGACAATCGGGCTGATCAAGGCGGTCAACACCTTCTGCCCGCAGAAAAATATCAAACTGGCAACTTATGCTTCCCGCTGTATTGAAAATGAAATCCTGATGCACCTGCGCAAAAATGCGTCGCACAAAAATGAAATATCGATCGACGAGCCGCTCAACATCGACTGGGACGGCAATGAGCTGCTTCTTTCGGATATCCTCGGCACTGATCCTGACAGTATCAACCGCCCAATCGAGGATGAAGCCGAGAAAAACCTACTGCTCGGCGCTGTCGAACATCTTTCAGACCGCGAGCGGATGATCATGCAGATGCGGTTTGGGCTCTGCGGGCAGGAGGAAAAAACGCAGAAGGAAGTGGCGGATATCATCGGGATTTCCCAATCGTATATTTCTCGGTTGGAAAAACGGATCATCAAAAAGCTGAAAAAAGAACTGGAAAAGATTATATAAACCAATAATTACCCAAAAGGCCCGTATGGAAAATCATGCGGGCCTTTTGGGTAATTATTGGTAAGCTGTAAATGCTGTATGTTTGATTTGGACCCCGTCCATACTAGATTCTGTAAAGATAATTGGTGGATGGGGTGCGGGAACGTGTACTATAATAAAGTGGAAATCTGCGGAATCAATACTTCAAAATTGCCCGTATTGAAGGAAAAGGAGAAGATAGAGCTTTTAAAACGCATCCGGGAGGGAGACGAAAGAGCACGGGATGAAATGATCAGCGGGAACCTGCGCCTGGTGCTTTCGGTGGTGCAGAAATTCACCAATCGCGGTGAAAATCTGGACGATCTGTTCCAGGTGGGCTGCATTGGACTCATCAAAGCCATTGATAATTTCGACCCGAACCAGAATGTCCGTTTTTCCACCTATGGGGTCCCGATGATCATCGGCGAGATCCGGCGGCATCTGCGGGACAACAATTCGGTCCGCGTCAGCCGTTCGCTGCGGGATATGGCCTATAAAGCGATGCAGGCGAAGGAAGCGCTGATCGGACGCAATGCAAAGGAACCGACTGTGGATGAGATCGCCGCCGAAATGGGTGTGAAAAAAGAGGAGGTCGTACTCGCGCTCGAAGCGATTGTCGAGCCGATGTCCCTGTATGAACCGGTCTATTCGGATGGAGGCGACACGATCTTCGTGATGGATCAGGTGGGGGATCGAGACGGCGAAAGCGATTGGATGGATGAAATCGCGATCAAGGAAGCGATGAAAAGCCTGGGGGAGCGGGAAAAGCGGATTTTAAGCCTTCGTTTTTTTGTGGGCAAAACCCAGATGGAAGTCGCAAAGGAAATCGGTATTTCACAGGCACAGGTTTCCCGGTTGGAAAAAGGCGCGCTCGACTGGATCAAAAAGCACATCTGAATTCAGCTGCGCATATGAAACATGCGGCAAAGAGAAAAATGCCCGGCCATTGGCCGGGCATTTTTGCAGATCAATGGAACAGGGCGGACAGCTTATTGAGCAGCTGGAATTTTTCGTTATACCCCTGCAGAAAAATCACAAGGACAATCAGCGGCAGGATATAACTGACATAACAGCGCGTCCAGGCAGGAAACTTGATCCCATCGCCCTGGTCCGCTTCCGCCAGGAAATTTTTCCATCCCCAGCCGTACCGGGAGGTACAGAAAAGCAGGTAAATGAGCGATCCGATTGGGAGCAGATTATTGCTGATGATGAAATCTTCGAGGTCCTGGATTGTCGAACCTGCGCCGAAGGGCGCGAAATCGCTCCATAGGTTGAAGCCGAGCACACAGGGCATCGATAGCAGAATAATTGCGGCGATATTGAAGAGAACGGCTTTTTTGCGCGGCCAGTGCCATAGATCCATAGCGAAAGAAACGATATTTTCAAATACGGCGATGATGGTGGAGAAGGCCGAAAAGGTCAGGAACATGAAGAACAGGCTTCCCCAAAGCCGTCCGCCGGGCATTGCGTTGAAAATATTCGGCAGGGTGATGAACACAAGGCCGGGCCCCTGGCCCGGATCGACCTGGAAGGCCGAACAGGCGGGAAAAATTACAAGGCCGGACATCAGTGCCACAAAGGTGTCGAGCAGGGTGATATTGATCGATTCCCCGGTCAGCGAGCGGTCGCGGCCGATGTAACTGCCGAAGATCGCCATCGCGCCGATGCCGAGGCTCAGCGTGAAGAACGCCTGCCCCATGGCGGCATAGATGACCGTCCCAGTCCCCTGTTCGGAAATTTTGCTGAAATCGGGCATCAGATAAAAACGCAGGCCCTCGGAAGCGCCGGGCAATGTGACCGAACGCACAACAAGGCAAAGGATGACAACCAGCAGACAGCTCATCATGACCTTTGTGATCCGTTCAACGCCGTTTTTGAGCCCCATCGAGCAAACGCCGAAACCGATCAGTACAACCGTGATCATGCATATGGTCATAAGGACCGGCTGTGCAAGCATGGCATTGAAAACCGCGCCGACCTCCTCCGGGTTTTTTCCGGAAAATTCCCCCGCGGCCATCTTGAAGAAATAGATGATCATCCAGCCACAGACGGTGGTGTAGAACATCATCAGCAGATAATTCCCGGCCATGGCTCCGTAACTGTACCAATGCCATTTGGTACCCTTAGGTTCCAGCACGTGGAAGGAAAGCGCGGCGCTCTTCTGGCTGGCCCGGCCGACTGAAAATTCCATCACCATGATCGGCAGGCCGAGCACCACCAGGAAAAACAGATAGATCAGTACAAATGCCGCACCGCCGTACTGTCCGGTGATATATGGAAAGCGCCAGACATTTCCAAGCCCGATGGCACAGCCCGCCGAGATCAGCAGAAAGCCAAGGCGGGAAGAAAATTTCTCTCTTTGCAAATGCAACACCTCTTCAATATTTATAGCGCGATTATCATATGGCATTTCCAGAAAAAAGTCAAATTACCAGAAACAGCTCTATTCTACTTTGCCCCAGCATATACTGTAATGGAATTTTTTGCATTTTTTGCATGATAAAAGGAGGGGCCATGATGTTTTGCAGGCTGGGTGATTTGCGCAGCAAGTATGTGATCAATGTCCGAAACGGCTGTAAACTCGGATATGTGGACGATGTGGAGATCGATACGGTGAGTGCCGGGGTCAATTCGATCGTGATCAGGGGAAAGCTCCGGTTTTTCGGAATTCTTGGGCGGGAAGAAGATATTATTATCCCGTGGGAGGATATCGAAGTGATCGGGGAGGACACCATCCTGGTGAACCATGTGCTTCCGCCAAGCCGTGAGGAGCATAAAAAGTCCGGAGGCGGGTTCTTTCATATTCTGACCGAGGATTAGCACGAAAACCGGACGGCGGAATTTTTTTTAAATTGGCACTTGCATGTTTCCTCTTTTTGTGGTAATATATTACGGCTGGTATGTAGAGATTACCTGCAAAACACACACCGTGCGATTGTCTTGTCGGGTGTCCCGGACGTTTCGGGATGATAAGGCGAGCGGATGCATGGTGGCGGAAAAATAACCGAAAGAGAGGAATTTATCATGGGCGTAGTATCAATGAAACAACTTCTGGAGGCAGGCGTACACTTCGGTCATCAGACCCGGCGGTGGAACCCCAAAATGGCGCGTTACATCTTCACCGAGCGTAACGGCATCTATATCATCGACCTGCAGAAGACCGTCAAGAAACTGGACGAGGCTTATATGTTCGTGCGCGACCTGGCTGCGAACGGCGGAAATGTCCTGTTTGTCGGAACCAAAAAACAGGCCGGAGATTCGGTCCGCGAGGAAGCGACCCGCGCGGGAGCTTACTATGTAAATGCCCGCTGGCTCGGCGGCATGCTCACCAACTTCAAGACCATCCGCCGCAGGATCGAGCGTCTTGCTCAGCTGCGCAAGATGGAAGAGGACGGCACCTTTGACCGTCTGCCGAAGAAAGAAGTCATCAAGCTCGAGCTTGAGATCGAGAAACTCGAAAAATTCCTGGGCGGCATCAAAGAGATGAAGAGACTGCCGGCGGCGCTCTTCATTGTTGACCCGCGCAAAGAGAAGATCGCGGTTGCGGAAGCCCGCAAACTCGGTATCCCCATTGTTGCGATCGTTGACACCAACTGCGATCCGGACGAAATCGATTATGTTATTCCCGGCAATGACGATGCGATCCGCGCCGTCAAGCTGCTTTCCGCCACCATTGCGGACGCGATCATTGAAGGCCGTCAGGGCGATATGAGCGCTGCTCCGGAAGAAGCGGAAGCAAAAGAGAATGAAACCGACGAAGCTGCCGAATAATAACTTTAATCGAAACGAATACGGAGGTTATGCAAAATGGCATTTACTGCAAAAGATGTACAGGCGCTCAGAGAGAAAACCGGCGTTGGCATGATGGAGTGCAAAAAAGCGCTCACCGCGACCGACGGCGATATGGATAAAGCAATTGAAGTGCTCCGTGAAAAGGGCTTGGCGGCTGCCGCGAAAAAATCCGGCAGAATCGCCGCCGAAGGCGTTGTACTTGCGATGGTCGACGACGCGACCAAGGTCGGCGTTGTGATCGAAGTCAACTCTGAAACCGATTTTGTCGCCAAGAACGAGAAGTTTATGGAGTTTGTCACTGCCTGCGCGAAAACTGTCGCGGCCAATAAGCCCGCAGACGTCGACGCGCTGATGCAGATGCAGATGGTTGGGTCTTCCATGACTGTCGAAGAGGAGTTGCGTGACAAGATTCTTACCATCGGTGAGAATATGAAGATCCGCCGCTTCATTTACGCGGAAGGCGATGTTGTCACCTATGTGCATGGTGGCGGCAGAATCGGCGTTATGGTCACCTTCGACACCGATGTGGCCGGTAAAGATGGCTTTACCGAGTATGCGAAGGATGTCGCGATGCAGATTGCCGCGCTGAGCCCGGCTTATCTGGATGAAGCTTCGGTTCCGGCTGAAGTGATTGAGAAGGAGAAGGAAATCCTCACCGCTCAGATCCAGAACGATGAAAAGCTTAAGAACAAACCTGCGCAGATCATCGCCAAAATGGTTGACGGCAGAATCAGCAAATATTATAAAGAGAACTGCCTCGTCGACCAGGCGTTTGTTAAGAATGGTGATATGACCGTCGGTCAGTATACCGCTGAGATGGCAAAGACTTTGGGCGGTTCGATCAAAATTACCGGTTTCGTTCGTTATGAGAAGGGCGAAGGCCTTGAGAAACGCAGCGACAACTTCGCGGACGAAGTTGCCAGCATGATGAAATAAGACTTGAGATCCAAAGCGCTCCCAGCTGGTGCCGGGGGCGCTTTTGCATTTTCCAAGGCCGGGAATACCAACTGGAATGGAAGCATTTTTATGGAACCTTTTGTGTTTTTTGCTCGGAAGACTTTACTTTATTTTGTGGTTATTGTAAAATAGGTTAGTATAGGTATACCATTGCTATGACAAAATTTACGATATGGAGGTATTCCATGCCACTGAAGTATAAGCGGGTGCTTTTAAAGCTCAGCGGGGAAGCACTTGCGGGAGACAAAAAAATCGGGCTTGATTATGACGTGGTGTTCCGCATTTGCCAGAGCATCAAAAAAAGTGTGGATCTTGGCGCACAGATTGGAATCGTCGTGGGGGGCGGAAACTTTTTCCGCGGACGTTCAAGCGGCCAGATGGATCGGACCCGCGCCGATCATATGGGGATGCTTGCCACGGTGATGAACTCGCTGGCAATTGCAGACGCGCTGGAGGCGCAGGGCGTCCAGGTACGGGTACAGACGGCGATCACCATGCAGCAGATCGCGGAACCATATATTCGTTCCCGTGCGATCCGCCACTTTGAAAAAGGGCGCGTTGTGGTGTTCGGCTGTGGGACAGGTAATCCGTTCTTTTCAACCGATACGGCATCTTCGCTGCGCGCGGCGGAAATCGACGCGGACATCATCCTGAAGGCGACCATGGTTGACGGCGTCTATGATTGCGACCCGAATATTTATCCCAACGCGGTCAAATATGACGAGGTCACCTTCCAGGAGGTGCTGGAAAAAGGGCTTAAAGTGATGGACAGCACCGCTGCTGCGATGTGTAAGGATAACCATATCCCGGTGCTTGTGTTCAGTCTCTCCAATCCTGATAACATTCTCTCGGCAATAAAAGGTGAAAAAATTGGTACAATAGTCAAGGAGGATTAAGTCATGAAGGAAAAAGTTCAGGTGTATAACGACAAGATGGAAAAAACTATTGCCGTTCTGGAAAAGGAATTCGCGGCCATCCGCGCCGGACGCGCAAACCCGGCTGTTCTTGACAAGGTTATGGTCGATTATTACGGCACTCCTACGCAGGTGCAGTCGATGGCGGCGATTTCGGTCGCGGAAGCGCGTATTCTGGTCATCCAGCCATGGGACAAATCCACACTGAAACCGATTGAGAAGGCGATCCAGGCATCGGATATCGGCATCAACCCAACCAATGACGGTTCGGTGATCCGCATCGTGTTTCCGCCGCTGACCGAGGAACGCAGAAAAGAGATCTGTAAACAGATCCGCAAGCAGGGCGAGGAAGCCAAGGTAGCGATCCGTTCTATCCGCCGCGACGCGAATGAGAAGTTCAAAGCGCTCAAAAAATCGAGCGAAGTCAGCGAGGACGAGATCAAGGATTTGGAAGACGACGTTCAGAAGCTGACCGATAAGTTCTGCAAACGCATCGATGAGATCTCCGCGAAGAAGGAAAAGGAAATCCTCGAGATCTGATTATGATATAACGCATGCGCGGCGTACCGGCGTGCGCATGGAATGGAGCTTCGCATGGCAAAATCTTTGCTGGCTGGTGTACCGGCTGAAAAATTGCCGGTACACATCGGCTTTATAATGGATGGGAACGGCCGGTGGGCGGCGAAGCGTGGGCTTCCCCGCAGCGCTGGCCACCGGCAGGGCGCGGACGTATTTGGAAAGATTGCACAGTACTGCCGCAGTATTGGGATCAAGTACATCACCGTGTATGCCTTTTCCACCGAAAACTGGAAGCGTCCGGCTGACGAAGTCGAGGCGCTTATGGATTTACTGCGGCGTTACCTTTCTGAAACGTTCAAGCATCAGGAGGAAAATGCCCGTATACGCTTTTTGGGGGAGCGCGGACCATTGGCCGCGGACATTCGGGAAATGATGGAGCGGGTGGAGGATGGCAGCAGAGATAATACAGCCATCAACATCAATATCGCACTCAATTACGGCGGACGTGACGAAATTGTGCATGCGGTACGCAAGCTCGCGCGCCGCTGCGCGGACGGTTTGCTCTCGCCAAACGAGATCGACGAACAGGCGCTGTCCAGCGCGATGTATACCGCCGGGCAGCCCGATCCGGATCTGATTATCCGGCCAAGCGGGGAACTGCGCACCTCGAATTTCCTGCTCTGGCAGTCCGCCTATGCGGAACTGGTCTTTATGGATGTCTTGTGGCCGGATTTCACACCGGAATATCTCGATCAGGCAATCTTGGAGTATGTCAACCGGGAGCGCCGGTTCGGCGGTATCTGACCCCAATCTTTCGTCAGAGCCTCACGCACGGGCCTGACCGTCATAAATAGAATGGTGCGGCAGATTGGAGTGCCCTCATGAAGCAAAGAATCATCAGTTCCGCAATCGGGCTGGTTGTATTGTTTTTGGTTCTGGTACTGTTTGAAACAGCTGTGCTCAACGTTGCCATTATGCTGATTGCGCTGATCGCGGTTTATGAGCTGCTCGCGGCGACCGGATGCTGGAAAGCAAACCGGCTCTTTTCCGCGGTTGCTTTGGTGTTTTCCGCAGTTATCCCTTTTATCTCAATGAGCTGGATTGCACGGAATCTGATCCTGATTTGTTATATCTTTGTGGTTGCGATCTTCTCGATTTTGCTGCGCAACCATATGTCATTCCGCATTGAACAGGTGGCGATGGGCTTCATGTTCTGCATCATGATCCCGTTTTCGCTGACGACCATTGTCTATCTGCGCGACCGCTGGGGCGCTGCCCTGAGTATTTTCTACGTGCTGCTCGCACTGGGCAGCGCATGGCTCTCGGACACGGGGGCCTATTTTGCGGGCCGCGCATTTGGAAAGCATAAGCTTGCGCCTTACATAAGCCCAAAAAAGACGGTGGAAGGCGCTATCGGAGGCGCGATGTTTGCGGAGGTCATGATCCAGCTGGTCATGTGGCTCTATTCGCTTGCGTCGGCTTATTTTGGACATCCGATCAGTATCCATTACGGCTGGCTTCTGGCGATTGTACCGTTTTTGTCGGCGGTCAGCATTTTGGGAGACCTTTCCGCGTCGGTCATCAAGCGCCAGTTCGGTGTGAAGGATTACGGTTCGATCATGCCCGGGCATGGCGGCGTCATGGACCGCTTCGACAGCGCGCTCATGGTGATCCCGCTGGTCTTTATCATCAGCCAGCACCTGCCGCTGGCGCAACTCGTTTAATTGGGAAGTGAGCGGTATTTTGAAAAAGAGAATCGCACTGTTGGGTTCGACCGGTTCGATCGGAACCCAGACACTGACAAGCTGCAAAAGCTTGGGATATGGGGTCAACGTCCTGGCCGCAAACAGAAGCGTTGACCTGCTCGAACAGCAGGCGAGGGAATTTACCCCTCGCTATGTTGTCGTTTCGGACAAAAACGCCTATACCGATCTGAAAACGCGGTTGGCCGACACGGACATCCGGCTGCTGGCGGGCGTGGAAGGCATGTGCGAGGCTGCGCAGCTTGCAGAGAACGATATCGTCTGCAATGCAGTCGTCGGTATGGTGGGTCTACAGCCAACGCTGGCGGCGATCGGGGCGAAAAAGACGGTTGCGCTTGCCAACAAGGAAACGCTGGTCGCAGGCGGGAAGCTCGTAACTGAGACCGCCGCCGCAAACGGAGTGGAGATTCTGCCGGTCGACAGCGAGCACAGCGCTATCTTCCAGTCGCTGCAGGGCAACGACCGCAAAGCACTCAAGAAGATCATCCTGACCGCGTCGGGCGGGCCGTTTCGCGGTAAAACAGCGGCTGAGCTCGAAAATGTCACGGTGAAAGAGGCGCTCAAGCATCCGAACTGGGAAATGGGGGCAAAGATCACGATCGATTCCGCGACGCTGATGAACAAGGGGCTCGAGTTCATCGAGGCAATGTGGCTCTTTAATCTTATGCCGGAGCAGATCGAAGTGGTGATCCATCCACAGAGCGTGATCCATTCGGCGGTGGAGTACATAGACGGTTCAGTGATCGCACAGCTTGGCGTGCCGGATATGGTGATCCCGATCCAGTATGCGCTGACCTATCCGCAGCGGGAACCGACCGCGGTGCAGCGGCTGTCACTCACCGATTATGGCAAGCTTACCTTTGAAAAGCCGGATTTTGAAACCTTTGCCTGCCTGCGGCACTGTATTGAGGCGATCCGGCGCGGCGGGCTGTATCCCTGCGCGGTCAATGGTGCGAACGAGCAAGCGGTGGCGCTGTTTCTCGCGGGAAAGATCAAATTCCAGGAGATTGGGCGCTGTGTAGGGCATGTTCTGGAAAATTTTAAATGTAAAGTGGAAAAGCATTACACATTGAAGGAAGTATTGGAGACCGATCGGCAGGCGCGGGAGATGGTTTTGGAATATTGCCGTGGGAGATAAGAATACTATGATAGGAAGGCATTTCTCCCAATTTTAATCGATCGATCGTGAGGAAACGTTTATGAGTGTTATTTTTCAGGTGATTGTGGCGGTCCTTGTGTTCGGACTGTTGATTTTTATCCATGAGCTCGGCCATTTCACGGTCGGCAAGCTCTCCGGGATGCGGGTCAACGAGTTCGCCATTGGCATGGGCCCGGCGCTTTTCTCCTGGCACAAGGGCGAAACGCAGTATTCGCTGCGCGCGCTGCCAGTTGGCGGCTATGTCTCGGTGGAGGGCGAGGACGAGGACAGCACTGACCCGCGCGCCTTCTGCAATGTTATGCTCTGGAAACGGATTCTCTTCGTCTGCGCGGGCGCGATCATGAACCTGTTGCTTGGCTTTATCATCCTTTCAATCCTGGTGGGCATGCGCACAACGCTGCCCACGACCACCATTTCGGAATTTCACCCTGACCCGGCGGACGGCGCGGCAGCAGTGAGCAACGAAAAATTGATGGTGGGCGATAAAATTCTCAAGATCAACGGCACCAGCGTATTCACCTCAAACGACATCACCTTTTCGATGATCAGCGACCGGGACGGGGTTGTGGACTTCACGGTCCTGCGCGACGGGCAGAAGCTGGAAATTCCCCAGGTGCAGTTCAAGATGGACACGGCCGAGGACGGGACGCGGCTTATTAATCTGGACTTTTATGTTTATTCGGCGGAAAAGACCTTCCTGAACAGTGTGCAGTACACGGTGCTGTGGATGTTTTCAATCGTACGGCAGGTGTGGCTCTCCTTCCTCAATCTGATCACCGGCAACTTTACACTTGCGGAGCTTTCCGGGCCGGTCGGCGTTTCGACGGTGATCGGGCAGGCGAGTACGGCCGGGCTGAAAACGCTGCTCACACTTGTGGGGTTCATCACGGTCAACATTGGCGTTTTTAATCTTCTGCCGGTTCCGGCTCTTGACGGCGGCAGGCTCATCTTCCTGCTGATCGAGCTGGTGATCCGCCGGCCGGTCAATCCCAAGTATGAGGGATTTGTGCACGCGGCGGGATTCATCCTGCTGATGGGGCTGATGCTGGTTGTCACGCTCAATGATATTGTAAAGCTGTTTTAATGCGAAAAGGAGTCGTCTTATGTCAAGGACAGTGAAAATCGGGAACCTTACGATCGGCGGAGGCAATCGCGTTGCCATCCAGTCGATGTTAAATACCCGCGCGGACGACATATCCGGCAGCGTCGCGCAGGCCAAGGCTTTGGAGGCCGCCGGATGCGAAATCCTGCGCATGGCGGTGCCGGAAATTTCCGCTGTGAAGCTGGTGGAGGCGGTGAAGGAAGCTGTTTCGATCCCGCTCGTGGCGGACATCCACTTCGACTACCGGATCGCGCTGGCATGTGTTTGCGCCGGGATCGACAAGATTCGGATCAACCCC
>NZ_QSBX01000002.1:0-110966 GCF_003465835.1 Anaerotruncus sp. AF02-27 | reverse complement strand
TCGACAAGATTCGGATCACCCCCGGCAACATTGGGGTTGACGAGCGGGTTCGGCAGGTGGCGGTAGCCTGCGCAAACGCGGGCATCCCGATCCGCATCGGGGTTAACTCCGGCTCGCTCGAAAAGCAGATCCTTGCGAAATACGGCGCGCCCACGCCGCAGGCGATGGTTGACAGTGCGATGTATCACGCGCGCCTGCTGGAGAAGTTTGACTTTCATGACATTGTGATTTCGATCAAGTCGTCCGATGTGCGAACGATGATCTCGGCTTACCGGCTGGCGTCCCAGCAGCTTGACTATCCATTGCATCTCGGCGTGACCGAGGCAGGCACCAGGCATATGGGCCTTCTCAAATCGGCGGTCGGAATCGGATCGCTCCTATGCGACGGAATCGGGGATACCATCCGCGTTTCGCTCACCGCAGATCCTGTGGAGGAGATCCGCGCGGCAAAGGACATCCTAAAGGCGATCGGCTATCCGGATTGCGGCGTGCAGATCGTTTCCTGCCCGACCTGCGGACGTACAAAGATCGATCTGATCGCGTTGGCGGAAAAGGTGGAAAATGCGCTTGCTGGCTGTCGCAAGAACATCAAGGTGGCGGTCATGGGCTGCGCGGTGAACGGTCCGGGGGAGGCCCGTGAAGCGGATATCGGCGTGGCCGGTGGGGACGGGGAGCTTTTGCTCTTCAAAAAGGGGAAGGTTGTTGGGAAGTATCCGGAGCAGCAGATCTTTGAGGTGCTGTTTGCGGAGATTGAAAAGCTTTAGGAGTGAAATCATTGGCGTCATTCATTGAGATTTTTGGCGATTACATAGATACTCCGGTTGCGGATGAGGTCGCCCGAGGGGAGATCCTCTCAATGCAGGTTGACCGGGACAGCCGGGAAATGCGCCTTGCTCTGCAAATGGACGGGCTTGCCGCGCATGCGGCGCTCACCAAGCTGGGGCGGGCGCTTTGTGCCGCGCTGGGATTGCAGGAGGTAAAACTTCAGCCGCGTTACGCGCCGGAAAGCTTTTCAAGCGAATGCCTTTCGGAGCTGGTCGCCTGCATTGGCGCGCGCGGCGTACCGGTCAACGGCTTTTTTAATGGCGCAAAGGCGGATCTGCTTGGCGACACGCTGCGCATCTATCTGAGCCACGGCGGACAGGATTTTCTCGAGCAGATCCATTGCGCAAACCACCTTTCGGCCCTGATCAGGGAGGAATACGGCAGGGAGGTTTCGGTTGTGTTCGACGGGGTGCTTGAGATCGCGCCGGACAGCGAAATCTATCAGGAAACGATGGAAAAGGCACGGCCGGAGCCGATTGCCTACACGCCGCCCGCGCAAAGGCCGCAGGAGAAAAAACTCGACAACGGCGTTGTGATCCCCGCGCCGACCCGGCATTCGTTCGACGCGCAGGGGCTGCCCTTTGAACCGAACTCGATGGTGACCCTTTATGGCAACCCGCCGAAGGGCCGCCCGGTCGAGATGGCGCAGGTCAACATCGAAAGTGGGAATGTGACCGTCTGGGGGGACGTATTCAAGCTTGACCGCCGCACCAGCCGCGACGAAAAGACCCTGATCCTGACGATCTATTTTACCGACTACACCAATTCTTACTGCGCCAAGGTGATCGGGCGCTTCGATAAGAAGGTGAAGGGACTCGACGAACTGCGGGAAGGCGACACGATCGTTTTGCATGGGCTGGTGGAGTACGACCGGTTCGATCATGAGAACGTCCTGCGCCCGGACAGTATCGCGAAGGTGAAAAAGGTCCTGCGCCGCGATCTTGCGGAGGAAAAACGGGTCGAACTACATATGCATTCCAACATGTCCGCGATGGACGGCATGACTCCGGCGGACAAGCTGGTGCAGCGGGCCTATTCCTTCGGGCACAAAGCGGTCGCCATCACTGACCACGGCGTTGTGCAGGCATTTCCCGACTGCATGAACGCCTGCGCGAAGATCCGCGCGAAGGGCGGGGACTTTAAAATCATTTACGGCGTGGAAGCCTACTTTGTGGACGACATCATCCATGCTGTCAGCGGGCATGCGAAGGGGACCCTCGATGACGAAATGATCGTCTTTGACCTTGAGACAACCGGCCTTTCCGCCGCAACCGAGCGGATTACCGAAATCGGCGCGGTCAAAATCCGCGCAGGTGAAGTGGTTGAACGGTTCGACACTTTCGTGAATCCGGAACGCACGATTCCGCCGCAGATCACGCAATTGACCGGCATCACCGACGAAGATGTGCGCGGCGCGCCGCTCGAAGCGGAAGCGCTCGAGCAGTTTTACGCCTTCATCGGCAACCCGAAGGCGGTGCTCATCGCGCATAACGCGCCGTTTGATATGGGATTTTTGCGGCAGGCGGCGCGGCGCAGCAAGTTGCCGTGCGAATATTCCGCGATCGATACGGTGATCCTGTCGCGTTCGCTTTTCCCGGAGCTCAAAAAGCATAAACTCGATATTGTAGCCAAACATCTGGGCCTTGGTGAATTTAACCACCACCGCGCTTGCGACGACGCGGAGATGCTCGCGCGGATCTTCCTCAAGATGTGTGAAATTCTTAAAACGGAAAAGGCCTGCAATACGATTGAAAAGATCAATACCTCGCTCGCGTCGGTCGATGTGAAGAAATCCCCGACCTTCCACCAGATCATCCTGGTCAAGAACCTCACCGGTCTTAAAAACCTCTACCGGCTGGTTTCCATCTCCCATCTCGACTACTATGCGAAGCGCCCGCGTATCCCAAAAAGCAAATTGATCGAGCATCGGGAAGGACTGCTGATTGGCAGCGCCTGTGAGGCTGGACAGCTTTACCGTGCGATCATTGAGGGCAAAAGTTGGGGGGATCTCTGCGACATCGCAAAATTTTACGATTACCTGGAGATCCAGCCGCTCGGCAACAATGAGTTCATGGTGCGCAACAATACGGTTCCCAGCATCGATACGGTCAAGGAGTACAATGAAACGATCGTCAAGCTTGGCGAAAAGCTGAAAATACCGGTTGTGGCGACCTGCGACGTGCACTTTATGGACGCGGGCGACGCGAAATTCCGCGCCATCCTGATGGCGGGCATGGGCTTTTCGGACGCCGATCTCCAAGCTCCGCTCTATCTGCGCACGACCGATGAAATGCTCAAAGAGTTTGACTATCTCGGCGCCCAGAAAGCGCATGAGGTGGTCATCGAAAATCCCAATCGGATTGCCGATCTCATCGAAGCGGATATCCGCCCGATCCCGGACGGCACCTTCACGCCAACCATCGACGGCGCGGAGGAACAGCTTCAACAGATCACCTGGGACCGTGCCCGCTCGATGTACGAGCATAACGGCGTGATTCCGGAACTGGTCAGCAAGCGGCTCGACCGGGAGCTTGGCTCGATCATCAAACACGGTTTCGCCGTTCTTTACATGATCGCGCAGAAGCTGGTTGCCAAAAGTGAAGCCGGCGGCTACAAGGTCGGTTCGCGTGGATCGGTGGGTTCTTCCTTTGTCGCCACGATGGCGGGTATCTCTGAAGTCAATCCCCTGCCGCCGCACTATTACTGCCCCAACTGCGGCTGGAGTGAATTTTTTACGAAAGGCGAAATTGGCTCCGGATTTGACCTGCAAAGCAAAGATTGTCCGGAATGCGGGACCCATTGCAAACAGGACGGCCATGACATCCCGTTCGAGACATTTCTTGGTTTTGACGGAGACAAGGCGCCCGATATCGACCTCAACTTCTCGGGCGAATACCAGTCGAACATCCACCGCTACACCGAGGAGCTGTTTGGCCCGACCCATGTTTTTAAGGCCGGAACTATCTCGACCGTGGCGGATAAGACCGCGTATGGCTATGTCAAAAAGTACGCGCAGGAGCGCGGGCTTGTGATGACCCGGGCGGAGGAGGAGCGTCTGACCATCGGCTGCACCGGCGTCAAGCGCACGACCGGGCAGCATCCGGGCGGCATGGTCGTCGTGCCGAGCAGCCATGAGGTATTTGACTTTACGGCGGTACAGCGTCCGGCGGACGACGCGACCTCCGAAATTACCACCACCCATTTCGACTTCCATTCGCTGCATGACACGATCCTCAAGCTCGACGAACTCGGGCACGATGTTCCGACCATGTATAAATATCTGGAGGACATGACCGGGCTGGATGTCAACGACATCCCGATGAACGACCCGGCGGTCATGAGCCTGTTTTTGTCCCCGGACGCGCTCGGCGTTACAGCCGAGGACATTGACTGCAACACCGGCACGCTCGGCATCCCGGAATTCGGTACCAATTTTGTGCGCGGGATGCTCATCGAGGCACAGCCAAAGAATTTTTCCGACCTGCTTCAGATCTCCGGCCTCAGCCACGGTACCGACGTCTGGCTCGGCAACGCACAGGAGCTCATCAAGAACAGAACCTGTACGATTTCCGAGGTTATCGGAACACGTGACAGCATCATGACCTACCTGCTCCATAAAGGCCTCGAGCCAAAGATGGCGTTTAAGATCATGGAAATCACCCGAAAGGGCAAAGCGCCGAAACTGCTGACTGAGGAGCACATCACCGCTATGAAGGAGCACGGAGTGCCGCAGTGGTACATCGACAGCTGTCTCAAAATCAAATACATGTTCCCAAAGGCACACGCGGCAGCTTACGATATCGCCTCAATCCGGCTTTGCTGGTTCAAGGTGCATAAGCCGCTCGAATTTTACGCGGTTATCTTCACAGTGCGCGGCGGAGACTTCGACGCGGAAGCGGCGGTCGGCGGCAAGGCGATGACCAAGCAGAAGATGCAGAACCTCCTGGCGCTCGGCAACGACCGCACCGCAAAGGATGAAGGCGTTTTAACCATGCTGCAGATCATCCACGAATGCCAGGCGCGCGGGATCAGCTTTTTGCCGGTCGACCTCTATAAATCCCACTACAATGTTTACGCGGTGGAGGATGGAAAAATCCGGTTGCCCTTTATGGCGCTGAAAGGGGTTGGAGAGGCGGCCGCTAAAAGCCTGTGGGAAACGGCCAAAAAGGAGGATTTCATTTCCGCGGACGATATTGCGAACCGTGCGGGAGTTTCCTCCGCAGTCATCGAGATGCTGCGCGGTGCGGGCGCACTGGGGGATCTGCCCGACACTTCGCAGGTTTCTTTCTTCTGAATCCTGTCCCAGCATTTTTGTGAATTTTCCGCAGGTTTCTTTGGTTATTCTGTTGACAAGAAAAGTTTATCATGTTATCATATTAGCATGATAAAGTGAAACGGCAACGGAGGCAAATATGAAGCAGTATAACAAAATCACACCGGATGGTACCCGCGACCTGCTCTTTGACGAATGTGTTCTGCGTGAAGCGGTGACCAGCCGGCTGACAGCAATGTTCCGCTCCCGCGGATACCGGCAGGTGATCACCCCGGCAATCGAGTTCTACGACGTTTTCACTTCGTCCGCGGCGCATTTTCCGCAGGAAAATATGTATAAGCTTTCCGATATCCACGGCCGTCTGATGGTTCTGCGCCCTGACTGCACCATCCCGATCGCGCGGCTGGTCGCGACCCGGCTGCAGAATGTCCCGATGCCGCTGCGGCTTTACTACAGCCAGAATGTCTACCGCGTTGAGCACGATCTGCGCGGAAAACGCAACGAGATCTTTCAGACCGGCGTCGAACTCATCGGCGCGAGCAGCCTGCGCAGCGATCTCGAAATTGTCGAGCTCGCCGCCGCCGGCCTTTCGGAGATCAGCGGGGAAGGCTATCGGATCGAGCTTTGCCACATCGGCTATTTCAAATCGCTCATCGACAGCCTGGACGCCTCCTTTGAGACGAAGGAGGAGATCCGTCAGTGCGTCGAGCAGAAGAACTACGCGGCGCTTGGAGAGCTGCTCGAGCAGTTTGACGGTAGCCGCGCGGCTGTGGCGCTCAAATACCTGCCGCGGCTCTTTGGCGGGGAGGAGGTCTTTGAAAAGGCCTATGAACTCTTCTCGGAGAACGGCGCGAACGAAAGCCTCGATTACCTCCGTACAATTTACGAGAATCTGCGTGAGCTCGGCCTTGCCGACCGGGTTATCATCGACCTTGGACTGGTAAACCAGGCCGAATATTACACCGGGATCATCTTCCGCGGCTACTTTGACGGAATTGGGGAACCGGTACTCTCGGGCGGCCGGTACGACAACCTGCTCGCCGAGTTTGGCGCGCCGCTTTCAGCAACCGGCTTCGCATTCAATGTCGATCCGGCCACTACGGTCATCGGAATGGTACCGCAGCAGCGCACTGATATTTTGGTTTTTTCGGACGATGGTCATCTTCCGCAGGCGATCAATTATATGAAATCGCTTATCCAAAACGGCCTTACGGTCGAACACTGTGTTTTCGACGAGTTCGACGCGGCGGTAGATTACGCGCGAAAGCGCGGCATCCGGCATCTGCATGTGGTGGACGACGAGATTGAAGCGCTCGACGTCGAAAAACTGTAAAGGGAGGGCATACATATGAAACCGATTCGGATTGCCCTCACTAAGGGCAGGCTGGAAAAAGACAGCGTTGAAATGTTTGAGAAGCTCGGCTATGACTGCACTGCGGTGCACGAAAAGGGCCGCAGGCTGATTTTGCCGGTCGTGGGCACCAACCTCGAGATTGTGCTTGCGAAGGCCGCGGACGTGGTGACTTACGTCGAGAACGGCGTCTGCGATATTGGTGTGGTTGGCAGGGACACGATTATGGAGAAGGGGGGAACCTTCTACGAGGTGGCCGACCTGGGGTTTGGAAAATGCCGGTTCGCGCTGGCGGTGCCGAAAGGGGTCGACTTCTATGAGGGCTATCACACCCGCTGTATCGCCTCAAAATATGTAAATGTGGCGCACGCCTATTTTGAAAAGAAAAATATGGATGTCAAGATCGTCAAAATCGAAGGCTCAGTTGAGCTGGCGCCGATCCTTGGGCTTTCGGACGCGATTGTCGACATTGTGGAAACCGGCACAACCCTCAAAGAGAACGGGCTGGTTATCGCGGAATATATTTCGGACATCAGCGCAAGGCTGATCGTCAACATTGCAAGCCTCAAACTGCGTAAGGCGGAGATCGAGCCGTTTATTACGCGGATTGAAGATTACCTGAAGGAGAGGGCTGACGCATGATCCAGGTCGTCAAGGCGGACGGAACCGCTGAAAAAGAGCTTCTCGCGTCGCTGCGCAGCCGCAGCGGTGAGGTTGATAAACGGGTCGCCGGGCAGGTCGCAACGATCATTGAGGACGTAAAACAAAAAGGCGACGCGGCGGTGCGGGATTACACCCTGCGCTTCGACGGACACTGCCCCGATCTTTTTGAAGTTGACCGCGAGGTGATCAACGATGCGCTTTCGCAGGCCGACGAGGAATTCGTTTCTTCGCTTCTCAATGCGATGGAGAACATCGCGGCTTTCCATCAGAAACAGAAGCAGCAGAGCTTTATCGACGCGCAGCCAAACGGCGTCATTCTGGGGCAGCGTATCCGCGGGCTTGCCCGCGTGGGGCTCTATGTGCCGGGCGGAACGGCGGCCTATCCATCATCGGTGCTGATGAACTGTGTCCCGGCAAAAATTGCAGGGGTCGGGGAGATCATCATGGTCACGCCGCCACGCAAAGATGGCACGCCGAATCCGGACATCCTTGTCGCGGCGGCGATTGCCGGGGTGGACCGGGTGTTTCTGATGGGCGGCGCACAGGCTGTGGCGGCGCTCGCATTCGGCACCGAAAGCGTGCCAAAGGTCGATAAGATCGTCGGGCCGGGAAATATCTACGTCGCAACCGCAAAAAAGCTGCTTTACGGCGTGGTGGATATCGACATGATCGCCGGGCCGAGTGAAATCCTCGTGATGGCGGATGAAACCGCGAACCCGGTCTATCTGGCGGCCGATATGATGAGCCAGGCGGAACACGACGTGCTGGCATCTTCGATCCTGCTCACCACGAGCGGACGGATCGCAAATGATACCGTCGCGGAGATCGAGCGCCAGATAAAAGAGCTCTCGCGGGCAGAGATTGTCCGCAAATCATTGGAGACCTACGGCGCGGTGATCGTCTGCCGCAGTATCGACGAGATGGTTGCGCTGGCAAATGAGCTTGCGCCGGAGCATCTCGAGGTCATGCTGGAAAACCCATTTGAATATATCGGGAAGCTTGACAACGCGGGCAGCGTATTTCTCGGGCAATACGCCCCGGAACCGCTGGGCGACTATTTTGCCGGACCGAACCATGTCCTGCCGACCTCCGGCACGGCGCGGTTCTTCTCGCCGCTTGGGGTGGACAGTTTTATCAAAAAATCGAGCTATATCTACTACACGGCCGACGCGCTCTGCCAGGCGAAGGATGACATTGTGCGCATCGCGGAGCGTGAACAGCTCACCGCCCATGCGAATTCGATCAAAGTGAGGTTTTCCTGATGTACGAACTGCCGGAAAAGCTGAAAAATCTGACGCCTTACGTGCCGGTCACGGGGCAGTACCGAATCCGGCTTGACGCGAATGAAAGTTATCTGACTGCACCGGGCTGGCTGCGGCAGGAACTTGCCGCGGCGATTGAGAAGCTTGATTTCAACCGCTACCCGGACCCTTATACAGTTGAACTCTGCCAAAAGTTTGCGGATTTTTTTGACGTCCTGCCGTCGCAGGTGGTTGCGGGCAACGGTTCGGATGAACTCATTGGTCTGATCGTTTCCTCGTTTACCTCCACCGGTGAGGATATGGTGGTGGTCAACCCGGACTTTTCAATGTATTCATTTTACGCGCAGATGAACGGCGTCAGAGTACATACCTTCCAGAAGCCGGAGCTTGCGCTCGACGCGGACGCGCTGATTGCCTTTGCCAAAGAGCGGGCCGCAAAGCTTGTGGTCCTTTCGAACCCCTGCAATCCGACTTCGCTCGCCGCCTCGCAGGCGGATGTGCTCAAAATCGTGGAGGAGCTGTCCGACCGGCTGGTTGTAATCGACGAAGCGTATATGGATTTCGCAGAAGGCTCGATTCTGCGGATCGCACCGCGGCATGACAATCTGATTGTCCTCAAGACCTGTTCAAAAGCGTTTGGCATGGCTGCAATCCGGCTTGGCTTCGCGGTCGCGGGGACACAGATCACCCTTGCGCTCAAGGCGGCCAAGTCGCCTTACAATGTAAACAGCATGACCCAGGCGGCGGGCTGTGTCCTGCTGAGCCATCCGGATTATCTGCGGGGTTGCACCGAACAGATTAAGACGTCCCGCACCGAACTTTATCAGAAGATTCTTGCGCTTGCCAAAGAAAAAGCAGAGATTCTGGAGGTGGCCGACACCTGCGCGAACTTCGTCTTTTTGCAGATGCTGGACGCGCGCCGGGTGTTTGACGCGCTGAGTGCGCGCGGAATCATCGTGCGGCTCATGGCTCCTCGCCTGCGTATTACGGCAGGCACGGCCGAGGAAAACCGGGAGGTCGTCGGGGCCTTGCGGGAGATTTTAGACTGAAAACAGGAGGAAACCAGTATGCGGGAATGCACCATCCACCGGAAAACCAATGAAACGGACATCACGCTCTCGCTGAACCTCGATGGGAGCGGGAATTTTGCCGGTACGAGTGGGATTGGCTTTTTTGATCACATGCTGCACGCGTTCGCGGTGCACGGCGGATTCGATCTTGCGCTCACCATGGCTGGAGACTTGGAAGTGGACTGCCATCATTCGGTCGAGGATTTGGGTATTGTGCTCGGACAGGCGTTTGCGCAGATTCTTTCGGACAAAGGCGCCATCGCGCGTTATGGCAGCTTTGTGCTTCCGATGGATGAAGCCTTGGCTTTTTGTGCGCTCGATATTAGCGGCCGGGCCTTTTTGGTGTTTGACTGTGTCTTTCAAAACCCGCAGGTTGGTGCGTTTGACTGCTGTATGACAGGGGAATTTTTCCGGGCGTTTGCGATGAATGGGGGAATCACCCTGCATATCAAGGTGCCCTACGGGGAGAATGACCACCATAAGATCGAGGCGGTATTCAAGGCTGCAGCGCATGCGCTCAAAGCAGCGGTGACGCCGCGGGAAGGCGGGGTCCTCTCCTCGAAGGGAGTTTTGTAAGATGATTGCGATCATTGATTACGGAGCGGGAAATCTTTTCAGCGTCAAAAACGCGCTTGATTTTATTGGCGCGGAAAGCTGTATCACCGCGAAAGCAGAGGAGCTTGCAAAGGCAGACGGCTTGATTTTGCCGGGGGTGGGCGCCTTCCCGGACGCGATGAAACGGCTGACGGCGACCGGTCTCGTTCCGGTCATCCGGGAGCAGGCACAAAAAAAGCCGCTGCTCGGCATCTGCCTTGGAATGCAGATGCTGTTTGAGAAGGGGCATGAATTCGAAACGTGCGATGGACTAGGCCTTATTCCGGGCGACGTTCGGTTGATCGAAGCGGCGGGGCTCAAAATTCCGCACATGGGCTGGAACGATTTGACCGTTCTCAACCCCTGTGAACTGGTCGCAGACGTGAAAGAGGGCGATTACGTCTATTTCGTCCACTCCTACCGCGCTGATACAGCGGATGAAAACATCTCCTGTTACACCGTCTATGGGGAACGCATCCCGGCACTAGTGCACCGGGGAATGGTTTACGGCGCGCAGTTTCATCCTGAGAAAAGCGGCGCTGTCGGCATCCAGATGCTGAGAAATTTTGCGAGGTTGTGCCAATGATTATCTTACCAGCAATCGACATCAAGGACAAAACCTGCGTACGGCTTGTGCGCGGCGACTTTGCGACCGCGCACAAAGTTGCGGAGGACCCGTTCGAAACCGCTGCCGGCTTTCGGGCGGCGGGCGCTTCATGGATTCATATGGTCGATCTCGACGGGGCCAAAACCGGCGGCGCGGCGAATGCGGGGATCTTTCTGCGTGTCGCGCGGGAGTCGGGCCTCAGGGTGGAACTCGGCGGCGGCATCCGCAGCATGGACACCATCGCTTATTATCTTGAAAATGGAGTTTCCCGCATCATTCTGGGCTCGGTGGCAGTGAAGGACCCCGCTCTTGTGAAAGAGGCTGCCCAAGCTTACGGCGAAAAAATTGCGGTTGGGATCGACGCGAAAAACGGCATGGTCGCCACCGAAGGCTGGCTCGACACAAGCGATGTGAACTACATCGATCTTGCGAAGGCGATGGAGCAGGCCGGTGTTCAGACCATCATCTTCACGGACATCTCAAAGGATGGGACGCTTGAAGGTCCAAATCTTGAACAGTTGCAACGGATTAACGCTTCCGTATCCTGTAAGATCATTGCGAGCGGCGGGATCAAGGATATTTTGGATATCAGTGCATGTAAAGATTTGGGACTTTACGGAGTGATCTGCGGAAAATCCATCTATTCCGGAAGCCTTAGGCTTCCGGAAGCGATTGAAGTGGCAGGTGATCAGCAGTGTTAGCAAAACGGATCATCCCATGCCTTGATGTGCGGGATGGAAAGGTCGTCAAAGGAGTCAATTTCGTCGGCATCAAGGAGGTCGGCGACCCGGTCGAATGCGCGATCGAGTACGACCGGCAGGGAGCGGATGAGATCACCTTTCTCGACATTACCGCGACCCATGAGGGCCGCAGCACAATGATCGACGTGGTACGAAACACCGCCAAAAACGTATTTGTACCGCTTACAGTGGGCGGCGGAATCCGCACAGTGGAGGATTTTCGCGATATCCTGCGGGCAGGAGCTGATAAAATTTCAGTAAATTCCGCCGCGGTGCGCAATCCCCGGCTCATCCGCGAGGCCGCCGACCGGTTCGGCAGCCAATGCGTCGTGGTTGCGATCGACGCGCGCAGGAGTCCGGACGGGAACTTCACCGTCGTGGTAAATGGCGGCAGAATCGACATGCGTATCGACGCGGTCGAATGGGCCAAAAACTGCGAACGGCTCGGCGCGGGGGAGATCCTGCTCACCTCAATGGATACCGATGGCTGCAAGAACGGTTTCGACATCGAATTGACCAATGCGGTTACCGAAGCGGTTTCCATCCCGGTCATCGCATCTGGAGGCTGCGGAACGCTCGAACATTTTTCGGAGGTGTTTGAACAGACCGGCGCGGACGCGGCGCTTGCGGCGTCGCTTTTCCATTTTCGGGAACTGACTGTCGAGCAGGTGAAAGCACACCTTGCGGCGCATGATATCCCGGTCAGGAGGTAAACTATGAAGGATTTGGACCGTTATTTCGCAAAATCGGCGCTGATCCCGGCGGTCGTGCAGGAAGCCGGTACCGGAGAGGTTCTGATGCTCGCCTACATGAACCGCGAGAGTCTGCAAAAAACCTATGAAACCGGCTACACCTGGTTTTACAGCCGTTCACGGCAGGAACTCTGGAATAAGGGTGCGACTTCCGGACATCTGCAAAAGGTGGTTGATCTGCGCGCCGATTGCGATGACGATACACTGCTCGTCACAGTTGTTCAGACGGGCAATGCCTGCCACACCGGAGCGCACAGCTGCTTTTACAAAGAGATTTGGGAGGAAACAAAGCCATGACTGATGTAGTGAAAGGCCTTTATGAAGTGGTTCAGGATCGCCGCGACCATCCGCAGGAGGGTTCTTACACCTGCTATCTGTTCGAGAAAGGGATCGACAAGATCCTGAAAAAGGTGGGGGAAGAGTGCAGCGAGGTGATCATTGCCGCCAAAAACCGCAAGAACGATGACACCGCCGAGGAGATCTGCGATCTGATCTACCATCTGCTGGTGATGATGGCTGAGCAAGACATCCCGCTTGAACAGGTCGAAGAGATCCTGGAGGCACGCCGCCAAAAGATCGGCAACCTCAAACAGTTCCACGAGAGTGACCACAACACCTGACTGAAAAGCATAAAA
This sequence comes from Anaerotruncus sp. AF02-27, assembly GCF_003465835.1. Classification (NCBI taxonomy): domain Bacteria; kingdom Bacillati; phylum Bacillota; class Clostridia; order Eubacteriales; family Oscillospiraceae; genus Anaerotruncus; species Anaerotruncus sp. AF02-27. The sequence goes on along the minus strand of NZ_QSBX01000002.1, from coordinate 98,194 downwards.
GGACCCGCAACTGTAGTTGCGGGTCCTTTTCAATTTTATATGATCAGTCGGCCTTGACCTGGAACGCTTTTTCAAGCGCGCCGACCGCCTCGTTACAGCAGGCCTGCGGGACCAGCAGGGAGATTTCCACCTCGCCGGTCGAGATGAGGGTCAGCTCCGCGTTGGCATCAGCGACAGCGGTGATTGCGGCGGCGGCGACACCGTACATTTCGCGCATCTCTTCGCCGTAAAGCTGAATCTTGCAGTTGCCGTTCGAGACCATCGGTTTGAAGTCGGCATGGGTCTCGCAGAATTTGTTGACCAATCCCAGGACTTCCACCAACTGGTTTGCAAGCAGGGTGAAGGAGATATCGATATAATGTCCCTGCGGTGCGGTCTGGCTGATCATATCAAGGTTTACCTTGACATTTGCAAGCCCTGTAAAGATGGTAGAGAGCAGTTTCGGGTCGTTTGGAACCTTGTGGAAGGTCACAAGGGCAACATCCTCCACAATGGAAATTTTAGAAACGCCATTCATATGGACACATCCTTTCTATCAAACGATATCACCCATGTTGTAAAGTCCGGCCTGCTTGCCGCAGAGGAAGAGCGCCGCATTGAGCGCGCCGACGGCAAACACCCCTTTGCTGGCGGCTGAATGGGAGAGGGTCAAGATCTCGTCGTGACCCGCAAAAAGGATCTCATGCTCGCCGACAATCGTTCCGCCGCGCACCGCGTGGATACCGATCTCATTTTTTGCACGTTTACGGCGGTAGGCGTGGCGGTCATAAACATACTGGGATGGCTCATCGAGCACACCGGAGATCGCATCTGCAAGCATCAGGGCAGTGCCGCTTGGGGCGTCGATCTTCTGGTTGTGGTGTTTTTCGATGATTTCAATATCAAACTGCCCACCCAGGACTGCGGCCGCCTTTTTTGCAAGCTCTGCCAGCAAGTTTACGCCAAGCGACATGTTTGCTGTAAAAAAGAGCGCGACCTCGTTCGATTTTTCCCGGATCAGCGCGGTCTGTTCGGCGGAAAGGCCGGTCGTAGCGATCACGGCCGGGATCTTCTTCTGTACCGCGTATTCGAGCAGCGGCGAAAGCGCGCTCGGATGAGAAAAATCGATGATAACGTCGGCATCAACCGAGCAATCCGACGGTATGGTAAAGACGGGGAACGCGTCGAGCGCCTTCCCGGTGATGTCGATGCCCGCGACAATGGTACAGTCGTCCCGTTCCCTTGCGCATTCGGCGATCATCCGCCCCATCTTTCCATTGCAGCCTGATAAAATGATCCGTTTCATTTGAACCTCCAGCGCTTTGGCGCCTTTTTTAGATGAGTTTTGCGTCCCGCATCGCTTTTTCGAGCAATTGTTTATTCGCATCGGAGAGGTCGACAAGCGGCAGCCGGCAACGTCCAGCCTTCCAGCCAAGCAGGTTCATCGCTTCTTTGACCGGGATTGGATTCACGTCGCAGAAAAGCGCGTTTATAAGCGGCATCAGCCCGATCTGCAGGTCAGCGCTTTCCTTGATCTTGCCGTCGAAATAGAGCCGGCAAATGTCATGGGTTTGGCGCGGCGCGACGTTCGAGAGCACCGAGATGACGCCCTTGGCGCCAAGCGACAGGAACGGGACAATCTGGTCGTCGTTGCCGGAATAGACATCGAGTTCGTCTCCGCATAGATGGCGGGTATTGGCAAGCGCGGAAAGGTCGCCGTTCGCTTCCTTGACCGCAACGATATTCGGATGCTTCGCAAGTTCCTGATAGGTCTTAGGCTGGATATTCACGCCGGTACGGCTCGGGACGTTATAAAGGATGACCGGTAGGTCGGTGGCGTCCGCCATTGTGCAAAAATGACGGATGAGGCCCGCCTGTGAAGTCTTGTTGTAATAGGGGGTGACATGCAGCAGCGCGTCTGCGCCGGCCTGTTTGGCTTCCTTTGAGAGCCACAGGGCATAATCGGTATGGTTGCTTCCGACACCTGCAACGACCGGTACGCGGCCGGCAGTGTGCTCCACGGCAAAGCGGATGGCTTCGACATGTTCGTCATCAGTGAGGGTGGAGGCTTCGCCGGTGGTACCGACGATGACAATCGCGTCGGTGCCGTTTGCAACCTGGTCGTCGATCAGTCTGCCGAGCTCCGGCCAGTTGATCGAGAGATCCTCGTTCATCGGCGTGATGATTGCGACGCCCGCGCCGGTAAATATGGTTTTCTTCATATCGGATCAATCCTTCCTGAAAATAAGAGAGGTGGTGGTCAGTCAAGCCAGCCTTTCGCCGCAAGCAGCTCGGCCAGCAGCACACCGCCGCCGGCGGCGCCGCGCAGGGTGTTGTGTGAGAGGCACACGAACTTATAGTCGTACTGGGTATCTTCGCGCAGGCGGCCGATCGAAACAGCCATTCCGTTTTCGAGCATCCGGTCAAGTTTGGTCTGCGGGCGGTTATCCTCTTCAAAGTAGTGCAGGAACTGTTTCGGCGCGCTCGGAAGGCCAAGCTTCTGCGGAGCGCTCGCAAAGGAAGCCCATTTTTCCTTGATCTCCTCGATGGTGGGCTTTTTATCGAAGCTGACGAATACTGCCGCCATATGGCCGTCGGTGCAGGCCACGCGCAGGCACTGCGCGGTGATCGAAGGAGAGGCGACCGGTACAATTTCATCGTTTTCGATCTGTCCCCAGATTTTGAGCGGTTCCTTCTCGCTTTTTTCCTCTTCGCCGCCGATATAGGGGATAACGTTGTCGACCATCTCCGGCCAGGTTTCAAAGGTTTTTCCGGCGCCGGAAATCGCCTGATAGGTACAGACCAGCGTTTTGGTGACGCCAAAATCGGCCAGCAGCGGATGCAGCGCGGGGACATAGCTCTGCAGCGAGCAGTTCGATTTGACGGCGATGAAGCCGCGTTTGGTGCCAAGCCGTCTGCGCTGCGCCGGGATGATCTCGGCGTGCGCGTCGTTGATCTCAGGGATAATCATCGGAACATCCGGTGTAAAGCGGTGCGCGGAGTTATTGGAGATGACCGGGCATTCCGCTTTGGCGTAGGCTTCTTCGAGCGCGCGGATTTCGTCCTTCTTCATGTCGACCGCACAGAAGACAAAATCCACCTTCGCCGCGACCGCTTTCACATCGGAAGCATCCATCACGATCATCTTTTTGACGGCCTCGGGGATCGGGGTAGCCATTGCCCAGCGTTTCCCGACCGCTTCCTCGTAGGATTTTCCGGCCGAACGCGGGGAAGCCGCGACCGCGACCAGATGGAACCACGGATGATTTTCGAGCAGGGATATAAACCGCTGGCCAACCATCCCGGTTGCACCGACAACTGCGACTTTAAACTCTTTCATGATATGACAAATCCTTTCATTTGGAAATTATGCATAGTACCTGTTAAGCAGCTTTCCAAGGCGTTTGAGCCCTTCCTCGATCCTTTCATAGGGAACGTTCGAAAAGCTTAGCCGGATATGATGGGGCTGATCCTGATTGGCATAGAAGGAGGTTCCGGACAAAAACGCGACCTTTTCCTCTTTTGCCGCGCACAGGAGCAGTTCATCGCTTGTGGGACCCTTCTGCGGCAGGTCAAGCCAGTAGAAGAACCCGCCCTGCGGTTTTTGATAATGAACCGAAGCGGGGAAGTATTCCTTCATGCAACGGTCCATCAGATCGTTGCGGGCGCCGTAAATCTCACGGACACGCGCGATATGGTCATTCCAGTCCACCTGCTGGAGAAATTCTTCCGCAATCAGCTCATTGAAGGAGCTGCACTGCAAATCGGACATCTGCTTTGCCAAAATGATCTTCGCCCGGATATCCTCCCGTGCGATCACATACCCCAAGCGCAAGCCGGGACAAAAGATTTTAGAGAAGGTCCCCAGATAGATCACAAACCCTTTTTCGTCAAAGCTCTTGATTGACGGGTAGGCTTCGCCATTGTAGCGCAGTTCCCCGTAAGGGTTATCCTCTACAACCGGGATCTCGTACCGCGCGGCAAGCTCCGCCAGTTTTTTACGTTTCTCGACACTCATGGTCACACCGGTCGGATTCTGGAAATCCGGAATGGTATAGATCATTTTTACATCTGGAATTTCGCACAGCGCCTTTTCGAGCGCCTGCAAATTCATGCCATCAGCGTCCAGCGGAATCCCCACGCATTTTGCCTGAAAACTGTGAAAGACGTTGAGCGCGCCGACATAGCTTGGATTTTCGCAGAGCACCACGTCGCCGGGATTGAGGAAAATCTTCGCGGAGAAATAGATGCCCTGCTGGGAACCGGAGGTCAGGGTGATATCGTCCGGCGAGGCCTTGGTTTTGGTGTGGGAGGCAAGCGCGCAGATCTGCGCGCGGAAGCTGGAAAAACCTTCGGTATCGCTGTACTGAAAAGCGCGAACTTTGTCATTCGCAAGCACCCGCTCAATCGACGATTGGATCATCGCAAAGGGGAAGGAGGACTCCTCCGGTTTACCGGCCGAAAAAGAGATCATATCCGGCTGATCAAACAGCTTGTTGCGGATGGCCGATGGCACAAAATATTGCGTACATTCAGAAAATTGCAGCATGTAAATCCTCCTGTCTAAAAATATACGCCTGTTTTACGTCCGATAAGCTTCCTTTACAATAATAAAAAAACCGGTTGAAAACCGGCGTTGATTGCAATATAATAGAGTAGTTATCGTGATGGGCACGGAAACGCACGATCCATCCGCACATACCGCATGCCACCACCCATAGCCCTCCATCATAGTCCAATGATGACAGTCACACGCCTTTTCGACTGTGTGCCCAGGAAGTACGCCCGCCAACGGCGCCAACCTTCGGCGTCTGACCCTTTCACACGGCTTTTTACGACCTGGCAGTCTGAAGTCCCTGTTACTGATGAAAGACGCGCCTCTACCGGTTTGGCTTATTATTGATTATATTATCATTTAGCCCCGCTTATGTCAATAAAATTAGGAGGTTCACCGCAATAAACTGGTGAATTGTACAGATATTTGGAGGAAGAGATGAAAAAATCCGACTTTTTTTTCGACCTGCCGCCGGAACTCATCGCACAGACGCCGATTGAGCCGCGCGACCACAGCCGCATGCTGAAGCTCAGCCGCAAAACCGGAGAGATTGAGCACCGCTGTTTCCGCGATGTGATTGATTACCTGGAACCGGGCGATACGCTGGTTGTAAACACTTCCCGCGTCATTCCGGCGCGGCTTTACGGCCACAAGGAGCAGACCGGTGCCGCTATGCAGTTTTTACTGCTGGAGCAGAAGGAAAAGGACATCTGGGAGGTTCTGGTGAAGCCTGGCAAGAAAGCCAAAACCGGTTCCCGGTTTGTGTTTGGAGAGGGGCTGCTCACCGGGGAAATTCTCAGCACCGTCGAGGGCGGAAACCGCCTCGTAAAAATGCATTACGAAGGGGACAGCATCTATCCGGTGCTCGAAAAGATCGGCCAGATGCCGCTGCCGCCATACATCACCGAGACGCTCAGGGATAACGAACGTTATCAGACCGTCTATTCCAATCAGCTCGGTTCAGCCGCGGCGCCGACTGCGGGGCTGCACTTCACCAATGAGCTGCTCGACCGCATCCGCGCCAAAGGCGTCAACGTGACCGACGTGATCCTGCACGTTGGCCTTGGGACCTTCCGTCCGGTCAAGGTGGACGAGATCACCGATCACCATATGCACGCGGAACACTACCACCTGCCCAAACACACCGCCGACCTGATCAATGAAACAAAGCGCAAGGGGAAACGGGTGATTGCGGTTGGAACGACGAGCTGCCGCACATTGGAATCGGTCGCTTCAAAGTTTGGTGAGATCCGAGAGGATGACGACGATACCAGCATTTTCATTTATCCAGGCTATGAATTCAAGGTACTCGACGGGCTCATTACCAACTTCCATCTGCCGGAAAGCACGCTCATCATGCTGGTTAGCGCATTTGCGGGTTACGAGCATGTGATGGAAGCATATAAAACCGCGGTAGCCGAACAATACCGGTTCTTCAGCTTCGGTGACGCGATGCTGATACTATGAGGAGGAAACAGATTGTATACGCTTTTAAAGCAGGAAGGCAACGCCCGGCGCGGCACCTTTGAAACGGTGCACGGCACCGTACAGACCCCGGCGTTCATGAACGTGGGAACCTCGGCCGCGATCAAAGGCGGGATTTCATCGATCGACCTGGTGGAGCTCAAATGCCAGGTCGAGCTCTGCAACACTTACCATCTGCATGTGCGCCCGGGGGACGATGTCATCCGCGCGATGGGCGGGCTGCACAAATTTATGAACTGGCACCGTCCGATTCTCACCGACAGCGGCGGTTTTCAGGTTTTTTCACTTGCAAAGCTGCGCCGCATCAAGGAGGAAGGCGTCACCTTTGCCTGCCATCTCGACGGCAAGCGGATCTTTATGGGACCTGAAGAGAGTATGCGCATCCAGTCGAACCTTGCGTCAACCATCGCAATGGCGTTCGATGAGTGCATAGAAAACCCCGCGCCTTACGATTACACCGCCCGTTCCATCGAGCGCACCACCCGGTGGCTCATCCGCTGCCAGGCGGAAATGGCGCGCCTCAACGCGCTGCCTGACACATTGAATCCGCATCAGCTCCTGTTTGGGATCAACCAAGGCTCAACTTACGCCGACCTGCGCATTCGGCATATGCAGCAAATTGCCGAACTCGGGCTTGACGGTTACGCAATCGGTGGTTTGGCGGTTGGTGAGACCGCGCAGGAGATGTATGATACGATCGATGCGGTCGAACCGTATATGCCGAAGGACAAGCCCCGTTACCTGATGGGCGTCGGGACGCCGGTCAACATTCTGGAGGGGGTTTACCGCGGCATCGATCTGTTCGACTGCGTCATGCCCTCGCGAAACGCGCGGCACGGGACGCTTTTCACCTGGGAAGGTATCCGGATCATGCACAATGAAAAATACAAGCTGGACGACCGTCCGGTCGACGAGCACTGCGGCTGCCCGGTCTGCCGCAACCATACCCGCGCCTATCTGCGGCACCTGTTCCGGACGGGCGAAATCCTTGCTGCGCGGCTCGGGGTCATGCATAACCTCTACTTCTATAACACTCTGATGGAAAAGATCCGCGAAGCGCTTGATAACGGTACCTACGAGGAATTTTACCGGCATTGGGTGCCGATCTTGGGGCGGCGCATTTAAGTTCTTGTTAAAGTACAGGCTAAATTCCCAAAAAGGCTTGCAATAACGGGACGAAAACAGTATAATATTATTCGTATCTTTCCCGCTTTGGAATATTTTTTGGAGGTATCAAAATGGACCAACAGACTTCCGCGACCCTTATGAGTTTTGTTCCGCTGATCCTGATCTTCGTGGTGTTTTACTTCATGCTGATCCGGCCGCAGAAAAAACGTGAAAAAGAAACCCAGGCAATGCGCTCCAACCTTGATGTGGGCGATGAGATCGTGACCGTCGGCGGCATCGTCGGAATCATCGTTTCGGTGAAGGATGACACCCTGGTGATCGAAACCGGTTCCGATCGGAGCAAAATCCGCATCACCCGCTGGGCGGTTCAGGCAAATGTCACGCCGAAGGAGCCTGCGGACAAGCCTGCTGCAAAGTAAGAAACTGACAATTGGAACTGGTATAATGGGCGTTCGCTTTGAATACTCTTGTACAAAAGGGGGAATCAGAGTGAAACAACCCGATATCCATGGTGCCAAACGCTTTATCCGGCCGATCACTTATGGGATTCTTTGCGGTGCTACAGCATGTTTCCTGCTCCTGATCATCATGTCGATCCTCATGAGTTTTAAGGATATCCCACAGTCGGCCGTCTCCTTGATCTCCACGCTGACCTTTGTCTGCGGCGGCTTTGTTGCCGGACTCGCTGCGTCGTCCTTTTCCAGGGAAAAGGGGATGTTTCTCGGCCTTTGCTGCGGGCTTTGCCTGTTTCTTGTGCTGTCGCTCGCGAGCCTCGCGGTGGACGGCTCCGGATTCGGGATGGTTGCTTTGACCAAATTGATTGCGGTGCTGTTTGCCGCGGCAATCGGCGGGGTCATCGGGGTGAACCGTAAAAAAAAGTTCAAATGAATTGAAATTCAAAAATGATTGTGGTAAAATAATACCTAAGATCATGAATGAAATGGGGTAAAACCGATGAAACACGTAAAGACCATTAATCAGGCCAATTTGAAAGCTTCTGCTGTCAAGGGCGGTTGCGGCGAATGCCAGGCTTCCTGTCAGTCCGCCTGCAAAACTTCCTGCACAGTGGCCAACCAGAAGTGCGAAAACAAGAACAAGTAATTTTGGTCTACTGATTTTTAGGGCAGTCGCACGACTGCCCTATTTATTTGCTTGATATTGGAGAGAGAATATTGATACATAAGTATAAACTTTACGGCTATAACATCGTGCTTGATGTCAACAGCGGCGCCGTCCATGTGGTGGACGACCTGTTTTATGACCTGATCGACGGGCTTGGCGAGGATCTGCCGGAAAAATGCCCGCAGGAATTGCTGTCCAGATTTTCAGATAAATATCCTGCCGATGAAATTTTGGAAACCTACGCGGAAATCGTGGACCTGCATAAAAAGGATCAGCTCTTCTCCACGGATGATTACGATCAGTTCGCCAAGATGATGGTGCCCTCGCCGGTCAAAGCGATGTGCCTGCATATCGCGCACGACTGCAACCTGCGCTGCAAATATTGTTTTGCCGATACTGGTGAGTATATGGGCCACCGGCAGCTGATGTCCTTCGAAGTCGGAAAGGCCGCGATTGACTATCTCATCAAGCATTCCGGCGGGCGGCACAATCTGGAGCTCGACTTTTTTGGCGGGGAACCGCTGATGAACTTTGATGTCGTTCGGCAGGTGGTGGAATATGCCCGTTCACAGGAGAAGGCATATAACAAATTGTTCCGCTTTACCATCACCACCAACGGCGTGTTGCTCGATGATGCCAAGATCGATTTTATCAACAGGGAGATGTCGAACGTCGTCCTGTCGATTGACGGGCGCAAAGAGGTCAACGACCGGGTTCGTTCGCGCGTGGACGGCAGCGGATGCTATGACAGCATCATGCCGAAATTCCAGCGTTTGGTGGAAAAACGGGTAGGGAACGAGCCGTTCGACCAGTATTATGTCCGCGGCACCTTCACCAAGTATAACAAGGACTTCGCCAACGACGTGCTGCATTTAAACGATATGGGCTTCGATCAGATTTCGGTCGAGCCGGTTGTGGCAGACCCCAAGGAGCCATACGCGCTCACCGAAGCGGATCTGCCGGAGGTTTTTGCCGAGTACGAGCGGCTTGCAAAAATTATGATCGACCGTCATGGAAGCGGCCGCGATTTCAACTTCTTTCACTTCATGCTTGATCTTGACCAAGGCCCCTGCGCGATCAAGCGGCTGCGCGGCTGCGGCTGCGGCAATGAATACGTTGCGGTTACGCCGGATGGAGATGTCTATCCCTGCCACCAGTTCGTCGGCCACGACGAGTGGAAGATGGGCAACGTCTTTGATCAGTCGCTTGATTTCGACCGCAAATGCCAGTTCGCGGCCGCCACCGTCTATGGCAAGGAAGACTGCAAAAACTGCTGGGCGAAGTTTTATTGCTCCGGCGGCTGCAACGCGAATAGCATGGTCTATTGCGGCGATATCTTAAAGCCGTTCAAGCTCTCCTGCGAACTTGAGAAAAAACGTCTGGAATGTGCCATCATGATCAAAGCGGCGACGCTTTGACTCTTCTGGAAGGGGGAATTTTCCATGCAGTGTAAAATCGGATTTATCGGCGCTGGCAATATGGCCGGCGCAATCATCAACGGGATCGTTTCTTCCGGGTTGCTCAAGCCGGAGGAAATCGCGGTCAACGATGTCCGTGCGGCACAGGTGGAAAGTTATACGTCGCGTGGATTCGCCGGCTGCGATACCATTGCGCAGCTTGTGGAAAGCTGCGCGTACGTTGTTCTATCTGTAAAGCCGCAAAACTTTCCAGATGTGTTGGCCCAGATCAAACCAGCTGCAAAGCCGGATACGGTCTTTATTTCAATTGCTGCGGGTATGAGCGCTGAATATATCAAAAAGGCGCTTGGCTTTGACGCAAAGGTTGTACGGGTAATGCCGAATACGCCGCTTTTGATCGGTTGCGGCGCGGTCGCAATCAGTCGGGTGGATCCGACCTCCCCCGAAGAATTTGCCTTTGCCAAGAGTATCTTTGCCGCAGCGGGCCAGGTTGAAGAGGTTGACGCCGACAAGATGAACGAGGTCATCCCGCTGAACAGCAGCAGTCCGGCATATATCTACCTTTTTGCAAAGGTATTTGTCGACCGCGCGGCGGAGCTTGGCTTTGATCCGGACGTGGCGAACAGACTTTTTTGCAATACACTGATCGGATCGGCAAAAATGATGATGGAGACAGGGAAGACCCATCAGGAACTCATCGATATGGTGACTTCCCCTGCGGGTACCACCTTTGAAGGGCTTGCTGCGCTCGGACGCAACAATTTTGAAAAGGCCCTGACCGAATGCTTCGATGATACGATCCGTCGGGCTTATGAGCTTGGGAAGTAATATTTTCTGAACCTGCGGCATATCTTTTCGTATGGAAGACTGTGAAAAACGAAAGGATGGCTGCAAAATGAACCTTAACGCGACCGACTTGGACAAGATGATGCGTTACCAAAATAAAAGAACCGCAGGAAGATTTACGCCTGTTCGCAATGGGCGCAGATTCCTGCGGTCTTTTTGCACTTATTCAAAAGCACATCTGATGACCTATCTTTTTGCTGCGGTTTTTCTGACAGGCCTTCTGATCGGTACGCTTCTCGTCAACCGGAGCAGCCCCGAGACCCTGGAGGTGCTCAAAGCAATCCTGGGCGGTTATGTGGAAGAACGCGCGCATCAGAGCTTTGCCGGGATCGTTGTCTCGACCTTCAGCTCGATCTTCGTTTCCTTGCTGCTGCTGTTTTTCTGCGGATTCTGTTCAATTTCGCTGCCAATCATCTTTGCCGTACCGCTTTTCAAAGGTTTGGGATATGGCTTTTCGATTGGCACACTTTATGCTCAATACGGTACACAGGCGCTTTTATATGTCAGTGTGCTGTTGTTTCCAGCGATGTTTCTTGGCACACTGCTGCTGATCACCGCCTGCCGGACTTCAACCGCGCTGTCAGTAACTCTATTCCGGTCGACATTGATCAATTCGGAACTGGCAGACGGCGTTCGGATCAAACGATACTGTGTAAAGTTTTCTGCTTTTACAGTGATTTGCTTGTTGATCGCCCTGTTTGATGCGCTGCTGTATTATAAATTCGGCGCTTCAATCGTTCTTTGATGGATCGGGAACCCGTTTTTTCTTCGCTGGCGACACGTTCGACAGCGGAGATTTTTTTGCGGCATTTTCCATCTGCCGGTCGGAGACATGCGTGTAAATTTCGGTTGTGGAAAGACTCACGTGACCCAGAATTTCTTTCAATACCCGGATATCCACATCGCCATGCTGATACATCAACGTTGCAGCGGTATGCCGGAGCTTATGCGGTGAATAACCCTGGCCAGCCAGCCCAGCCTGCCGCAGGCAGTCCTCAATGATCTGTTCTACACGGCGCGGCGTGATCCGTGTCCCACGCGCGGAAAGAAAAAGCGCATCCTTTGCGTCTTGCTTCTGCGGCGGTTTGCGGACGGCTAGATAGGCTTCCAACGCCTTTTTGCAGGCGTCATTCAAATAGATGACACGTTCTTTGTTGCCTTTTCCGAGCAGTTTGATCGTATCGTCACGGATGTCGTATAAGTTGATTCCAACGAGCTCGGAGAGCCGCATTCCGCAGTTTAAAAACAAGGTGACGATACAGAAGTCCCGTTCATAATTGGAGGACTCGATATGTGTGAGCAGTTCTAAGCTTTCCTCCAGTGTCAAATAGCGTGGAACGGATTTTTTTACCGACGGAACCTCCAGATTCTCAACCGGATTTGTCTTTAATAGATTTGATTTTACGGTAAGGTAATGAAAAAATGAACGGATCGAAGAAACCTTGCGGGAGCGGGTCTTGGCATTATTTGCGCGGTCGCTGGCAGCATAGTTGAGGAATCCATAGACATCCGAGAGGGAAATGGCAGAGATGGTTTCCAAGGGAATGTCCTGAATGGACATCTGCTCGAAAAAGTCAAGATCATCCGGATTGTGTGAAAGTATTTTTACGCATTTGATATATCGCAGAAAGGTGCGCAGGTCGATATGGTATGCGTCAACCGTGCGCTTGGAACGGCCACGTATGGTCAGCATATAGAATAAAAAATCTTTTAAATAAGCGGGACAATCCTGATAATCAGCCATAGTCCAATCTCCTTTTATCTTCCCTTAATTTCTCTAAATTTTTATTTAGCGAAATAATATATTTTTATATTACTACAGATTCTTTGGCCTGTCAAGTAATGATTTCACATTCCTCTTTCTTAAGAATCGCACCAATCACATTCACAAAGGTTTGTCATGCGGCAGTTCTGTGTAGCCGACGGTACAGCTTTCCAAAGCCTCCATATGTGTCCAGAGCACTGTATCCAGGTTGACCTCCTGGCGTTCCGCCGGAATCTGAACGCCAGGAGTATCGTTTTCATAGAACCCGGTCATCTCCCCTTTATTCAGTACGAAGCGCATCAACCGGTTTGAGTTTTGCGGCGACCGTTGCAGGATAGACACCAAAAACTACGCCAATCCCAACCGAAAGCGCCACACTTGCGGCAAGCTGTGTGAAATTGAGGTGCATTGGCATGGATGTGATCATACAGCCAGCCCAGACAAATGCGAGCCCTGTTCCAAGCCCAATCAGGCCCCCAATCAGCGAGATGATAAAAGCTTCAATCAAAAATTCCATCAGGATAATACCGCGCGTCGCACCGATCGATTTTTTGATGCCAATTTCCCGGGTCCGTTCATTAACCGACACAATCATCACTGTCATGATTCCGAGTCCGGCAACCACGAGAGAAATTGCTGCAATTGCTGAGAGGATCAGCGTCACAATCCCCAGCATATTATTAAGGGAATCCTTTTGTTTTGAGATGTTCTCGGTTTTGAATCCTCTGCTGATGTTATGGGACCGGTTGATTATCGCGGAAATCTGCTCCGCCGCGGCGTCGATATTCTCCTGATCTTTGAGCGTAACTGCAATCTGCTCAAAAGAATCTTCCCCTTTATAGCGCTGCAACGTCGTATATGGGATATAGGCAAAGGACGGTATCACCTCCCCCAACATCGTCTGCAGGATATTCCCGCCCGATGTGGCAACACCGACAATCTCCAGGGTGACATAGCTTCCGCCAATGAGCGCCTCCACCTGTTTGCCTACAATATTGTCCCTTTTATAAAAAAGCTGCGCGACGTTCGAATCGACCACACAGACATTTGCCGCAGATGCAATATCCGCCTGGTTGATCATCCTTCCATATTTCGGCGTAAGTGAAATCACCTGGCTGCTGCCGGAATCCACCCCCCAAAGAACAGAATTTGCGACCAGTCCCCGCATTCGAATGTTGCTGTAATCCACCACAATTGGGGTCGCGCTTTCCACCGCCGGGGTGCCGCGAAGAAGGGACAGATCTTCCTTGGTCATTTTTAAGGATGTAAAACGTTTGTCCGCGCTGACTGTCACACTTCCCAACCCAAGGGAATTGAGCTCCTGCCCGATCGCCTCCTTGCCAATTTCCCCGATTGATCCGATCAGCACAACTGAACAGACGCCGATTGCAATGCTGGCAATGGTCAGAAAACTGCGAAACTTCTTACGTCCCAAATTCCGAAAACTGCTGACGAGACAATCCCTGATCATCTCATCACCCCCGTTTCAGCTGGATCCGGTCACCCGCCAGACCATCCGCGGCGTTTTTGAGAATCACGTCGCTTTCAGTGAGTCCCTCACGTACTTCCACGCCCTCCAAAAGCTCCATTCCGGTTTCAATATCCCTGCGGACAGCCCTGGAACCCTTTACAAGATAAACATATTCAACATTGTCTGTATCCTGGAGCACCGCCTCATAAGGTACGACCAGCATCTCTTTCTGTTTTCCCGTGGTGATCTCAGCGCGCGCCGTAAAACCGGTTTTGAGTGCGTCATCCGGATCGTCGATGGCAATTTCCAGATCCACCACTGTTTCCTGAGCTGTTGTTCCTGCCGTCTTTCTGGCAGTCGGGTAAACACGGCTCACATGACCCTCATATTTTTGGGAAAATCCGGACCCCTCAATCACCGCCGGGTCCCCAACCCGCAAATCGGAAACGTACGATTCCCCCACAGAAACCTTTGCGATGAAACTGCCGGTATCGGCAATCGTGACGATTGGCTTTGCGGTGCGAGAAAGCACGTCGCTCTTGATCGACAGGTCGGTGACCACCCCGGACATCGGAGCAGTTACCACCTGCGGGATGTACAGATACTCGTTCTTTGGTTCGCCGGCTTTTGTATCGGTTGAACCAAATACCTCTGCGAGCTCCCCCAATCCGGAAATGCCTCCAAAACCCGAGGCCAGACCGGATGCTTCCAACGCGGAATAAAGCCCCAGAAGCTCGGATGCCTCCTGGGCGGACGGCAGGCTGTCGAGCAGATCTGAGGCTGGAACGCTTTGTTCCAACACGCTTTTGGTGAGGCTGGTATCGATAACCGCGATCACCTGGTCCTTGTGTACATAATCCCCTACCGATACATTGACCGCCTGCGCGATCACCGGTGTTTCCAGATAGACCTCCTTTATCTCCCGCGCTTCTATCGTGCCGCTGGCATTGATATGTTTTTCGTATAGAATCCGCGTCGGCGTGATGCAGGCTGCGGTTGGAATGGCCCGCAGCGTTATCATAGGCGCGGCGGCCACCATCCCAAATGCTCCCGTCGCAAGCAGTAATGCAATCACACGCTTAAAAGCCAAAATAAAACCCCCATCGTTGAATTGTCGAAAACGCTTCCCATTAACGAAGTTAGTTTTCGCGTTCACAGGAGTTTTATTCCTTCAAAAACCAGTGCAAACAAATGCGAATGGCAATCGAATCTCCGGGTTATACTGTATTGCAGGAACCCGTAAGAAAATAATGATGTGTTTTGGAGTGAAGTTTATGGCGACGCCCAAAGAACGGAAAATTCATTTGATTCCCTGTGACAAGGACTGCTACCATCAGCAGCAGGGTTATTGTTCCCTTGACGATATCACCTATCTCACAAACTGCGAAAATGGCTGCGGCTATTACACCCGCACCGATCCATATGCCGATCTGGAAGATGAGGGAAAAGGATAAAATTTAGCGGATCACCGCAATCGCCTGCTGGATATTCTGCACACCAATCAGGTTGATGTTTGGCATGTCCTTTGTATCGATCATTTTGACGTTGTGTTTTGGGACGATACAGGTCGTGAAACCAAGCCGGTAGGATTCGCTGACCCGCTGCTGGATATTGCTGATCGAACGGATTTCCCCCGCAAGCCCAATTTCCCCAAATGCCGCAAGATCGTCCGGGACGGCTTTGTCGAGCAGATTTGACACCAGCGCGACCGCGACCGGCAGGTCAGCAGCAGGCTCATCCAGCCGCAGCCCGCCCACAACATTGATATAAGTGTCAAGCGCGCCGAAAAAGAACCCGCCGCGCTTTTCGAGCACCGCGGTGAGCAGCGCCGCCCGGTTTCCATCAAATCCGGTGGACATCCGCCGCGGCGTACCGAATCCTGTTTTTGAAACCAGCGCCTGCACTTCGGCAAGGATCGGCCGGGAACCTTCCATCACGCAGGCCACACAAGTCCCGGAAACGTTGGCCGGCCGGCCGGAAAGCATCATCAACGACGGGTTTGGCACCTCCCGAAGTCCATACTGACCCATCTCAAAGACGCCGATTTCGTTTGTGGAGCCATAGCGGTTTTTGACCGCGCGCAGGATACGGTAACTCTGGTGGCGTTCGCCCTCAAAATAAAGCACCGCGTCTACCATGTGCTCAAGAACCTTCGGTCCTGCGATCGCGCCGTCCTTATTGACGTGGCCGACGATGAAAACCGGGATCTCCGAACCTTTCGCAATTCCAATCAGCACCTGTGTGCATTCACGCACCTGGGTAATGCTCCCCGATGAGGAGGAAATTCCGGACAGGTTCATCGTCTGGATCGAATCGATCATCACCATGTCGGGGGAAAGCTGGCGCACCGTTTCCAGCACGCTTTCGATATCGGTAGTGGCGGCCACATAGAGGTTGCCGCTGTCCACGCCGAGCCGGTTCGCCCTCAGTTTGAGCTGCCGTGCGCTTTCCTCACCTGATACATATAGAATTTTAAGCCCCTCGCAAAGATACTGGCAAATCTGCAAAAGCAGAGTCGATTTCCCGATGCCCGGGTCGCCGGAAAGCAGCATCACCGAGCCGGGTACCACACCGCCGCCAAGCACCCGGTCAAGTTCCAGAACACCGGTCTTATACCGCAGGCTCTCATCGGATGAAATTTCATTGAGCCGTGCGACCGAAGCGGTACGAGCTGGGGCCGCAGAGGCGGATTTGGCCTTCGCGGAGCCCGCGCTCACCTGCTGGCGCACCTCCTCCACAAGTGAATTCCATTCTCCGCAGTCCGGGCATCGGCCGTACCATTTGACCGACTCATAACCGCAGTTTTGGCAGACATAGACGCTTTTATTTTTTGTAACCGCCATTTTAAAATACGTCCTTTCCCTTTTTATGGGATATTTTCAGCTTCTCCCGCTTCCGATGGTGCGGTCAGTTCGTCCGGCTGCGAAGTTTCGAGCCCCAGGTATTCCGCCGTGCCGGAAAAGATGGCAAACGCAATCTGCTTTTGGTAAGCCGGATCGATCAGCTTATGCGCTTCCTCAGGATTTGAGAGGAACCCGCACTCGATCAGCAGCGAGGGCATCGGCGCATTGTAGATCAGATAGACGTTGTCGTCGCAGGCTTTATAGACGCGGGTATTCTCCGGCTGTACCATCTCGATAAGCCTGCGCTGCATGATCTCCCCAAGCGCTTTGCTGCTTTCATTTTTGGGCCCGTAAAAAACCTGCGCGCCCCAATATTTTTCCCGTGGAAATTTGTTTTGATGGATGCTCAACAAAATCGAGTTTGGATAAGACTTTGCAATCTCCATCCGATTATGGATGTCGGAATTTTTCTTTTTCCGGGTACTGGCGCTGTCAAACTCGCTGCTGTGCAGTGATTCGTCCCCCTGTCTTGTCAGCACCGCGTCAAATCCGTTCACCGTGAACAGGTCGTACAGGTTCCTCGCAATGGCCAGATTGATGTCCTTTTCGACGATATTGTCCACACCAATGGCACCGCCATCAAAATTTCCATGCCCCGCGTCAATGACAATGGTCGGCAGATCTCCGCCAAGTTCATAAACCGGTGCGACAGCTGTGATCGCGGAAAAAGAATAATGCGCCAAAAAAGCAACAGCGGCGCCCAATATTACGAGCGTCGCCGCCACGCGTCCATTTCGTTTCATGCACATCCCTCCGCTTCAATCTATGCAGAAACGAAAGAGGTTTATGCGCTTATCCGCAGTGTGCTTCGAGGTATTCGACCAGGTCTGCAAGCGCGCCGTTCTCACAGGGACCGGTCACCAGCTTACAGACCGCTTTGATGTCGTCCGGCGCGCCAGCAACCGTCACTGGAAATGAAACGCTTCGAAGCATTTCAAAATCGTTATAATAGTCACCGATCGCGACAATACTCTCATGCAAAATGCCGCATTGCCGCGAAAGCTGTCGGATTCCCTCCCCTTTGTTCGAACCTTTCGGCAGCATCTCCAGGAAATTGGGACCGGAAGTGACAAACTCCACGTCGTCCCAGCACTGTGCCCGGACAAATTCAGAGACCGGCCCAACCAGCTCCTCCGGCATGGCCATCAACAGCTTAAAGTAGTCCCCGGTGAGTTCCTCCGCGCCAAGCGGAAAGATGGGAAGCCCTTCAATCTGCATATATGCCCGGGTCTGTTCAACATTGTGGAGCGCATGGATCTGGTACATTTCGTAAACAGCAAAACCGATCTGCGGAAATAATTGAATCAGTTTTTGTACATAGCCGGCAAAAGTTCCGGGCAGGTAACGCGCGTAATAAAGGCGGTGCTGCGCATAGTCATAAACCGCGCTGCCGTTAAAAACGATGCAGGGCGCGTTGACCGGCAGCAGGTCAATATACCGCCGCACCGAAACCAGCGGCCGGCCGCTGGCAATGCAGAAGCGCCCACCCTTTTCAGTAAAGTATTCGAGCGCCTCCAGATTACGCGCCGGGATGGGGCCCGGCGTCGGCATCAGCGTCCAGTCAACGTCGCTGACAATCAGATAATCAGAAAGTTTTTTCTTCACCGGACCTTGCCCTCCTTGATAGAGTTCAAAAATTGCAGATAGTATTCCGGCAGCTCACTCGTAAATTCGAGATATGCGCCGGTGCGTGGATGGACAAAGCCGATTGTCCGCGCGTGCAGGCACTGGCCGCGCAGGCTGGTGATCACTTTTTTGGGGCCATACACAGGGTCTCCCGCAACCGGATGGCCCTTATAGGCCATATGCACCCGGATCTGATGGGTGCGGCCTGTTTCAAGGCGAAGGACAAGATCGGTGAATGCGCCAAACGGTTCACGCACGCTGTAATGGGTAACTGCTTTACGGGCGTTTTTTTCAGTGACACACATTTTCTTTCGGTCACTGGGGTTCCTGCCGATTGGCGCATCAACCGTCCCCTCCAACTCTGTAAATCTACCGTAAACAATGGCGTTATAAATACGTGTAAAGCTATGTTCCTTTATCTGTTCCGCAAGCATACTATGGGAAAAATCATTCTTTGCCACGATAAGCAAGCCACTGGTGTCCTTATCGATCCGGTGGACAATCCCTGGCCGGATCACACCGTTGATGCTGGAAAGTCTGCCTGCGCAGTGGTAAAGCAGTGCGTTTACAAGCGTCCCATCCCAGTTGCCCGGCGCGGGATGAACAACCATCCCTTTGGGTTTGTTGACCACCAGCAAATCGTCGTCCTCATAGAGGATTTCCACGGGAATATTCTGCGGTAAAACATCCAGCGGCTTTGCGTCCGGAACCCGCAGCAGGATCTCTTCCCCGCCGCGCAGCCGGTAATTCTTGGCAACAGTTTTTCCATTTGCCAGCACGCCGCCGGATTCACAAAATCGCTGGATCGCGGAGCGGGTAAGCCCGTCCGCGTTTTCGCAAAGCCATTTGTCGATCCGCTCGCCCGCATCCACTTCATCGGTCAGATAGAACTGCTCATTCACCGCTCGGCTCCTCTTCTTCCGGATGGGTTTCTTCCGCCTTGACCGGCTGCGCATCTTTCCCCAAAGTTTTTTTCTCCTCAAAGAAAAGCAGGTAAACAAGCAGCAGCCCTGTCCCGATAACGACACAGCAATCCGCAAAATTGAATACTGGGAAATTGAAAAGCGGAGAAATATCCAGGTAATCGACCACAAAGGTGCGGAACACCCGGTCGATCAGGTTGCCGACGCCGCCCGCGATGATGAGACCCATGCTCCAGAGCACCAGCTTATGTTTGAACTTCCCCATCACCAAAGCGACGATAATACCGGCAAGCACAATCCCGGTCACGATCGAAAGCAGCTGGGTTTTCCCTTGGAAAATTCCAAAAGCCGCGCCGCGGTTCTCCACATAGGTCAATTGCAGAAGTCCTGGAATCAGTGTCACCGAAGGCGCTCCCACAAGGGTCCCCAGTACCCAAATTTTCAGCAGCTGGTCTACGATCACCAATGCGGCAGCCGAAAGCAATATCAAACTTACTGTCATGTTTTCCTCCCAATCGATGTGCCGCAAACCGGACATCGCGCCGGTTTGGGAACCGGCATTTCAAAAATCATGCGGCGCTTAAATAGGTCTTTAAGCGCCGCATTTTTTCATTTGGTTTATCAGCCGATGATCTGTGCGCAGCGTGCACAAAGGGTCGGATGCTTGGCATCAGCCCCAACAGAGTCGCTGTGCGCCCAGCAGCGCGGACAAAGTTCACCATCCGCCTTGGCCACGTCAACGGTAAACAGGCCGTTCGCACCGGAGAACCTGCCCTCCCCGCCCTTTTCCAGAACCACCTGGGAAACGATAAACACCGGCGCCAAATCCTTTTCCACACTGGAAAGGAATGCGAAGGTCTCGTCATCCGCAGCGTGCAGGATGACCTTCGCTTCCAGCGATTTACCGATCATCTTGGCGTTGCGGGCATCTTCCAACGCCTTAAGCACATCGTCGCGCACCTCATGGATGCGATCCCATTTGGCAATAAACGCACTGTCAACCAGGTTGCCGCAGTATTTCGGCATCTCGTTAAACATAACCGAAGCACTGTCATAATTCTTGTCGGCGGGCAGATAGCTCCATACCTCTTCCGCTGTGAACGGGATAATGGGCGCAAACACCAGCGTAAGCCCGCGCAGGATGGTATAGATCGCGGTTTGTGCCGCACGGCGGTTTTTGGAATCCGCCGCTTCGACATAGAGCCGGTCCTTGAGCACATCGAGGTAGAAGTTCGACATATCGATTGTGCAGAAATTATGCAGCGCGTGATAGATGCTGTGGAATTCAAAATTGTCGTAGGCCTCGGAAGTGGTCTTTACGAGACCATCAAACCGCGCCAGAGCCCATTTATCGAGATCGGTCAGCTCCGCAAAGGGAACCATATCCCTGTTGGGATCAAAGTCATAGAGGTTGCCGAGGATATAACGCGCCGTGTTGCGGATCTTGCGGTAAACCTCGGAAAGCTGCTTGAGGATGTCGTTCGAGATGCGGATATCCGCGTGGTAATCGGCCGAAGCGACCCACAGGCGCAGGATGTCCGCGCCGTATTTGTCGGTGATCTCATGCGGTTCCATGCCGTTTCCGAGGGACTTGCTCATCTTGCGGCCTTCCCCGTCGACCACCCAGCCGTGGGTGCAGACGGTTTTATAAGGCGCGACGCCCTTCCACGCGACCGAGGTGAGCAGCGACGACTGGAACCAGCCGCGGTACTGGTCGGTGCCCTCGAGGTAGAGGTCGACCGGCCAGGTCATCTCCGGATTGTCATGGATGGTGGAGGCATAGGACGTGCCGGAATCGAACCAGACATCCATGATGTCGGTCTCCTTGGTGAATTCGGTGCTGCCGCAGTATTTGCACTGGGTGCCCTTCGGCAGGATATCCTTGGCATCGGTGGTGTACCAGGCGTCGGAGCCCTCCTTGCGGAAGAGCGCGGCGACAGCCGCAATGCTCTCCTCATCCACATGGTATTTCCCGCAGTTTTTGCAGTAGAAGATCGGAATCGGCACACCCCAGGTGCGCTGGCGCGAAATGCACCAGTCGCTGCGATCACGCACCATGTTGATCATGCGGCCGCGGCCCCACTCAGGGATAAAGTTGACCTTTTCAATCTCTGCGATTGTCTGCTCCTTGATGTCGTCCACCGAGCAGAACCACTGTTCGGTGGCCCGATAGATGATCGGCTCCTTGCAGCGCCAGCAATGCGGATACTGGTGGATAATCTTCTCGATCGCAAAGAGATTTTTGGTTTCCTCAAGTTTCTGCGCAATCGCCTTATTGGCGTCGTCGGTGGAAAGGCCGGAAAATTCGCCCGCCAGTTCAGTCAGCTTGCCGTATTTGTCGACGGGCACAACCACTTCGATTTCCGGATAGTGCTGTGCACAGACATCAAAGTCCTCGACACCGTGACCAGGCGCGGTATGGACGCATCCGGTACCGCTCTCAAGGGTGACATGGTCTCCCAGGATAACCGGCGACTGACGGTCGAGGAATGGATGCTGATAGGTGATATATTCGAGCTCCTCGCCCATGCAGGTGCCCAGGATCTCATAATCTTCGATCTTGGCGGCCTTCATTGTGGAGGCAACCAGCTCTTTTGCCATGACAAGGTATTCGCCGTTCGCCTTGACAACGCAGTATTCAAACGCCGGACCGACACAGATGGCCATATTGCCCGGAAGCGTCCAGGTGGTCGTGGTCCAGATTACGATTGAAGTCTTGGAAAGATCGGCGGCGCCCATCCGAGTGAGCACGCCGTTCTTGTCGTCAATCACATTGAATTTGACGTAAATCGAATAGCATTTGTCCTCCTGGTATTCGATCTCCGCTTCCGCCAGAGCGGTCTCGCAGTGCGCACACCAGTAGACCGGCTTGAGACCTTTATAGATATAGCCTTTGTTGGCCATCGCGCCGAAGATTTCGATCTGGCGCGCTTCAAATTCCGGTTTCAAAGTCAGATAGGGATTGTCGTAGTCAGCGACGGTGCCGAGACGTTTGAACTGTTCCTTCTGATTGCCCACAAAACGCAGCGCAAAATCGTGGCAGACCTTCCGCAGTTCAATGGGGGTGATGTCCTTGCTCACGCCGATTTCCTTAAGCGCTTTGAGCTCGATCGGCAGACCGTGGGTATCCCACCCGGGGATATACGGGGCCTTATATCCGGACAGGTTCTTCTGGCGGATGATGATATCCTTCAGCACCTTATTGAGCGCGGTACCCAGATGGATGTTCGCATTCGCGTACGGCGGGCCGTCATGAAACATGTAGAGCGGCTTGCCTTCGTTTTTTTCGATCATCTTGTAGTAGAGGCGCTCCTCATCCCATTTTTTCACCATGCCGGGCTCCTTCTGGGGAAGCGCGGCGCGCATGGAGAAATCCGTTTTGGGCAGGTTCAAGGTCTTGCTGTAATCCTGTTCGGACATTGGACATATCTCTCCTTGTTGAAACTTTTTGTCAAAGCTTATTTTTTGCGTTTATCGTCGTCACGACGGATATCAAACTCCTTGCCGAACTTGAGCGGTCCGAAACGGGATTCCCGCTTGGCTGGGCGCTCAGGCTGCGGTTCGGGCTCATAACGGTCTTCCGTGGTATATTCAAGCTTCTGCTCGGTATATTCCAGCTGCTCCTCCACCGGTGGCAGGTCATCGGCGTAGTCTTCCGCTGGAAGCTGTTGGTCATCGTAGTCTTCCGAAGCCTCGGAAGACTCATAAACGGGCTGCGGCTCCGGAGCCGGTGAAGACGCGCTCGCGGCTTCCAGGAAATCCTGATCCACCGGAATCGAACTGATCAGCTCGAGATGCTGTTTATAAAGCAGCTGCAACTTGCTTTTAAAGGTTGCCACCTCGCGCTGCAGGCGGATATAGGCGTTCTGCTCCTTTTCGATGGCGTGCTTCGCATTTTCGACGAGCATGCCGGCCTGAACCTTAGCATCCTCGACAATCGACGCCGCCTTTGCTTTTGCCTCGCGCACGACGCTGTCCCCCAGCTTCTGCGCGCCGATGAGCGCGGAGCGCAGGCTTTCTTCATCCTGCTTATATTCCTCCAACTTGTCCGCAAGCACCATCATTTTATGTTCCAGATCGCGGTTCTGCGCGATCAGATCATTCATCTCATCCGCCACCTGATTGAGGTAGGCGTCGACCTCTTCCGCCTTGTAGCCGCGGCCCATTCCTTTGTCAAATTTTTTGCCGGCAATATCGCTCGGATTCAGCACAATGAAACATCCCCCTTATCGGATTTTTACACATATTTTTTGCATAAAATCTGAAGTCTGCCCTTTTTTGTCGTATGCGCGACCTGCGCAAAAAGGAATTTCCCATACCCGCGGATGCTCAGCACATCCCCTTCGTCAAGGTTCCAGGATGTCTCGGTTTTCACGGCGCCGTTGACGCTCACAAGCTGCGCGCGGATCATCTGCGCGGATTTTTCGCGGGAAAGCTTTGTGACGGAGGCAACTAGGCAGTCGAGCCGCAAAGACGGCACGTTGGCCACCCGGTCCTCGTAGCGGTGCAGCACAGGCAACGGCTCCGTATAGCCCCGCGTGACCCGCACGCCGCACCTGCCGACCTTTGTAAGCTCAGATTGAATGAGCGGGGCGATCTTGTCGCTTACGAACAGGACGGCGCGGCCCTGCTCCACCAGGATGTCCCCCACCGCCTCCCGCCCGATCTGCAGGCCGGTCAGTGAACCGAGAAAATCCCGGTGCCCAAGCGCGTCCTCCTCGCGGAAGGACACAGTCAGCGGTTCAATCGGGAACGCCCAATCGGCGGGTTCTTCAAAAGGCGCGAAAACGCCGAGCATCACCCGCTCTCCGTCGGGATGCCCCGCAAAGAAAACATAATTATCATAACCCGCTGACGCGGCAAGCCGCCGGGCCAGCAAAGCCTGATGCAGATCAAGGAAAGCTGAAAAACGCGTGATGTGTTTTTCCTGCGCGATTGTAAAGAGATCACGGACATGGGCCGCAAACGCCCGATCCTGTTTCTCCTCCATTCCCGGGATCATCAGAAGAACACGCCGTTGCTTTCCAGTTCGTCAAGCAGATCGCCCATAATATCGACATTGTACGGCGTAATGATATAGGTGCTGTTTGCAACGCGTTTAATCTGGCCATTGTTGGCATAGGCCACGCCGGACAGAAAGTCGATCAGCCTGCGGGAGACGTCTTTATTGGTCGATTCAAGATTCAGAACGACCGTGCGCTTATCATTGAGATGGTCGGCCACGGTGGAGGCATCATCGAAGCGTTCCGGCTTCACAAGCACCACCTGAAGCTGGGTCGTGGCATGGATGTTGACCACCTTATTGCCGCGTTTCCCACTTTCGGTATGCACCGGAGAATCTTCGGCCGGAGCTTCCGCACGAGGCGTTTCATTCGAGATGAAATCCACATCATCCTCGTAATATTCATCCTCAGGAATTCCGATGAAATTCTTGAATTTGTCCATGATTCCCATAAAAACATCCCTCTCACTATTTTTATTGCGAACGCAGTGCAGCAATAAAATTTACGGTTGCGGATAGATCCTGCGGCCGAACATCGCGCTGCCGATCCGCACGAGGTTGGAGCCGTGCTTGACCGCAAGCGTGTAATCGTCCGACATGCCCATCGACAAAAAATCCATATTGATATTATCTATTTTTTTGTCCCCAATGTCAACAAATAGTTTATACAAACTGGAAAAATGCCGTTCCTTTTCCAGCTCGCTGTCATCCACTGGCGGAATCGACATAATCCCGCGGACGCGCAGGCGTGAAAAGCCGGTGATCGACCCCAAAAAGTCCTCCAGCTTATCCGCTTCCACCCCGGATTTTGTCAATTCGCTTCCAATATTTACTTCCACCAGGCAATCCATCGTTTTATCGTGTTTTTCACACTGGCGTTCGATTTCCTGTGCAAGCGCAAAGCTGTCGAGCGATTGAATCATTGTGACTTTATCGATGATCTGGCGGACTTTATTGGTTTGCAGATGCCCAATAAAGTGGATTTCCACGCCGTCCTTGCGGTAGCTGTCATACTTCGCGAGCAGTTCCTGCGCACGGTTTTCCCCCAGCAGCCTTACGCCCGCGGCGATCGCTTCATTGACCCGTTCGGCCGGGACCGTCTTGGTGACGGCCATGAGCCGCACATCCGCGGGATTCCTGCCGCACTGGGCACAGGCACGTTCTATACTCTCCGTAATACACTGGACCGAAGCCTTCACCGATCCGTCATTTAAGCCGTTTGTCATTGTATAACTGGGTGCCTCCTATCACAACTTCATCGAACTGCTGCAGGCCGGTATAAACCGTACCGCTCATATATTCCGGGTCGTTTTCCCGGCATAGGACGAATCCCACATCCTCGTAAATGACCGTGATCGGGCGAAAAACCAGTTTTTCGCCCAAGACGATATAGACCCCTTTCTGGGTACCGTTAAAACGGATGGCCGAATCGCTCACCCGAAGCCCGGTGATCGATTTGAACCGTACCTCCACCTGCGTCACCCGCAGGTTCACCAGCGCTTCACTGATGTAGTCGGTTTCAAATATCACAACCGCGTCCGGTTCGTCGCGTTTCGTGTTGACATATTTTACGGTCGCGGGAACCGGCTTCTGACCACTGATGTTGAAGTCAAGGGTTACCGTCGCACCTTCGCGGTAGCGGCTGGCCTCGTCCGATGTGACAACCGCCGCGAAATACCAGAGATGGCTGGTCATCAGTTTTCCGACGCGTTTGGAAGCGGAAATCTTATTGGAATTGATAAGCTTGACGAGCTCCTCCGGGGTCAGTTCATCAAGGGCGTCCATATCCACCTTGTCCTCCAACCCGTCGATCGTACGGATGAAGTAACCCGGCTGCGGCGCTTTGATCACATCCGGCTCCGCTTCGATTTTTCCGCGGTAGTATTCCTCCTCGGCTTTGAGCTGCTCGATCGCACCGTTAAAATCAGTCTGTTTTCCAGTGGCGATCTGCTTGGTGTTCATCAGCACCAGCAGCTTGTCCGACATTGTCTTGAGCTCCAGGAGCGATTCCCGGTTGACCGCGTCGATGATCCCACCAAGCTCGCTGAAGATCTGCTTGTTGAGCACGTCAGTATGTGCAAATGAGGTGGTGCCCGGGTCCTGCGCCTTTTCGAGCAGCTGACGCCGGTTCTCAAGTTCCCGCAGGGTGCGGATATTTGCGATGTCCTCCTCGCTGTCATAGATCTCCGCGAGCGTGGTGCCAGGAGAAACCTTGCTCCCGTCGCTGGTTACATAGGTGGCTACCCCGCCGGTAATAAAGTCGTCGAGAAGGATCTCGCGGCGCAGCGCGATACCGGTCAGCTTGGTGCTTTCCGCCACGGTATATGGGTTCGCAGTCTCCGTCTTATATTGCGAATTTGTGTACCGGTAAATTTGCAGCCCGACATAGCCCAGCAGAAATAGCGCAAGCGTACCGAGCACAATCCGCTGCGTAAAGGTATTTTTCATAATAAGAAATACTCCGATCGGTCAGTCCGTATTTTCCTTATCGTTCTCAGCGGATTCCAGGATGCTGATCGGCTTTGAAGGGATGATGGTCGAAATTGCATGTTTATATACGAGATTCTGTCTGCCTTCGCAGTCCAAAATGACTGTAAAGGAATCAAACCCTTTCACCACGCCCTTGAACTGGAACCCGTTGGTCAGATAGATGGTGACAGTGATCTTCTCACGCCTCGCCTGATTCAGAAAGACATCCTGTAAATTGAGCTGTTTCATGTTTTGCCTCCTGGCTGGAAAACCAGCCTCACTGATAAGAGCTGTATAACTAGTTAATTATAGCATATTATCCCGCTCTTGTGAACTACGTTTTCTGCTTCCCTTGCAAGCTCTCCGGCAGAATCAAAATGGTCGGCCAAAAGCCAGTGAACCCTTTCATCCCGCCGGAACCATGAAAGCTGGCGTTTGGCATATCTTCTTGTTGCCTGTTTGAGATTCCCGACACAATTCTCGAGCGTTTCCTCCCCGTCGAGATACGGCTGCAGCTCTTTGTAACCGATCGCCTGCATGGCAGTCCCTCCATAGATGCGGCTGATTTCGCGCGCTTCTTCCACGAGCCCTGCCGCAAGCATTCCGTCTACCCGGCGGTTAATACGCTCATAGAGCCGGCTGCGGTCCTCAAATGTGATGCCGATCACGCACGGCAGATAGCGGGCCGGCGCAAGCCTTGAACGCCGTTGGTGTTCGCTCATCGGGATGCCCGTGAGCCGGTAAACCTCCAATGCGCGCAGGATTCTGCCCAGATTGTTGGGGTGCAGCTTTTCCGCGAGCGCGGGGTCCACCCGGCGCAGCTCTTCAAGCATCGCTTCGTTTCCGCGTTCGGCCGCCTGCGCATGAAGCGTCCGCCGGAGCGCTGGGTCGTTTTCGATCTCGGTGAGATCGAGGTTGTCGATCACCGCATTCACATAAAGCCCGGTGCCGCCCGCGAGAACCGGGAGCTTACCTCGCGCGGATACCTCTGCGATCGCATCATGTGCAAGCTTTGTGTAATCCGCGACGGAAAAAGCGGTATTGTCCGGTTCGGCAAAATCAATCAGATGGTGCGGGATACCCTGCATCTCCTCCCGCGTCGGCTTTGCGGTTGCAATTTCCATACGCCGGTAAATCTGCATTGAATCGGCCGATATCACTTCGCCGTCAAATGCTTTTGCCAGCGCGACCGCAAGCGCGGTTTTTCCAGAAGCAGTTGGCCCAACCACCGCGATGAGTGGGATTCTTTTCTTTTCCTGCATCATCTATCCCAGCCTGCCAAATTTTTTTTCAATCTCCTGCCTCCGCATACGGATTGCCACCGGCCGTCCATGTGGGCAATGCTGTGCGTCTCCATCCTCAATGAGCAGCGTGATAAGCTGCTCGAGCGAAGGCACAGGGGTTTTGTCATGTGCCTTGATGGCCGCGCGGCAGGCAACCGTGTGATAGAATTCCTCCAAATACTGGGGCAGAAGCCGGCTGCTGTAATGCAGCAGCTTTTGCGCAAACTCCTCCACAATTCCGGCAAGGTCCGCATCAGCCAGAATCGGAGCCACTTCCCGCACCACAACGAATGAATCTCCAAAATCCTCGACCGAAAGCCCTGCTTTTGCGAAAAGCTCCAGATGGTCGAGCACCGCCGCGTATTCCTCCGGGGAAAGCCGCACCGAGACCGGTGTGAGTAAAATCTGCTTGTCCGCCCCGACTCCTTCACGCAGAAGCTTATTGAAGATCAGCCGTTCATGTGCCGCGTGTTTGTCGACGAGGATCATTTCGTCCCCGGATTGCAGAACAAGATAGGTATCGAACAATTCCCCAACGAGCAATGCGTCCGCGAATATATCCGCGGTTTTCGCAGATATCCCCTGGGAGACGGACGGTTCCTGCGCCGCTTTTGGCACCGGCTCATAGGTGAGCCGAATCGGCGGATCGTCCGCGTTTCTGCTGGTGTATGGGGTATTCGGCGGCTCCGGCGACTCCACGGTCAAAAAACTGGCTGGCGCCTGCTGCTGAAGTTTCGGTTCAGGCGGGGTCTCGACGTCAAGCTTCCAGGAAGGCGTCCGGACCGGCTGTGCCGGGACCGCGGAAAAAACATGGTCAAGCGACGGTCGCTTTGGCTCCTCCCTGTACATCTGCTTTTCGAGCAGCATCTTGTATTCATTCACGCTCAGCCGCTGCTGCTGTGGCGCGGCTGGTTCAGTGTGGAGCGCAAATGGATTGAACGGTTCCGATTTCGCCTTGATTTCGGGCTGCAGGCGACTTTGTCCGAGCGCCGTTTTGCAACCGTAATAGACCAGGTCGAAAATGCTCTTCTCATCCGCGAAGCGCACCTCGATCTTGGCCGGATGGACATTCACGTCGACCACCTGCGGCGGGACGGTGAGGTCCAGGACACAGGACGGGAATTTCCCAACCATCAGCGCATTTTTGTAGGACTCTTCCAGCGCCGCCATACATGTTTTTGAGCGGATAAAACGGTGGTTGATGAAAAAATTCTGCATCGAACGGCTTCCGCGGGCCGCCAGAGGCTTGCAGATGTAGCCGGTGAGCCGGATATTCCCATGCTGATAGTCCACCGGGATCGCGTTCTCTGCGAATTCCCGACCAAGGACGCAGCGGATCGAGGAAAGGGTCTGGCCATCCCCCGGCGTCTGCAGCTTCACCGCGCCGTCGCGGATAAACTTAAAAGCCACGCCAGGATTGCCGAGCGCGGCTTTTTCAACGGCAGCCGCCACAGAGTTCCCCTCCGACACGTCCTTTTTGAGAAACTTCATACGTGCCGGGGTGTTATAAAAGACATCCCGCACCGTGATTGTGGTGCCGGCAGGACAGCCCGCATCCTCGCAGACAAGCTCCTCTCCGCCCGCGATCGCGTAATGGGTCCCGGCCACGTCATCCGGCGTGCGGGTCAAGAGATCGACCCGGCACATCGCTGCGATCGAAGCAAGCGCCTCACCGCGAAATCCCATCGTCAGGATATTCGAAAGATCCTCCTGCACGCGCACCTTGCTGGTCGCGTGCCGCAGAAAGGCGTTTGCTACGTCCTCCCGCAAAATGCCGGATCCATTGTCGGTGACACGGATATACCGCACCCCGCCCGCCTGGATTTCGACCGTCACGGCGGTAGCGCCCGCATCGATTGCGTTTTCCACGAGCTCCTTCACGATGGACGCCGGCCGTTCGACCACCTCACCCGCCGCGATCAGTTCGGCGATCTGCTTATCAAGTACATTAATCCTTGCCATGCGCCCACCTCCATTCGTCAATCTTTAAGCAGTGTTTTCAGCTCGTACAGTTTATTGAGCGCCTCAATCGGCGTGAGGGTGTTGACGTCGATCTGTTTGAGCTTTTCCTCCACTTCGGAAGGAATCACCGCTGTGAAGGACATCTGATCGCCCGGCGCTTCGGCGTGCGCTTTCTTCTTTCCGGCAGGTTTCACTTCTTCGCCTTCCTCAAGCTTGCCGAGCACCTGCCGGGCGCGCTTGATGATCCAGTCGGGCACGCCCGCGAGCTTACTGACCTCGATGCCATAGCTGTCGTCCGCGCCGCCCGGCACGATCCGGCGCAGGAAAGTGATGTCGTCCCCGCGCTTTTTGCAGGCGATATTGTAATTTTTGACGCTTGGCAGCTCGTCCTCGAGCGCGGTCAGTTCGTGGTAATGGGTCGCAAAGAGGGTCTTTGCGCCGACATAACGTTTATTTGCGATGTATTCAAGCACCGCGCGTGCAATGCTCATGCCGTCGAAGGTAGAAGTGCCGCGTCCAATCTCATCGAGGATGAGCAGGCTCTTGTCGGTCGCTTCACGCATGATCTCCGCGACTTCGGTCATCTCGACCATGAAGGTTGACTGTCCGGATGCGAGGTCGTCCGAAGCGCCCACGCGGGTGAAAATCCCATCAACCACGCCGACCGAAGCCGACGCGGCAGGCACAAACGAACCGATCTGCGCCATCAGCACAATAAGCGCCGTCTGACGCATATAGGTCGATTTTCCGGCCATATTGGGGCCGGTGATAATTGCGATCAGCTTGTCGGAATTATTCAGCGCCGTATCGTTGGCCACAAATGGAGCCCCGTTCATCAGAAGCTCCACCACCGGGTGCCGCCCGTCTTTGATGCTGATTTCGTCCGAAAAATTGACCTCCGGGCGGCAGTAGCCGTTTGCAACCGCGACCGCCGCGAGCGAACAATATACGTCGAGCTGCGCGAGCGCCGAAGCGGTCGCCTGCACCCGGTGCAGTTCGGAGGAAACCTGCTGGCGCACCGACTCAAAGAGCTTTGCCTCCAATAACGTGATCCGCTCGCCCGCCGAGAGGATTTTGTCCTCCAGGTCCTTGAGCTCCTGGGTGATGTAGCGTTCACAGTTTGCAAGCGTCTGCTTGCGGATATAGGTGTCCGGAACCAAGCCAAGATTCGACTTGGTCACTTCTATGTAATATCCGAATATACGGTTATAGCCAATTTTCAAATTTTTGATGCCAGTCTTTTCCTTTTCCTGCGTCTCGATCCCAACAAGGATCTGCTTGGTGTTGTGCACCAGCGTCCGCAGGCCGTCAAGCTCCTCGTCGAAGCCCTCCTTGATCACGCCGCCGTCCTTGAGCGCCACCGGCGGCTCGTCCACAATTGCACGGGAGATAAGCCCGCACAGGTCGGCGAGCGGGTCGGTCTGGCGGTAAATATCGGACAGATAAGCGCTTTTGCAATCTTCCAACCGCGCTTTGATCGGAGGCAGTACCCGGCAGGTACATTCAAGCGATTTGAACTCCCGCGGGGAGGCATTGCCGTAGATTATGCGGGTCATCAGCCGTTCAAGGTCGTAAACGCCCGCGAGCGATTCGATAAGGTCGCAGCGCAGCATCGTGTCGTTATAGAGTTCCTCCACCGCGTTGAGCCTCTTGTTGATCACCGCCGGGTTCACGAGCGGCTTTTCGAGGAAACTGCGCAGCAGGCGCTTTCCCATCGCGGTCTTTGTCTTGTCGAGTACCCAGAGCAGCGTCCCTTTCTTTTCACCGGAACGCATCGTCTGGGTAAGCTCGAGGTTGCGCCGCGCGGTGAGCCCGAGCACCATATACTGTTCCGCGTTGACATAGCTCACGCTGGTGATTCGCTCAAGACCCTTCTGCTGGGTCTCATACAGATAGGAAAGCAGCGCGCCGAGCACCGAAACCGCAAGCGCCTTGCCTTCAATCCCGAGCTCCTCCGGGCTCTTTGAGAAATGTTTTTCAATCAGCCCGCGCGCATTCCTAGCGGCAAAGCGGTCCGCGTCCAGCAGATCGGCCACACAGTGCAGCTTATTTTTAATAAAACCGGTGAGAGCGGCTTTATCAAGGATGCCGTCGTTAAAGATGATCTCGCTTGGGGAATACCGTCCCAGCTCGTTGATGAGCTCGCCTTCGGCGTCGGCCGCGAACTGGGAGACAAACAGCTGCCCGGTCGAGATGTCCGCGCAGGCAAGGCCGAAGCCCGCCTCCGTGAACATCACGCAGGCAATATAGTTATTCGCATCCTCCGAAAGCATATTCTGTTCGATGAGGGTGCCGGGCGTGACCACACGGATGACCTCCCGCTTGACCACGCCCTTTGCCTCGGCAGGGTTTTCCATCTGCTCACAGATGGCCACCTTGAACCCTTTTTTGATCAGCCGGTTGATATACGCGTCGCAGGCATGGTATGGCACGCCGCACATCGGCGCGCGCTCCTCCTGCCCGCAGTCGCGCCCGGTCAGGGTCAGTTCCAGTTCTTTTGACGCGACGATCGCATCGTCAAAGAACATCTCGTAAAAGTCGCCCAGGCGGAAAAACAGGATGTGATCCTTGTGTTTTTCCTTGACGGCAAAATATTGCTGCATCATTGGAGAGAGCTTTGTCATGTCAACTTGCATCTGCGGCGACCTCCGGGATGATTTTTGTTATCTGTCTTTCTTTTAATGGCAGCCGGAACAGGAATCGCAGCTCCCGCCGCAGCTCGCCTGCTGTTCGATCAGGTCAGGGTCCTGCCCATTCACGCTGCCGCGCAGGATCTGGAGCACGAAGTCCACCATGCTGTCAAGCCCGGCTTTCGCTTCGTTGTAAGCAAGCATGTTCTCATTCGTCATGATTTTGCCGTAGATCTCCTTGATCTCATCATTCACCTTGTTGATCGCTTCCTGATCTTTGTCGGCCTTATTGATCTCGTTGTTGAGCGCGATGCGTTTGAGGTTGAATTCTCCGATGAGCTGCTGCAATGCGGCATCCTCATCATTCTGCTGCTGCGCGGTCATCATGCGCAGATAGTTTTCATCCTGCTGGATGGCCTTTCCCAGTTCCCGTGCGATTGCAATAACGTCCATTTTTTGTTTCTCCTTTTATTTTCTTGGTTTTGATCACAATTCTATTCTATTTTGCCGAAGAGCGCCCAGTTTAACGCACGCGCAATCTTTACATCGGCAAAATTTCCAACCGCCTCTTCGGGTCCGGTAAATTCGACAATGTCGTTCGATACCGTCCGTCCGGAAAGGTAGCCTTCTCCGGTTCTTCCGGGACCTTCCACAAGTACCCGCAGTGTTTTTCCGACGCAGGCCTCCTGCTGTTCCCCGCGTATCCGCGACTGCAAGTCAAGCAATTCCTGAAACCATCTCGACTTCTCCGCCGCCGGGATAGGGTCCTCCATTTGAGCAGCTCTGGTGCCGGAACGCGGCGAGAAGATAAAGGTAAAAAGCGTCGTGTAGCGCACCCGCTTCACCAGTTCAAGCGTCTGTTGAAAGTCCTCGTAAGTTTCTCCCGGAAATCCAACGATGATATCGCTTGAAAAAGTCACGCCGGGGATCCGCTCACGCGCGTAATCGACAAGCCCGAGATAGCTTTCAACCGTATAACGGCGGTTCATTGCCGCCAGAACCCGGTTGCTGCCGCTCTGCACCGGCAGATGGATGTGGTTGCAGACCTTCGGACACTGGGCGATCGTATCGATCAGTTTTTGGGTGCAGTCCTTCGGATGGCTGGTCATGAACCGGACCCAGAAATCGCCCTCCACCGCATTTACCTCACGCAGGAGATCGGAAAAATCGACCGGATCGGCAAGCCCCTTGCCGTAGGAGTTCACATTCTGCCCGAGCAGAGTGATTTCCCGGTAGCCCGCCGCCGCCAGTTCCCGCGCCTCGTGCAGCACGTCGCGCGGTTCGCGGCTGCGCTCCCGGCCGCGCACATACGGCACGATACAATAGGTGCAGAAATTGTCGCATCCGTACATAATCGGCAGGTTTGCCTTGATCTTACCATCGCGGGCAAGCGGGATTCCTTCGACGATCTCTCCGTCCATATCCGCGTTTGAAAATTGCCTTGCCCTGCCGGACAACCGGTTATAGAGCAGCTCCGGCAGTGTGTAAAGCGCATGGGTACCGAAAACCAAGTCAACGTATGGGTAGCTCTGGCGGATCTTTTCCGCGACCCGATGCTGCTGCATCATGCAGCCGCAAAGCCCGATCAGCATATCCGGCCGGCGCTTCTTCACCGGCTTTAGGGCCCCCACATTTCCATAAACCCGCTCCTCCGCATTTTCGCGGATCGCGCAGGTGTTGTAGATTACCAGATCCGCATTTTCGGGCGAATCCGCAAAACCATATCCAATTTCGGCAAGCATCCCTTTAATCTTTTCCCCGTCGCTCGAATTCTGCTGGCAGCCGAACGAATGCACATAGCAGAGCGGCGGATGGTCGTATCGCTTCGCGAGCAGCTCGCCGGCACGGAAAGAAAATTCCTTCTGCCGCAGCATCGCTTCATCGCTCAGGCGGATTCTCTCTATCACAGACAAAATCAGTCCTCCAAAACCACAATATATCAGTTTATTATACCATTGGAGCACCATATTTTCAAGAGCAGGGCCGCAAAAAGCCGGACGGAATCCCCGTCCGGCTTGCAAGCTGCATTTTGATTATTTCAGGCTTTCCGCAAAAGCGCGGCCAAGTTCTTCCGCTTTGCGCAGATCCTCCTCTGAGGGGACGAAGCAGACCTTGTACCCCTCTCCGAATACCGACATCTTGAGCCCCTGCAGACGGGCGGTCAGGTTGGGAACCGCTTCCCCGCTCCAGCCGTAAGAGCCAAATACCAACGCCGGTTTTTTGCGGTTGTTGACCGCGTCCACATGGGACAGCAGAATCCATGCGGGCGGGACCGCGTCACCGTTGATGGTGGGGCTGCCGAGCGCGAAAGCATCCGATCCGTTCAGGATCGCGGACAGCTCGCCCATATCATGCTTGATGATGTCATAGGTCACGACATCTGCGTCCGGTTTTACCGACAGGATGCCGGACTGGATCGCCTTTGCGACCAGCCGGGTGTTGCCATAGGCTGAAGTGTAGAAGACCGGGATGGTCAGCCGCTCATTCTTAACGGGCTGGCTCCAAGCGCGGTAAAGATCCATCGCCGCCTGCAGGCAGCCGTCCCTGGTCAGGACCGGGCCGTGGCTGTTGCAGCAGTATTCGACCGGCAAATCCTTGATCTTATCGAGCCCAGCCAGCACATAGGGCTTAAACGGCCCAAAGATGGCGTCATAATAGCCGCGGAAAGCCGCCTGGTATTTCTTTGGATAGGCCATGTTATAGTCAAAAGTATACGGCTCACAGTAGTGCGCGCCGAGAAAATCGCAAGAAAAGAGCGTTTTCTCCTCCTCGCACCAGGTGAACATCGAATCCGGCCAATGCAGAAACGGCGCCGAAATAAAGCGCAGCGTTTTGCCGCCGATATCGAGTACCTCCCCGTTTTTTGCCACCTGGAGTTTCAGATCGGCGCGGTTGGTAATGTTTTTCAGATAGATCGAACCGGCCTGAGAAGCAATGAGCGTGGCGTTCGGCGTGAAGTCCAGCAACTGGGCCAAACAACCGGAATGGTCGGGCTCGTTGTGGTTAAGGATAATATAGTCAATCTCGGCGGGGTCCACCACCTGGCGGATATTGTCGAGATAGTGCTTAAAATAGGTCTTGTGGCAGGATTCGATGAGGACGGTTTTCTCCGAACCCTTGAGGATATAGGAATTGTAGGATGTGCCGTATTCGGTGGTCATCACAATGTCAAACACCCGCATATTCGGGTTGAGGATACCCACGGAATAGATGCTGTCGGTAATTTTAATGGCTGCCATGATGAAAATTCCTCCCTGTTAGAAATCCGTATAAAAGATGTGACCATCCCGGCGGATGGCCACATGATCATTACTCCTGTTCGAAGAGATCTTTGCCAACGCCGCAGGTCGGGCAGACAAAATCCTCCGGGACATCCTCCCATTTGGTGCCGGGCGCGATGCCGCCTTCCGGATATCCTTCCGCTTCATCGTAAACATAACCGCAAATAGTGCAAACATACTTCGCCATATTCAGAATCTCCTTTACATTATTGTTAAAACATCTGCAATGTTTCCATACCAAAAACTATACCATATTCGTGTATTACTGTAAAGACCCTAAATGAAAAAATTTCCTCTATTTAAGCATTTTTTTGAGATACTGTCCGGTATAGGAGGCTTTTACCCTGCAAATATCCTCCGGCGTGCCGGTCGCAACCACCATACCTCCTTTGTCTCCGCCTTCCGGACCGAGGTCGATGATGTAATCGGCGGTTTTAATTACCTCTAAATTATGCTCAATTGTGATGACAGTATTCCCCGAATCCACGATTGTCTGCAGGACTTCGATCAATTTGTGCACATCGGCGGTATGAAGCCCGGTGGTCGGCTCGTCCAGGATGTAGACGGTCTTTCCGGTCGGACGCCGTGAAAGCTCGGTCGCGAGCTTGACCCGCTGGGCCTCTCCTCCCGACAGCGTGGTCGCTGGCTGACCGACCTTGATGTAACCGAGCCCTACATCATAGAGGGTTTGCAGCTTACGGGCGATCTTCGGCACGCTTGCAAAGAACGCAAGCCCCTCCTCCACCGTCATTTCGAGCACATCATGGATCGATTTGCCCTTGTATTTCACCTCAAGCGTCTCGCGGTTGTAGCGTTTGCCCTTGCAGACCTCGCACGGGACGAAGATATCCGGCAAAAAGTGCATCTCAATCTTGATGATGCCGTCGCCCTCGCAGGCCTCGCAGCGCCCGCCCTTGACGTTGAAGGAAAAGCGGCTCGATTTGTACCCGCGCATCTTGGCATCGGCAGTCTGTGCGAAAAGCTCACGGATGTCGGTGAAAACGCCGGTGTAGGTCGCCGGATTGGAGCGCGGCGTGCGTCCGATCGGAGACTGGTTGATGTCGATCACCTTGTCAACCTGTTCGATCCCTTCAATGTCAATATGCTTTCCGGGCTTGACCCGTGGGTTGGTGAGTTCTCGCGTCAGCCGTTTATAAAGCACTTCATTGATTAAAGAGCTCTTTCCAGAGCCGGAGACGCCGGTCACACAGGTGAACACGCCAAGCGGGATGTCCACATTCACCTCTTTGAGGTTGTTTTCCGCAGCGCCGACGATTTTGAGGAAGTTGCCATTCCCTTTCCGGCGTTCGACAGGCAGCGGGATATGCTTCGCACCGGACAGATACTGTCCGGTGATCGATCCTTTGCACGCCTTGATTTCGTCCACCGTGCCCGCGCAGACGATTTGACCGCCGTGCACACCCGCGCCCGGACCGACATCGACGATATAATCGGCCGCGTACATCGTGTCCTCGTCGTGCTCTACCACGATCAGCGTGTTGCCAAGGTCGCGCAGCCGCTTGAGCGTCGCGATCAGCTTGTCATTGTCCCGCTGATGAAGCCCGATCGACGGCTCATCCAGAATATAAAGCACCCCCATCAGCGATGAGCCGATCTGGGTGGCCAGCCGAATGCGCTGGCTTTCACCGCCTGAAAGAGTCCCGGCCGACCGCGCCAGCGTGAGGTATTCGAGCCCGACACTGCGCAGAAAACCGAGCCTCTCGCGGATTTCCTTGATGATCAGCTCGGAGATCATCTGCTCGCGTGCGGTGAGCGTAAGTCCATCGAGAAATTCGAGCGCGGCCGTCACCGACAACTTGCAGAATTCGCTGATGTTAAGCCCGCCGACCGTCACCGCCAACACGGTCTTATTGAGCCGAGCGCCGTGGCAGACCGGACACTCGACGCTGTTCATCCAGTTGGTGATCTCTTCACGCATCCAGCTCGAATTGGTCTCCCGGAACCGGCGTTCCAGGTTGTTGACAATCCCCTCAAAATCGGTGTAGTAGGTGCCTTTGGTAGTCCCGTTTTCACGGTGCATCTGGATCTTTTCGCCGTTGGTGCCGTAAAGCAGGATGTCAATGACCTTCTGCGAAAGCTTCCCCACCGGCACATCAAGCGAAAAGCCGTAATGCGCCGCCAGTCCTTCGTAGTACATCTGCGCGATTCCGCCTTCGGCGTAGTACCAGCCGGAGGCGCGGATCGCGCCCTCCCGGATGGTCAGGCGTTTGTTGGGGATCACAAGGTCCGGGTCGACCTTCAGGAAAGTGCCGAGCCCTGTACACTTTTCGCATGCGCCGTACGGCGCATTGAAAGAGAACATGCGCGGGGTCAGTTCCTCAATGCTGATGTCGTGGTCCGGGCAGGAGTAGTTCTGGGAGAAGGTCAGTTCTTCCCCATCTGCGTCGACGACCGCCAGACCACCTGAAAGCGCAAGCGCTGTTTCAAGCGAATCCGCCAAGCGAGAACGGATCTCCTCTTTGACCACGAGCCGGTCCACAATGATTTCGATTGTGTGCTTCTTATTTTTTTCAAGCCGGATCTCCTCCGAGAGATCGTACAGATTCCCGTCGACACGCACGCGGACATAACCCGACCGGCGCGCGGCGTCAAACTCCTTGATATGTTCGCCCTTCCTGCCGCGCACGGTCGGCGCAAGGATCTGCACACGGGTCCCCTGCGGCAGAGACATCACCTTGTCCACCATCTGGTCGACCGTCTGCTGTTCGATCGGCCGGCCGCAGACCGGGCAGTGCGGAATGCCAATGCGCGCGTAAAGCAGACGCAGATAATCGTAGATTTCTGTCACGGTGCCGACCGTGGAACGCGGGTTTTTGGAAGTGGTCTTCTGATCGATTGAAATCGCGGGCGAAAGCCCCTCGATCGAATCGACGTCCGGTTTTTCCATCTGTCCCAAAAACTGCCGGGCATAGCTCGACAGGCTTTCGACATACCGCCGCTGCCCGTCGGCATAGATTGTATCGAATGCCAGGGAGCTCTTTCCCGAGCCGGAAAGCCCTGTAAAGACAATTA
Organism: Anaerotruncus sp. AF02-27; assembly: GCF_003465835.1. Classification (NCBI taxonomy): domain Bacteria; kingdom Bacillati; phylum Bacillota; class Clostridia; order Eubacteriales; family Oscillospiraceae; genus Anaerotruncus; species Anaerotruncus sp. AF02-27. The sequence continues at coordinate 59,313 of NZ_QSBX01000002.1, read as the reverse complement.
GCTTGTCACGCGGGATTTCCAGATCTACGTCCTTCAAATTGTGCTCCCGCGCGCCTTTAATTACAATTTTATCAAGTGCCATCTAATTTTGTTCCTCCAGCCTGCCGCGGCATTTACGCGGCGAGATGCGCGGATTTGCCGCGCACTTATTTCCTGCCTTTCATCGAAGGCAGCCTATTCGGTTTCTCATCTTCCGCTTTGAGCTTCTGGATTTTGTCACGCAGGTAGGCGGCATGCTCAAATTCCAAAATTTTTGCCGCATTCTTCATCTCAGCGGTCAGTTTCGCAATCATCGCTTCGCGCTCCCTGTGGCCCATCTTCTTGCCGCGCTTTTTCCCAGAGGAGGGCTCCTCCTTCGCAGAGATTTCGATGATGTCGCGGACATCCTTTTTGATCGTCTGCGGCGTGATGCCGTGTTCCTTATTGTAGGCGATCTGAATCTCGCGGCGGCGGTAGGTCTCCCGAATCGCGTTCTCCATCGATTCGGTGACCGAGTCGGCGTACATGATAACCTTTCCCCCGGCGTTTCGGGCGGCGCGGCCGACTGTCTGCACCAGCGACGTTTCGCTGCGCAGGAACCCTTCCTTATCCGCATCGAGGATCGCCACAAGCGAAACCTCCGGGATATCGAGGCCTTCGCGCAGCAGGTTGATGCCAACCAGCACGTCGAACTCCCCAAGACGCAGGTCACGGATGATCTCCATGCGTTCGATCGTATCGATGTCATGGTGCATATACCGGATTTTAACCCCCATATTCTCCATATATGCGGTGAGATCCTCCGCCATCTTCTTGGTGAGCGTTGTGACAAGCACCCGTTCCCCTTTTTCCGCGCGCAGGTTAATTTCGGAAAGCAGGTCGTCGATCTGCCCTTCGACCGGGCGCACCTCGATCTCCGGATCGACAAGTCCAGTCGGACGGATCACCTGCTCGACAATCTGAGCACTTTTTTCACGCTCCAGGCTGCCCGGCGTCGCGCTGACGAAAATGATTTGATTGAGCTTCTGGTAAAACTCGTCGAAATTGAGCGGCCTGTTGTCAAGCGCGGACGGCAGCCGGAAACCGTAATCAATCAGGCTGCGTTTACGCGACTGGTCGCCTCCATACATCCCCCGCACCTGCGGCAGAGTCACATGGCTTTCGTCTACAAACAGCAGAAAATCATCCGGGAAATAGTCGAGCAGCGTATATGGCGTGGAACCCGGCGCACGGCCGGAAATAACACGGGAATAGTTTTCAATGCCCTTACAGAATCCGACCTCCTGAAGCATTTCGATGTCATAGTTGGTGCGTTCCATAATTCGCTGTGCCTCGATGAGTTTACCCTGACTCTTAAAGCAGGACACCCGTTCGTCACATTCGCGGCGGATCTCATCGATCGCTGTCAGCATCTTTTCGCGTGGAACGATGTAATGGGAGGCCGGATAAATTGCGGCGTGGTTCACGATATTTTTGACCTCTCCGGTCACCGTATTGATTTCTGTGATGCGGTCGATCTCGTCCCCAAAGAACTCCACACGGATAGCCGTATCGCTCCAGTAGGCTGGAAATATTTCCACAACATCCCCACGGACCCGGAATTTATTGCGCACAAAATTGATGTCATTGCGTTCGTACTGCAGCTCTACGAGCTTTTTAAGAAGCTCGTCCCGGTCCCGCTGCTGGCCGGTACGCAGGGAGATCACCATGTTTTTATAGTCGATTGGGTCACCCAGCGTATAGATGCAGGAAACGCTCGCAACAATAACGACATCCCGGCGTTCGCCAAGGGCCGCCGTCGCCGAATGGCGCAGCTTTTCGATCTCATCGTTGATGGCCGAGTCCTTTTCGATGTAGGTATCGGTGTTCGCGATATACGCTTCCGGCTGGTAGTAGTCGTAGTAACTTACAAAATACTCGACAGCGTTGTTGGGAAAAAACTCCTTGAACTCGCTGCAAAGCTGCGCGGCCAGCGTCTTGTTATGCGCGAGCACCAGCGTGGGCCGGTTGAGACGCGCGATAACGTTTGCCATTGTAAAGGTCTTTCCGGAGCCGGTCACGCCCAAAAGGGCCTGCTCTTTATATCCCGCGAGCACGCCCTGCGTCAGTTTTTCGATTGCCTGCGGCTGGTCTCCGGTCGGCTTATAGGGTGCATTCAGTATAAATTCATTTGACATTATTTGTTCATCCTCGACAATCGGATCTATTCGTTAATCTATTACCTGCATTTAATTGAACGCTGATATTTCAACGTTTTTATCATATCATAAATAAAGCGCAACTTCACTATGCATATTGTAACAGAAAACGGATATTTAGAGCCAATTTATTTATCTCCCAAAAACCCCTTAAATTTGTGTAAAACACCGAATTTTTTATGTAAATACTGAAAATAGAGCAAAATTGTTTAAATTCTCTAGCCTCATAATCCGATTTTAGATACAGAACATTTGTTCACCTTGTACATGGTGTTCAAAACAAATCTTCTGGTGAGCAGTATCTATTTTTTCCAGAATGATTTATACTATAAGGTTGCGTACCAAATGAGATCTCATTATAGGTGAGCTGGAAGAATAGGGATATCGTTTCTTTCGGATCGCAACCTATAGCCCGAGAAAGCGCGGCGGCAAAACGAAAGTTTTGCCGCCGCGCTTTCTCAAGTGATTCGACTATTTTAAGAAAAACCCCTCAATTCTCAATCCTGCGCGCCATATTCATGGGTGCGCATATATTCTTCGACCTGTACGAGATTTGGCATCGCTTCCGAACAGCTCTGTCCGGAAATGGTGATCGAAGAGGAAGCCGCCGCGTATTTGAGTGCTTCCGGAACCGAAATCCCGTGGATCATGCAATAGTTGAAGGCCCCGGAATAAGAATCGCCCGCGCCAAAGGTGTTTTCGATTTTGGCGGGATAGGTGCTTCCTTCATATACCTGTCCATCCGACGTATAAACGTCCGAACCTTTTTTCCCTTTCTTAATCGAGACGATCGAAACGCCCGCTTTCAGCAGACGGTTGGCCGAAGCACGGTTGTCATGGCTGTCCGGCATATAACAGTATTCCATCACGTCGAATTCCTCTCGGGTGCCAAGCACCATATCGGCCTTTTCACAGGCCATCATATAATAGATGCTCGCCTCCTGCACACTATCCCAGGTTCCCTCACGGTAGTCAAGGTCGAGTGCAATTTTTGTACCGTTCCTGCGCGCGAACTCCATGGCGAGGAAAACTGCTTCACGTACCGGAGAATGAGAAAGCGAGGTGCCGGAAATCAGGATCATTTTGTGGGAAGCAATGTACTTCTCGTCAAGCTGCGCGCAGTCGATCTGCAAATCCGCGCAGTCGTTGCGGTAAACATAATAGTTGCTTTTACGCGGTGCGATAAATTCCCCGATCGTCAGTCCGGAACGCACACCTGGCGCGGCGAACGCGATGTGGGAAATGTCAATTCCCTTGCCTTCTAGATATCGGATGACAAACCGGCCGAGGCCATCGTCCGAAACCTTGCCGATATAACCGGTCCTGAGGCCGAGATTTGCCATTGCGACCGCCGTGTTTGCAGGAGATCCGCCGACAAATTTGGAGAAGGTCGCGATCTCTTCAATTGGCCCAAAGCCGTTTGCGTATAAATCCACCGTCGCGCGTCCAAAGGCAACGACATCGCGCGGTTTTGTGCTGTCAAACTGGATCATGCGGTTCCTCCTTATTTGCTTTCCAGCTCTGCGAGATATTCTTTGGCCTGCCTGACCGAATAGCCCTCATGCACAATCTTGCGCAGGGTTTTCACCAGCGCGGTCGGATTCTGATACTGGAATACAAACCGCCCGTAGGTAACTCCCTTTCCGCCCGCGTCGATCACGTCACGGGTCATCTGCAGATAGCTGTCGATCGTACCGCCCGGAGCGCCGCCCGCGACCAGGACCCGGGTAGGCGTCCCGCGCACCACTTTTTCAAAGTCTTCCGGACTGCCCGGATAGTTGGTCTTGATGAGATCCACGCCGAGCTCTGCCGCGACGCGGGCTGCATAGAGCACATTCTGCCACGCCATACGGTCCTCTTGGGCAATCAGGTTGCCGCGCGGATAAATATGGGTGACCAGCGGCATACCGGCCGAAGCTGCCGCCTTGCTGAACTCGCTGAGCGTGCGAATCTGTTCGGGCTGGTTGTCACCGCCAACGATACAGCCAACCGACACAGCGTCCGCGCCCATGCGCACCGCTTCTTCTATATCCGCAACGATCACATCGGCGCCCGGCTGATAAGGCGAGAATGTGCTGCATTTGAGCACCAGCGGAACTCTGCCGGCATATTGCTCAAAACAGTGTTCGGCAATCCCTTTGTGCATCGTGATCGCATTGGGGTCTCCCGCCAGGAGCTTCTCAAGGGTATCTGCAATCGTATCAAGCCCGGGCAGCACGCCGCGCGCCATCGCATGGTCCACAGTGAGCCCGAGATAGAGTCCGTCTCCCTGTGGCATCAGGCGGTTGAGCCGCACGCTTTTTCCTAGAAAGGCCATAGTATGTTACTCCTTTATCATATGATATCGCTAAATAATCTTTTTACGCGCCGCATCATTCGGAGATGATCTTTTCGATGTTGTTGGTGAATTCATAACCGATCAGCGCCTGGTATTCCCTCTGCGGCATAAAGCGGCCATTTTTCAAGTATTCGTCAGTCGAACCGCACTCCTTATAGCAGCGGTAAAGCGCGCCGAGCGCAGCCGCCTCATGCAGTATCGACATCATTGGGTGGACCACCACCTTGACCCCCAGGGTTTCGAGTTCCCTGTCGCTGAAATTGTGCATCTCCTGGGAGAACTCGTTGACATCAATAAAGAACGGCGTATCTGGAATCGCTTGCGTAAAGGCGCGCATATCCTCCGCAGAAGCTACACAGGTCGGCATCAAAAGATCAGCGCCCGCTTCTGCAAAGAGTCTGCAGCGGCGGATGGCTTCCTCGAGCCCCACCTGCAGGTAGCTGTCGGTGCGTGCGATAATCACAAAATTGGGATCACGGCGCGCTTTGACGGCTGTTTTGATCTTTTTGCACATCTCTTCCGCGGGGATGAGTTCGACACCGTCCATGGCGCCGCATTTTTTAGGCGTGACCTGATCCTCGATATGGATGCCGCTGACGCCGGCAGCCTCATAATCACGTACCGTGCGCCAGACATTATTCAGCCCACCATATCCGGTATCCGAATCGCAGATGAGCGGCAAATCGATGCATTCCGCGATCAAATGCGCCCGGCCAATCATCTCACTGGCTGTCGCCAGCCCAATATCCGGCATTCCGAGCAGGCTGGCCATCGAACCGTTCCCACCCATGTAGCAGGCCGAAAAACCCGTCTGCTGGATCAACCTCGCGCCGAGCGCATCGTGGCACCCCGGAATCACAAGGATTCCGGGCTTTTTAAGAAGTTCGCGCAGCCGCGCGTTCTTTTTTATATCCACAGAATCATCCCCCCATCAGGTGAACAGGTGAACGAAGAAGTCGACAAAGCCCGGACAAGCTGTGGTCACAATGATTGCGACCAGACCGACGGCCATAAAAGGCAAGGCTTCCCGCACTGTGCCGCCAAAACTCGCATTTGCAATTTTTGAGGAAACAAAGATCCCAACCGCAAAGGGAGGTGTCAGGAACCCGACGCACATGTTGACAATCAGGATGGTGCCGAAATGCACCGGTGTGATGCCATAGGTCTGCGCAACCGGGAGAAGCAGAGGGGTCATGATCAGGATGGTGGCATTGATATCCATAAAGGTTCCCATAAAGAGGAACAGGATATTGATCATGATGAGAAACCAGAGCTTGGAGGTGATATTGCTGGTAATCGCATCGGAAAGGAAGTTTGAGATGCCGGTCAAGGTCATCGCTTTTCCTGCGACAGTTGAGAAGGCGTTCAGCAGCCCGATTGTGGCGGTGGACACCCCCGCCACCGCACAGCATTTCCAGAGCGAAATCGGGATCTGATTTTTCTTCATCCGCTTGATCATCACAAAATAGACGATGCCGTAAACCGCGCTGAGCGCACCAGCTTCGGTGACTGTGCAGATGCCGCCGTAGATGCAGCCGTAAATGATGATCGGCATGAGCAGGGCCGGAAAGGCGTAAACGGTGTTTTTGCCGATATCGATGAGTTTCTGTCCCATTGCGGTCTTTTCGGACGCCTGTTTAACTTCAAACTTACCGACACGGAAATAGTTGATGATGATATAGCCGATCGCAAAGATAAACGCGGGTCCGATGGTCGCCATCCAGACCTCGGAAATCTTCGTGCCGGAAACCAGCGCGTACATGATCCCCGGGACACTCGGCGGAATCAGGATGCCGAGGAAGCAGGTCGCCGCCAGGAGCGCCGAGGTATATGCGGCTGGATAGTGATCCTTTTCGAGCTCAGGCACCATGATCTTGCCGATCGCGCTGATGGTTGCCATCGCCGAGCCGGTGAGCACGCCGAATGCCATGCAGGCCACAATCGTAATGATGCCCGTCGCGCCGCGGATGCGTCCTACAAAAGATTTGATCCAGTCGATCAGCATTTTGGAGATGCCGCTGTATTCCATCAGAACACCCGCGAAAATGTAAAACGGAATCGCAAGCAGGGCGAAACTGTCGAGCCCCGAGAATGCATACTGCGCAATGGTCACGGTATTTTTGCCGCTAAACGCCAGTACAAGCAGGGACGAAAAACCCAGCGCGTAGGAAACCGGCATTTTAAACAGCATTGCGACGACCATAAACGAAACAATGAACAGCACAAGCGCTGTCAACGCTGACATATAATCACTCCATTTCTATCGGATACGGGCGTCGCGGTTCAGCGGGCCGCGGGGATTTTGCGTGCATGGCGGTAGAGATGATACAGGCAGTGGTAAATCCCCATAACAGTTCCGATGAATACCGGCAGATAGACGTAGCCCATCGGGATGCGCATGGTCGGGGAGGTCTGTGTGGTCGTCCAGATTTTCATCATATATGCCCAAAAGATCTTTCCAAAGACGATCAAAAAGGCGCAGGTCGTCAGCAGGGCTGCAACCTCAAGCGCGGACAGCGCTTTTTCCCGGAATTTTTTATTCTGAAGCTTTTCGAGCACCTGCTTGCAGACATCGATCTCGATATGTCCGCCTTCATCAATCGCATATGCCGATCCGATATAGGTCAGCCAGATAAACAGGTAACGGGAAAGCTCCTCCGCCCAGGCGGTTGATATAAAGAGCACATATCGGCACACCACCTCGATAAAGATGACCGCCACGAGCGTCAAGGTACAGGAGGCCATCAGAAACGTTTCAGCCCGTTTCATCAGGTCGTTTGTCCCTGTGAGCGCCGCAAAAAATTTCTGGTTTGATTTCATAATCGTTATCCCCTCCAAATCAGTCTGCCTTCCGTGTCCGGCCGGCGTGCGGAAAGAAGGAGACCAAGGACGGACGATCCGTCCGCCCCCGGTCTTTTTCATTCGCATCACTTTTATTCCCAACCGGATAAAACAGCTTCAGCAGGCTTAAGAAAGCGTCTTATATTCGCCGCTGATAATGGGGTCCATGATGTCCGCGCCGTATTTATCGTAAGATTCGTCCCAGATTTCCTGGTAGATCTTCTCGAGCTCGGCTTGCATCTCGGCGGAAGGCTCGGTAATTTCCCACTGGCCGCCCTCAACACCCTTGTTCTGGATGTTTTCGGTTTCAGCACGGAAGTACTCTGTGAATTCATCCGATGCGATCTGGGCGCACTCCCTGAAGATTTCCTTGTCCTCGTCGCTCAGTTTGTTCCAGAAGTCCGGTCCCGCGATGAAACAGCCGCCGGAATAGCAGTAATTGATGGTGCAGATCTGGGTGATTACGTCGGTGATACCCTGGTTGACGTAGTTAAACACCGCGTTATCCAGACCGTCGACAGTGCCGGTCTGCAATGCGGAAAGCACCTCGGAACCCGCGATCATAACCGGCAGAGCGCCGCATTTCTCGTAGAACGAGACGATCGATTCAACCGATGGTGTGCGGATTTTCAAGCCTTTGAGGTCGTTCATCTCAGTAATCGGGCGTTTGATGTTTCCAACCTGGCGGAATCCATTGCAGTAGGAGGAGATACGGATCAGGTTATTCTGTTCCATAATCTCAGCCAGTTTGTCCGCAATCCAGCCGTTGTTATAATATTTATCAGCCTCTTCATAGTCCTTCACCAGGCCAGGCAGCCAGGCAAAGCCGAGCGCGCCGTCGAGTACGCCGTCCATCGACATATCGTCGCTCATCAGCACGTCGAGCGTTCCCATCTGGAGCATTTGCGCCATATCGGACGCATTGCCCAGCGAAGCAGCCGCAATCACGTCGGCCTTATAACGGCCTTCGGTTTTTTCTGCAATCAGTTCTGCAAAACGGTCGACATACGGCGCGCGCGCACCTGTGACGTCAGCGGTAACGGTGAAGGTCACCGCATCAGCCGGTGCAGGGTCGGACTGTGCCGGCGCGGCGTCCCCAGCCGAAGCGGCTGGGGCGGGAGCTGCGGAGGATGCGCTTTCCGAACCTCCACAGGCAGCCAGAGAACCAACCAGCATGGTCATTGAAAGTAACACCGCGAGTATTTTCTTACTGTTCATCAAATTTTTCTCCTTTTCTTTTTTATGTCAGACGGCGGGATTTTCCGCCGCCACATATACAGACTTTTACAGACTTTAATTACGGCGGGCAGCCTCCACCCAAAGCGCGATTTTTGACGTGTCCTCCAAGAGCTCCAGCAGACAAAAACATTCTTCCGCTTCCCTGCCCAGAACCAGTACGCCATGCGATTTCATCAAAAAGGCAAAGGTGTCCGGATTTTCGCGAACCGCTTTTTCGACGTTTGCAGCCAGCTCCGGGGTCCCTGGCCAGGCTTCCGGAATGGTCGGAACCCGCACAAGCTTCATCTGTGACGAATCGGTGAGCATCGGCAGTTCCTTATTGAGCAGGGTAAATGCGACACTGCTGCTTGGATGGGCATGGATAATAAAGTTGACCTCCGGTCGATAACGGTAGACACTTTTGTGAAACGGGGTCTCTTTTGAGGGCCGCAGCCCTTCCCGACCCGCGAGTGGGCTGCCGTCCGGCCCACAAAACACCACCCCTTCCCGATCGGCCGACCGAAGCGCGACATTGGTGCCGGTGATCAAAAAGTTTTCGCCGCACCGGGCGCTGATATTGCCGCCTTCGGCAGAAACAAGTCCGCGCTCATAAACCAGCCTGGAATATTCGCACACTTCTTTCAATTGTCTGGGATAGTCCAATTCAAACTCCCACATAAGCAAACCTCTCCTATTCCTGCGGCTCCCAATTGCAAAGCATCTTTTCAAGTGAATCGATACTTCCGACGCTGCCGCCCTTTATTGCAAATTCTTTCCCTGCGAGTGTCCCATCAAGGATTTCCCCCTCGGCAACGCCCGGTTCCAGCTTTCCAGTCAGCCGCATCCGGCCGACCTTGAGACGCGCAAAGATCGACTGCGCGGTTTCGCCGCCGATGACCGCGACGCGGTCAAACACAGCGTTCGCACAGATCCTTTCCGCGCATTCGCCCATGTATTCCATAATCTTTTTGCTGACGCCGGGTTTGTAGGAATACTGTTCCACACGCGGTATGAAGATGACGCTGCCCTGCCGGTTTTTTGCAAGACAATCGGCAACTGCCCGGTCCTTAGCCGTTTCGTCCCCGTCGAGCAGGGCATCTATGTTCAGTTCGGAAATAAGCAGCCCATTCTCGTGGGATTTGGTCACCTGTTTTTGGGCCATATCGTATGCCGAGGCACAAAAGCAGAGGCTTTTTACCCGCCGTTTTTGAAAAACATGCGGCTGGGGAGCGCCGTACAGATAGGTTGCAAGCCCATCCGCCAGCCCCAGTGAGCCGGTCCAGAACACCTGCGGATAAAGCGGCACCAGCGTTTGCAGGATATTTAAAGTATCCTCCCGGGTGACCGCGTCAAAAACAATGATGCGATGATCCGCCGCAACCTGTTCCGCGGTCTTTTGCGCGAGCATGCCTCCCTTGAGCGCGTCGATATCCACCAGCCCGACCGAAAAGCGCGTGTGCTCTTCGAGGATTTCGGGAATATAGGATTTGGTGGGCGGCATCACAGGATCTTTTGCGTAGAGGGATTTGTGCAGGATCTCGCCTTCGCAGTACTGGTTGCCGTACAGCGTGAATGTACCGAGATCCGGGGCATTGTCCACAATGAAGCAGCGGTAATCGGGCATCGCCTCCAAAAGCCCTTCCAGCTCGTAGGCATCGTTCCCGCGGAATCCGGTTCCAATCTTTTTCATGAACATCTGTGGACCAAGCCTCTGGATTTTCTCACAGACAGAATAGTGCCGTTCTTTGGCGACCGCGCCGTCTGTGTTTCGCGAAGAAAGGTTGACCGCGACGATTTCCCCACCCCTCCGCGCAATCTCTTCCTCTGCGTTTGTGAAGATCGTGAGCTCCTGACCGCGTTCCGTATAGTAACTGCCGGAGTCAGCAGCACCGCTCAGATCGTCGGTTATCATTGTCAGGTAAACCATATTCGTCTTTCCCCCAAGTGTCCTGAAAAATATGAAAAAATGTTCGAATAAACATATTTTTATAATCACTGTTCATTGTTTGATTTAATAATAACATTAACACTGCTTTTGGTCAATAAAAAAACGGCCGAATTGGCCGTTTTCACAATTATCAATCTTTAATTTTATTGCTTCCCTATATTTTCAACACGTTTATAGTTCGATCAAACATTTATATAAAGACAAATTACCGTGCGATATGCAATTCAATTCCTTTTTCTTCCAGCATTCGCCGCCATTCCTGTGGAATGCCTGCATCGGTGACAATTGCATCGATTTCATCAAGCGATGCAATGAACGACGCCTGCACCTTGCCGAACTTACTCGAATCCATCAGCAGGATGCACACCGCCGAAGATGCAATTGCGGCGCGCTTGTTGTCCACCTCGTGTGAATGGATACAGGTGACCCCCAGCGTTTCATGAAATCCGGATGCGGACAAAAACATCTTATTTGCGCGGATACTACGGATGAACTCGACATTTTCCTTGGAGGTAAACATCTGGTCCTCCGGATGGTAATACCCTCCCGCAAAGATCAAATTTATATCGCTGGCGCGGCGCAGCTCATTAAGAATATTAAAATTATAGCAAAGAACCGTGATCTTTTCCTTGTCGACCAGATGCTTTGCGAGCTGTGTGTTTGTTGTGCCGCTGTCCACAATCAGAATATCGTGCGGATCGACAAGCGATGCGGCATACCGCGCGATACTTTCCTTCTCCTTCAAGTTGCGGATCTGTTCATAAGCGATGTCGTAAAATCCGCCGCTTTCAATCTGAACCTTCTTATAGTTTTGCAGCGTCGCGCGGCCATAGCTGCGCTCAACCGCATTGTTTTTTCGAAGCTGTTCCAGATCGCGCCGAATCGTCATCTCCGAAACCTCAAAGGTCTCGGCCAGTTCTTTCACCGACATTGTTTTATTCTCGTCGAGCAGCTCGATGATCTTTTGCATCCGGATATTCTTGTTGTTCATTTTTGCGCCTTCATCCCACTATTTATTGTTTGATTGATATTATAACGGAAAATGAATACAGAAACAACATCTTTTTTGAATAACTTCTTTTGTTTTAAATGCTCATTTCTCACCGCCAAGCTTCGCAACTATTATACCCCATTATGTCCACATCCGCAAATGTGAAATCGGTTGGAAAAAGAGATGGAAAAAATCCTCCGCGTGTCAAACGCGGAGGACCTTCATCCTTCAAAGGAAAAATATCCGGAATCTCGCAGGGAAACATAATCCGAACCTGCAAAAATAAAGTGGTCGAGCAACCGGATTTTTGCCACTGCCAGCGCATCATATACCGCCTTGGTCGAGGCCATATCCGCATTTGACGGAACAGCAATCCCATTTGGATGGTTGTGCGCCAGAATCACCGAAACCGCCTGGGTACGCATCGCAATCTCCAGAATGTTGCGGGTATACATCGGCGCGGAATTGATGCTGCCCTCAATCACAAAGTCGGCATAAACCACGCTTCCCTTGCTATCGAGGCAAAGCAAAAAAATCTGCTCCTTCGTGCGGCCGACAAATTTTGGCTGTAAAAACGTCCCGATCGCTTCTATACTGGTGAGCACAAGACCTTTCTGATCGAAATCGTCAAGATATCTTCTGGAAAGATCCGGAATCAACTTGAGAAGCGTCGCGGTGTTGGCGCTGATCCCCTTCACTTTGCAAAGATCGCCAAAGTCCGCATTGAACACACCGGAAAGCGAACCGAATTCACGGATCAACCGGTGTGCCAGTTCATTTGTATCCCGCTGCGGGATCGCATAAAAAAGCAGAAGCTCCAGCACGTTATGCGGCTCAAAATTATCCAAACTGTCCCGCAGGAACCGGTCTTTTAGCCGTTGTCTGTGTCCGTCATGCAAGCCAGGCATCCGCTCACCACCGTTGTCCGTTCATTTTGTCAGGCTGTTTATTTCGCCCCCGGGGCTTTCCTGCTGCCGGGTTTCACAGCCGGAAGCTTTCCTTCCCTGCAAAGCGGGCATTCGTCCGCCTCCCAGGAAACGACTTCAGTCGGATAGACCGCTTTGAACGGTACGCCAAAATCGACCTGCCCGTTGCTGCGGTCCACGATTGAACCAACGCCAACCACAACGCCGCCCGCCGCCTTGACCAGCTCGATCACCTCTTTGACCGAACCGCCCGTGGTGACAACGTCCTCCACAATCAGGCAGCGCATGCCAGGCGTGATTGCAAAGCCGCGGCGCAGCTCCATTTTGCCGTCAACACGCTCGGTAAAGAAGTTTTCACAGCCAACGTGGCGGCTGACTTCATAAGCCATCTGGACGGCGCCCATTGCAGGCCCAATGACCACGTCGATCTTTTCATCTTTGTACAGTTCAGCCAGCGCCGCACAGAGTTCCTCACTGTATTTTGTGTGTCGGAAAATCTTCGCACACTGCATATATTTGTTGGAATGCCGTCCTGAGGTCAGCAAAAAATGTCCCTCCAAAAGTACGCCGGATTCCTTCAGAATTGCTTCTACCCGTTCCCGTGTGATCACGCTTTCAACTTCCTCTCTGTTGCAATAATCGATGGATTCCAAATTATTATACCAAAATCCGCCTTATTTGCAAATAGTCTCTATTGAAATATCCACTCCTGTGTTATAATTATTTTCAGCCAAGATGCCGATGGAGGATATTATGAAAGAATTTCTAATCAAGCAAAATGACGCTGGGCAGCGTTTGGACAAGTTTCTCACCAAGGCCGTCCCCCTGCTCCCGCAGGCGCTGCTCTATAAATACATCCGCCTGAAGCGAATCAAGCTCAATGGCAAACGCTGTGAAATCTCCACCCGTCTTGCCGCCGGGGATACATTGCAACTTTACATCAACGATGAGTTTTTCGTCCCACAGAAAGAGGATCGGCTCTTCCTGTTCGCACCCACTTCCTTGACGGTGATCTATGAGGACGAAAACATCCTGCTCGCAGACAAAAAGCCCGGTCTGATTGTCCATGAGGACGATCAGCACCAAATCGATACGCTGATCAACCGCATCCTGCATTATCTTTATGAGAAGGGCGAATACGATCCTGATCTGGAACAGAGCTTCGTTCCTTCCCTGTGCAATCGGATTGACCGTAATACCGGCGGGATTGTGATCGCGGCCAAAAACGCCGCCGCGCTTCGCATCTTGAATGAGAAGATCAAGGAGCGGGAGATTGAAAAGCAATATCTTTGCATTGTGCATGGGCAGATGCAAAAGCCGGCTGACACGCTCAAGGGCTTCCTGGTCAAGGACGAAAAGACCAACATGGTCACTGTCTACGACCACCCCATGCCGAACGGACGCACGATCCTGACACGTTACCGGGTGCTGGGGGTGAACGGCCGTTTCTCGCTGCTGGAGGTCGATTTACTGACCGGGCGCACCCATCAGATCCGGGCACATCTGGCGTCAATCGGACATCCGCTGCTGGGCGACACGAAATACGGCCACAGCCGCGACAACAAGGGCACCGGCTACCGGTTTCAGGCGCTCTATTCCTATAAGCTCACCTTCCGTTTCAAGACGGACGCGGGAATTCTCGCCTATCTGGACGGAAAAACCTTTGAAGCGCAGCAGGTCTGGTTCCGGGACGATTTTGACGCCGGAAAAATCCAATAATAGTTTTTCTTGATTTAAAAAGATTTATAATTGGATTTAAAGTTTTACTAGATTTTTTTCAAAAAATCGCAGGGGTCATGGGGGCGGCGCCCCCGTGGCTTGGGCCCGCAGGCCCTGCTCAAAGCGTTTTTTTGATTCTTTTTTCAAGAAAAAAAGAATGAGGCCGGATGCATTTGCATCCGGCCTTCATTTGATCTCCTGTTCCAACCCCTCAAAAAGCGGGCTGTCGAAAAAGTCGTTGATCGAAATTTCCAGGCCGTCGCAAACCTTCTTGATGGTTGAGACTGTCGTACTTTTGTTTCTCCCATTTACGATGTTGTTCAAGGTTGACTGTGTAACCCCACAAATGGTGCCCAGCTTATTTACGGTTATATTCCGCTCTTTGCAAAGCTCCAAAATCCTGTCCTTTACGGCTGTTCCAATATCCATCTTCATCACCAATTCAATTGAGTTAATTCAACCTTATCGTTTCCAAATGAAAAAGTTTAACTCTTTTAAGTTGACTTTCAAATTTCAATAATTTCCAGATCCTCGACCAACGGGCGCGCACCGCGCTGCTCGCCGGAATCCGGCTCGGCGGCCAGCTGCAAGCCTCCAATGCTGCCTTCTGGGAGGAATTCTGCGAGGATCAGTTGGCAGTGCGTGAAACCTGACCGAACACGCCAAAAAACGCCACGGCAAAATGCCGTGGCGTTTTTGATTCACGCTTTGGGAGTTATGCTTCCTTTGCGATCGCTTCACATCTGGAAACACAGGTGACGATCGCGCCGGTCGGACAGGCGGAAACACAGTTTCCGCAGTTGGTGCACTTTGCCGGATCAATCGACGCAAGATTGTCGGTGACGGTGATCGCGCCGCTTTCACAGGTCTTTTCGCACTTTTTGCAGCCAATGCAGCCTGTCTTGCAGACCTTGCGGGTGAAGGCGCCCTTGTCGTGGGAAGAGCAACCCACATACACCGTGCTGGTCGCCGGGATGATCGCAATCAGGTGGTTCGGGCAGGCTTTTGCGCACATACCGCAGCCCACGCAGACCGCTTTGTCAACCACCGCGATGCCGTCGACGATCGAGATCGCGCCGTATTTGCACGCTTCAATACAATCTCCGTAGCCCAGGCAACCGTGCGAGCAGCTTCCCTTGCCCTGGTAGAAGTAGTTGCAGGCCGCGCAGGACTGTTTTCCTTCATAGTCCATAATGCTGTCGGTTTTATAGCAGTTACCGGAGCAACGTACCACCGCGTACTGTGGAACAACCTCTTCGCAGGCAACGCCCATCGCGGCGCTGACCTTCTGCGCGCACTCTTCGCCGCCCACCGGGCAAAGATTCGTTTTCACGCCGTCATGGACAATCGCTTTCGCATAATCATCACAACCGGCATAGCCGCAGCCGCCGCAGTTTGCGCCAGGAAGTTCCGCACGGACCGCTTCAAACAATTCGTCGACGGGAACCGCCATGACTTTAGCCGCGATGACCAGAAGCACCGAAGCTGCCAGGCCGATTCCGCCCACAATAATAATTGGCATCATTCTCTCTCACCCCCATTATTTGAACAGGCCGTCAACGATTCCGCTGAAGCCCATGAAGCTGACCGATACGATTGAAGCCGCGACCAGCGTGACCGGAATTCCCTGGAATGCCTTCGGGATGCTCTTGGAAGCATCCACGCGGGAACGCACGCCGGAGAAGAGCACCATCGCCAGCATGAAGCCAAGACCGGAACCCACCGCGTTGACCAGCGACTGTGAGAAGTTGTAGCCTTCGTCCAGGTTCAGGATGGTAACGCCAAGCACGGCGCAGTTGGTGGTGATCAGCGGCAGATAGATGCCGAGCGCGCGATGCAGAGCCGGGATGTACTTTTTGAGCACGATCTCGATGAACTGAACCAGCGCCGCGATGATCAGGATAAAGACGATTGTCTGCAGATAATCGAGATTATTCGGGACCAGGACATAGGTGTAAATCGGCCAGGTGGCGGCGGTCGCCATCGCCATGACAAAGGTGACCGCGACGCTCATGCCGAATGCGGAATCCAGCTTTTTGCTGACGCCCAGGAACGGGCAGATTCCGAGGAACCGTGACAGAACATAGTTGTTCAGCAGGACTGCGCTGACAATGATGATAGCAAACTCTTTCACTTGTCACAGCCCCCTTTCTGAGCAGCACCGCATGCGGCGGCAGCCGGGCAGCCGGCACAGCCGAAGTCCTTCTTCTTGATCGCCTTGCCCTTGGTCGTGTAGTTGACCAGCGCAATCAGCGAACCAAAGACCAGGAAACCGCCAGGCGCAAGCAAAAATACGATGATCGGGTCGCTCCAGTTGAGGGTGATCCCGTTCTGGATGCCGAGCCACGCGGCGCCGGACATCCAGGTGCCACTGCCGAGGATCTCACGGACCGAACCCATGACGAACAGGGCCAGCGTGAAGCCAATGCCCATGCCGATACCGTCGCAGGCGGAGGCGAGCACGGTGTTTTTGTTCGCGAACATCTCGGCGCGGCCGAGGATGATGCAGTTTACCACAATCAATGGCAGGAATACGCCGAGCGCGCTGTCGAGCGCGGGCGCATAGGCCTTGACCAAAAACTGCACGATGGTGACGAAGGTCGCAATGACCACGATGTAGCACGGAATGCGGACCTTATCCGGGATGATGTTCTTGAGCAGCGAAATGACGATGTTCGAACCGACCAGCACCACGGTTGCCGCAACGCCCATGCCGATGCCGTTGATCGCCATCGTGGTGACCGCCAGCGTCGGGCAGGTTCCGAGAATCAGGACCAGAACCGGGTTTTCCTTGATGATGCCGTTTAAGAGAACGGCCAGATTGCTTTTCTTATTCATTATGCACCCTCCCCAACTGCCGCATAGGCTTCATAGGCGATGCCGACCGCGGAGATAAACGCCTTTGAGGAAATTGTGGCGCCGGTGATTGTCTCGACGCCGGAAAGCGAACTGTCTTTGCCGATAAATTGGCCGGTGAAGGACTCGTTCCCTGTTTTGGAACCGAGTCCCGGCGTTTCCGAGTTGCCTTCGAGCAGCTTTGCGCCGGTGATTTTGCCATCGGCGCCGATGCCGACCATGACCGGATACGCGCCGCCGAAGCCCTTCGATTCGACTTTAAAGACATATCCGGCGCCGCCGTCGTCCTTCGAGGCCTGCACCAGGCCCGTGACATCCGGCAGATCAGTGATCGCGGTGAAATTGGTCGCGCTCGGCATAACCTCACGCATCGCCGCGTTGGTTGCGTCGAGCTCCGCCTTGTCAATCAGCGGTTTTGTAACATTGTAGGTCGCGCCGAGCAGCCCTGCCGTTACAATGCAGATGACAGTCAGCACGATAATTGGTTTCAGTAAATCTTTCATGCTTTCACCCTCCCCTTACTTCGCCTTCGGCGCAAAGATCGCGCCGAACGGTTTGGTGATTGTGAGCCGGTCGATATGCGGGACCAGGATGTTCATGAGCAGGATCGCGAAGGACATGCCTTCCGGATACGAGCAGAAGGTCCGGATCACCATTGTGATGAAACCGATCCCAATGCCGAAAATGACCTTGCCCTTGGTGGTAACCGGGCTGGTGGAATAGTCGGTCGCCATGAAGAAGGCGCCGATCATCACGCCGCCCGAGAGGACCGCATAGACCGGGTCCGCGCCAAACAGCAGCGCAAAAACAAAGACGCTGGCGATGACCGAAACCGGAATCTCATAGCTGATGATGCCCTTATAGATGAGGAACACGCCGCCCAGGATGAGCGCGATTGCACAGGTCTCGCCAAGCGATCCGCCGCGCTGGCCAATGAGCATCTGCATGATACTCGGCAGTTTGTCGGTCTCACCACTTGCAATCAGGCCGAGCGGGGTCGCGGTTGCCATCGAATCCACGCCGCGCGGTGCGGTCCAATCGGTCATCCGCGTTGCAAAGGACACAAGCAAAAAGATACGAGCGGTCGCGGCCGGGTTTGCAAAGTTGCAGCCGATGCCGCCGAACAGGCATTTCACCACGACGATCGCGATGAACGACCCGAACATCGCCATCCAGAGCGGCAGGGTCACCGGGACATTGAACGCCAGGATCATGCCGGTGACGACCGCGCTGCAGTCCTCAATGGTGCTTTCCCGCTTGGTGATCATCGTAAAGAGCAGCTCAAACAGCATGCAGGAAAGCACACAAACCGCCGTCATAATGAGCGCCCGGAAACCGAAGAAATAGATTGCCGCGATGAGCGAGGGCACCAGAGCCGCCGCTACAGTCAGCATAATTTTACGGGTGTTGATTGAATCTTTGATATGAGGCGATGGGGTTACCATCAATTTGGAATTTTCCACCGTCTGGGTTTCTTTCTCCGTTACATTTGTTGTAGCCAACTGGTTTTCCTCCTATCCTACTTTTTTGCCGCAGCGCGCAGCTTCTGTTTTGCCATCTTGTTCGAGAAGGTAAGCCCTCTCTTCGCAGGGCAAACATAGGAGCAGCTTCCGCATTCCATGCAAAGCATGACCTTCAGCTTGTTCAGCATGTCAAGATCGTCCCGCTCATACGCAAGCTCGATCTGGCGCGGCATCAGATGATACGGGCAGGCCTGCACACATCTGCCGCAGCGGATGCACGGATGCTCGGGTTCGACGACCGTCTGGGATTCGTCGAAAACCAGCAGGGCATTGTTGTTTTTTAAGACGGGATAGGCGTCGTCAAAGATCGCGATGCCCATCATCGGGCCGCCCATCAGCATCTTCTTAGGCGTTCCTTTATAGCCACCGCAGAAGGCTACCACATCGGCGAAATGTGCGCCGATGGGAGCGATAACGTTCTTCGCTTCCATAATTGCGCCGCCGTCGACTGTCAGGCATTTGGTGACAAGCGGCATGCCGGTGCGCAGGTACTGGCCGATGAAAGCGGTGGAGGTGATGTTGTGGACGATGACGCCCGCGTCGCTCGGAAGCTGGCCTTCTTTGACCACACGGCCGGTCGTCTCAAAGATCGCAACCTTTTCAGCGCCCTTCGGATAGATCGACCGCAGGCTCGCCACTTCGATGCTGGGGTCGTCCGCGGTCATGCGGCGCAGCATCTCGATCGCCTGGGGCTTGTTGTTCTCCACCGCGATCTTCACCTGGGTGATGCCCACATATTTTTTGATAGCCGCGATTCCGGCCATCACATCATCCGCACGTTCCATGATCGTGCGGTAGTCGCTGGTTATGTACGGCTCGCACTCGGCGGCATTGACCACCAGCGTATCGACCTCGGACAGATTTTTCGGATTCAGCTTGATGTGCGACGGGAATCCCGCGCCGCCAAGCCCCACCAATCCGGAAGCCCGGATTGCCTTGACGAAATCCGCATGGTTCTCAATGACTGGGGGCTTTACATTTTCGTCGACGGTCTGTTCCCCATCGCTTTCGATGATGACAACCTGGGTACGCGCTCCCATATTTGTGACGATCTCCTCAATCGACTTGACGGTACCCGATACGCTCGAATGGACCGGCGCGCTCAAAAACGCGTCCGAATCCCCAATCAGCGTTCCCACCTTTACGGTATCGCCTTTTGCGACGACGGGCTTACACGGAGGGCCCATGTGCTGCGACATCGATATGCAGACTTCCTGCGGTATCGGCATCGCGGCGCTCGGGCAGTTTTCCGTATTCTTGAAGTGTCCGATTTTCGCACCCTTCATGGTCTTCTGCAAAAAACTCATTTCCCATTTCCTCCTCTGAGAATATTGACCTTCCAGGACACCCTAATTCCGACGCCCAAAACGGGAATCAGAAGAAGAATCTGTTTAAATGCGGCATCAGATACCGCAGCAGCATTCCGGTGATCACACCCATTGCAACCCCCGAAATCATCAGCACCGGCAGATAGTATACCACAGCCGTGCTCCCAAGGACAAGCATTGCCATCAAAATTTGCCCCACATTGTGGGATACACCTCCGCAGACGCTCAGGAAGGTATCGCTGAACTTTTTCTCCCCAAACAGCAGGAGAATCAGCATCACCGACACCGAAAGCAATCCGCCGGCAAGACTCATTGCGGCGCCGACCGCGCCGCGCGTCAAAAACACAAAAAACGACTTGAGCAGGGCGAGGGTGTAAGCCTCCCGCCTGCCAAGACAGAATAAGCAGTACATTGTCACGATGTTAGAAAGCCCAGGCTTAATGCCGGGGATCGGGATAAGCCCGGCAAAACCGGATTCCACAAAGCTCAGCACCATCGAAAGTGCGAAAAGCAAGCCGAGGAGCGCAACCCGTGAAGCCCGGTATTTCATGACGCCACCTCAAAGTGGTATCCGCCGGTACTGTCCGCGGGCTGAAATTGTGCCCGCAGACTTTCGGAAACATAGATGTTTTTATCCCGGTCAACCGCGATGATACCACATTCAAGCGTATCCAGGTTTTCCAATACGAAATCCCGTCCACTGATGAACAGGTATGTGGACATAAAGTCGGCGTAGGCGCCGTCCGGAGACACCACCGAAACCGACATGAGGTCGCTCTCAGCAGGATAACCGGTGCGCGGGTCGAGTATGTGGTGGTAACGAACGCCGTCCTGCTCGAAAAAACGCTCGTAGTCGCCAGAGGTTGCCATCGTGCTGTCAGGCAGGCTCACCACCGCGAGAAACTGGTTCTCCGGGCCGCGCGGATCGCGCACGCCAAACCGGAACGGTTCGCCGTCCGGCTTTTCCCCGATGACCATGAGGTTCCCGCCAATCGAGATGTAGCCGGAGGTAATCCCATAATCCTGCGCGACCCTGCGCGCTACGTCGCAGGCATAGCCTTTCGCAACGCCGCCCACGTCAACCGCCTGCCCTTCGCGGGAAAGCATCGCGGTGTAGCCGCCCTTTCCATCCGCGCCGAGCTGGATTTCACTGTAGCCGACCAGCTTCAGCAGTTCTTCAATCTTCCCGGCGGCGGGCACCTTCGGATGCAGGCCGGTGATGCCCCATTCGGCCGCAAGCGGGGCGACCGTCACATCAAAAAGGCCGCCCGAAAGCTCCCCGAAACCTTTACACCGCGCCAGCAGCGCATAGGTGTCCTCCGAGACCGCCACCGGTTCTTTCCCGGCATTTTCATTGAGACGGCTGATTTCGGAATCTTTTATGTACATCGACATGGTGTCCTCGATCCCCCGCAGCGCTGCTTCGATCGCGTCCTTTGCTTCCTGCGCCTTCTCGCCGTATAATTTATATTCCACAAAGGTATCCATCAAGAACGAGGTTCCGACCACCGGCGTATCCCGCCGGACGCGGTACCCGTTCCAGACCCCGGTCGCCGCAAGCAGAAGCAGCAAAGCAGCGGCAAGGATCACAAATGTTCTTTTTTGAGCCAACGAATTGTTCCTTTCCTACAGGGATTGACAGTATTTTTTGAACATTTTGACAAAATTCTAACGATACGGAAAACACCCCGCTTAGTGCGGGGTGTCCCAGAACTGATTCAGTTTTGAATCAATTACTCTTCGCATTTGTCGTTTCCCTCTTCGTCAGCATCTTCTTCGAGATCGAACTCCAGAAGCTCCCCGCAGTTCGGGCAGGTGGTCTGTCCTTCCTCAAGCATATCGGAATCGATGCAGACAATATCCCCGCAGGTCGGGCAGCAGACTTCATAGATGTCCCCGTCGAGGTAATCCCCGTCGTCCTCATCGTCACAGCTGCACTCGTCGCAGTCACACTCGTCATCCGAAAGCTCATAGAACTCCTCTTCCAGGGTTCCGAGATCCTCGTCGATGGTGTCGACCTGCTCCGAAAGTTCGTCAACTTCCGCTTCCAGGTCCGCGATGGTCAGCGCCATATCGTCGATCGCGCCGATCAGCGCGTTGATGATCTTGCCTTCCTTGGTGGAATCGTCGATTCCGAGGCCCTCTGCCAGTCCTTTGATATATGCTGCTCTTTCGGTAATGGTCATCCTGATAGCCTCCCTTATCTTTCCATTTCTATTCAATCCAATGTGGTTATGCGCGCTCCATGTATTCGCCGGTACGGGTGTCGACCTTGATGCGGTCGCCTTCCTCGATAAACAGCGGAACCTTGATCTCAGCGCCGGTTTCGAGGATCGCGGGCTTGGTTGCATTGGTCGCGGTGTCGCCCTTGAAGCCCGGATCGGTCTTGGTGACTTCCAGCTCCACAAAGAACGGCGGCTCAACGCCAAACACATTTCCCTTGTAGGAGAGAACCTTGCAGTCCATGTTCTCCTTGACAAACTTAAAGTTGTCCCCGAGCACGCTTGCATTGATGGGGATGTTCTCGTAGGTCTCGTTGTCCATGAAATAGTAAAGGTCGCCGTCCTGATAAAGGTACTGCATGTCCTTGCGCTCGACATAAGCGGTCGGGTATTTGTCGGTCGGGCTGAAGGTTTTCTCAGTCACCGCGCCGGAGATCACGTTGCGGATCTTGGTGCGCACGAATGCAGCGCCTTTGCCGGGTTTCACGTGCTGGAACTCAATAATCTGGACAACGTTGCCGTCCATCTCAAAAGTTACGCCATTTCTGAAAT
Organism: Anaerotruncus sp. AF02-27; assembly: GCF_003465835.1. Taxonomy (NCBI): domain Bacteria; kingdom Bacillati; phylum Bacillota; class Clostridia; order Eubacteriales; family Oscillospiraceae; genus Anaerotruncus; species Anaerotruncus sp. AF02-27. Next base: position 36,674 of record NZ_QSBX01000002.1, on the reverse strand, counting down.
CCCCTGCTGAAATCATATATTTACCTCCAAAAGTTCTGATACATCTTTGCTTCCAACGTTATTACGCAGGTTAAAATTGTACCGTTCAGATTAACACTCTAATTCTATATTAAAACCACAAATATTGCAAGCCCTTTTCGTAGATAATTGGCAGTTTCCAGCCGTTTTTCCATTTTCAGAGAACCACCAGTTCGCTTCCGGACGCGGTCAGATCCATATAGCCATCCTCCGTGACCAGCACTATGTTCTCGGTGCGCACGCCGAACCGCCCTTCCAGATAGATGCCCGGTTCGACGGTGATCACCATACCAGGCGCGCAAAACGCCTGCGAACGCGGCGCAAAGGCAGGCTGCTCGTGGATTTCAAGCCCCAGCGAATGACCGGTGCTGTGTCCGAAGCATGCCCCATAGCCCGCCCCGGCAATCAGGTCGCGCGCAGCGGCATCCACAGCGGCGCAGGAGGCGCCCGGCTTCACCGCGGACATCGCGGCCTTCTGCGCAGCCCCAACGATCTCGTAAATCCTGCGCTGCTCATCGCTCACCTGTCCCACGGCCACCGTCCGGGTCATATCCGAGCAATAACCGTTCACCACGCACCCGAAGTCCATCGTGATAAAATCCCCCGGTTCCACCACCTTACCGGTCGGCACGCCGTGAGGCATCGAGGAATGCGCGCCTGACACAACTATGAAGTCAAAAGCAGGGCGTTCGGAACCATTCCGGTAGCAGAAATCGAGCAGCTCGCCCGCGATCTGCCGGTCGGTCATCCCGGGCTGGATGTATTCGCAGATGTGGGAAAACGCCGCGTCCGTGATCGCCTGCGCCGCCCTGATATGCTTGATTTCCTCCGGCGATTTGGTCATCCGCAGTTCGCGGATGATCCGGCTCAGGCTGTCATTCATAACAAAGCCGATATCCGGCAGCTTTTCATTATAACCGAGATAGTCGGATACCGTAAGGTATTCGCTTTCAATGCCGAGGCTTTTGACATTGTGCTTTTTGCAGAGTTCCAAAAGCTGCTCATAGAGCCGTTCCTGCAAAATCACTTCGCAGCCCTTCACGACCTGCCGCGCCTTCTCGACATACCGGAAATCGATCACCAGATAGGCCGCCTCCCGCGTCACAAGCAGCGTCCCCGCCGAGGACTGCATACCGGTGAAATAAAGCCGGTCGACGTCCGACGTGATGAGGACCGCGTCAAATTCTTCCGTCATCCGGGATACCAGCGACGCGATCCGTACGTTTTGTTCCATTCTCCCCGCCTCATTTCATCCGGGCAAGCGCGTCGAGCGCCACCAGGTAGCTGTGTTTCCCGAATCCGAAAATCCCGCCCGCGCAGACCGGCGCGATAACCGAAGTATGCCGGAATTCCTCCCGCGCGTGCACGTTCGAAAGGTGAACCTCGATCACCGGGATTTTGATCGCGGCGATCGCGTCACGGATAGCAATGCTGTAATGGGTGTAAGCGCCCGCGTTGAGCACCACCCCGTCAAAAGCGGTACGCGCCTCGTGGAGCTTATCGATGATCGCGCCCTCGTGGTTCGACTGGAAGATTTCGCAGTCGAGGCCAAGCTCCTCTGCGTGCACAAGGATTTCCGCATTGATGTCGGCGATGCCTTCGGTCCCGTAATGGTCCGGTTCACGGATTCCCACCAGATTGAGGTTTGGCCCATGGATGACCAGCACCTTTTTCATAATTTCCTGCCCCCTGCCAAAATATACATTTCCTTCATTTTTGCGGCATCCTCCGCCTGGGTCCCGGCCGACTCACAGATGATGGTCGGCGTGCAGTCTTTTTTAACCAACAGCTCCGCAAGCGGCTCAAAATCCGGCCCGAAAATCGTGTCCGCAAAAGTCAAGTGCATTTTCTCACCGCCCGGGTTGGTGTATTGGATTTTGCTGAAATGAGCATGAAAGGTCCGCATCCGGTCAGCTCCGATCGCGTTTTCCATCTTTTCAAAGACCGCAGAAAACGCCTCCGGGGAGTTCATCCCGCCGAAGGTGCGGGCGTTCAGGTGCCCGAAATCGATGCAGGGCAGCATCCGGTCGTCGAGCCGGCAGAGCGTGAGCACCTCTTCGAGCGTACCGAGCTGGTTTGCCTTGCCCATCGTCTCCGGGCACATATGGATGTGCGAAAGCCCCTCCGCGTCGAGCGCCGCGATACATTTGCGAAAGGTGTCAGAGGCGAGCACGAGCGCTTCCTCCCGGCTGATTTTGCCGCAGGAACCGGTGTGAATCACGATCCGGTCACCGCCCAGCGCGTTCACCGCGCGCGCCGACTGCAGGACGTAGTCGATACTCTTCTCCCGTTTTTCCGGCTCAACACTCGACATCGAAATATAATACGGCGCGTGCACCGAAAGCTGGATATCCTTTTCGGCCGCCACCACGCCAAACTCCCGCGCCGCCTCCTGCGAGATGCGCACACCGCGGCCGCACTGGTATTCGAACGCCGAAAGCCCCATACCCACGAGATAATCCGGCACCTGTATATTCTTTTTAAAGCCCTGCGCCGTAAAGCTGTCAGACGTCCCGGCCGGGCCGAACCTTATTTTTTTCATAAAACCTCCTGACGCGGGCCGCTTTTGCCCCTGCGTCATCACCATGATAATCTTTCAGCACGACCCGTTCCAACGCACGCTTTACTTTGAAAAATGGGAAGGATTCCAATTCCATCGGTTCCACCAGAACCGACCACACGCCCGCCAGATTCGCACAGAGCACGTCGGTGAAGATCTGGTCGCCAACGATGGCGATCTCCCCATTGGATACGCCGAGCGCTTCGCGCGTCCTACGCACGCCGTCCCCAAGCGGCTTTTTGGCGTTGGCGATGCAGCCGATCCCCAGCTTTTGGGCGAACGGCTCCACCCGTTCTTGATTGTTGTTTGAGAGGATCATCAGCCGGATTTTCGCGGCCCGCATCCTTTCAATCCAGCTGCGCACTTCATTCGGGACATCCGGGTTATCGTGCGTGGTCAGCGTATTGTCCACATCAAGCAGCAGCACCGAAATACCGTATTCCCGCAGCCACTCCGGCTGGATCTCATAAATCCTGTGAAACCTGAAAATGGGATGAAAAACAGACATACGTCCTCCCTTTTTCTCTACAAAACAGGCGGAGCATCGCTGCCCCGCCTGTTCCACATACGTCATTCAATTATTATTTGAATTTGCGTTTCCGAGCAGCCTCAGACTTCTTTTTGCGCTTGACAGAAGGCTTCTCATAGTGTTCTCTTTTGCGAACCTCAGCGAGAACGCCGGAGCGTGCGCAAGAACGTTTAAACCTACGCAGAGCGCTGTCCAAAGACTCGTTGTCCTTGATTCTGATTTCTGACATTTACCTATTCCCTCCCCACGCCGCTAGGCCGGAGTTATATCCAAAGTAAATGGATAACAGCATTCATTATACAATGCGGATCAGCAACTTGTCAAGCCATTTACTGGAAGGATACCGAAATGTAACTATTTCGCCACAATGTTAACTAATTTTCCCTTGACCACAATCTCTTTCACGATATTTTTTCCTTCGATTGCAGCCTGGATTTCCGGGCAGGCTTTCGCCGCCGCAAGAAGCGCGGATTCATCCGCGTCAGCGTCCACCATGATGCGCGCTTTGATCTTGCCGCAGACCTGCACCACGATCTCCACCTGCGCGTCCCTGCATTTTGCCGGGTCATAGGCCGGCCATCTCTGCCCGTTCAGCATGCCGCCAAAGCCCGCTTCTTCCCACATTTCCTCAGTGAGGTGCGGTGCGAACGGATTTAAGAGCAGCAGCAGCGTTTTCAGCTCCGCGTGATTGACCGAGCCATGATCGCAGATTTCGTTGAGCAGGCTCATCATCGCGGCGATTGCCGTGTTGAATTTGAGCGCTTCAATGTCCTCCGAGACCTTCTTGATCGTCTTATGGAAGCTGCTTTCGAGCTCCGGCGAATAGCTGTCGCCGCCCTTCAGGATCTCAAGCAGCCCGTAGATGCGCTCCAGGAAACGCTTGCAGCCCTTGATCGAATTCTGGGACCACGGCGCGCTTTTCTCAAAATCGCCGATGAACATCTCGTAAAGCCGCAGGGTGTCCGCGCCAAACTCCTTAATGATGTCGTCCGGGTTCACCACGTTGCCGCGGGATTTACTCATCTTCTCCCCGTTCTCACCAAGGATCATACCATGGCTGGTGCGCTTCTGATAGGGTTCCGGCGTGCTGACTACGCCGATATCATAGAGGAACTTGTGCCAGAAGCGGGAATACAGCAGGTGCAGGGTTGTATGCTCCATGCCGCCGTTATACCAATCAACGGGCATCCAGTAATCGAGCGCTTCCTTTGAAGCGATCGCCTTGTCGTTATGCGGGTCGCAGTAGCGCAGGAAATACCAGGAGGAACCCGCCCACTGGGGCATGGTATCGGTCTCGCGCTTGGCTGGAGCGCCGCACTTCGGGCATTTCACATTGACCCAGCTGTCCATCGCGGCAAGCGGAGAATCACCGTCGCCGGTCGGCTCGTAGCTTTCTACCTCCGGCAGCCGCAGCGGCAGCTCGCTCTCGTCGAGCGGGATATAGCCGCAGTGATCGCAGTGGATAATCGGGATCGGCTCGCCCCAGTAACGCTGACGGGAGAACACCCAGTCGCGCAGTTTGTAGTTGACCTTCGGTTCGCCTTTGCCGTTTTCCGCAAGCCATTCGGTAATTTTTTTCTTCGCGTCTTCCACGGAAAGGCCGTCCAGCATGCCGGAATTGACCATCACACCGGTTTCACAATCTGTAAAGGCTTCTTCCTGTACATTTCCGCCTTTGACGACTTCGATGATCGGCAGGTCAAATTTCTTGGCGAAATCCCAGTCGCGGGTGTCGTGCGCCGGGACCGCCATGATGGCTCCGGTGCCATAGCTCATCAGGACATAGTCCGAAATAAAGATCGGGATTTCAGTATTATTTACCGGATTGATCCCATTTACTCCCTCTAGCTTGACGCCGGTCTTGTCCTTTGCAAGCTCGGTGCGTTCAAAATCGGATTTGCGGGCGGCTTCCTGCTGGTAAGCGCGCACCGCGTCCATATTTTTGATCCTGTCCGCCCACTTTTCAATGTACGGGTGCTCCGGGGAGATGACCATGTAGGTCGCGCCGAACAAGGTATCCGGACGCGTGGTAAAGACGGTGAGCAGATCCCCAGCGGTGGTGCCGAAGTCGACCTGCGCGCCGGTTGACCGGCCGATCCAGTTTTTCTGGGAGATCTTGACACGGTCGATATAATCGACCGTGTCAAGATCGTCGATCAGCCGCTGGGCGTATTCGGTGATTTTGAGCATCCACTGGCTCTTTACTTTATGGACGACTTCGCTGCCGCAGCGTTCGCAGACGCCGCCGACCACCTCTTCGTTTGCGAGAACGACCTTGCAGCCGGTGCACCAGTTGACCGACATCTCCTTTTTATACGCAAGCCCATGTTTAAAAAGCTGCAGGAAGATCCACTGGGTCCACTTGTAGTAATTTGGGTCGGTGGTATTGATCTCCCGGTTCCAGTCGAACGAAAGACCCAGGCTTTTAAGCTGGCTTTTGAACCGCTGGACATTATCATGGGTGACCTTTTCCGGATGGATGTGGTTTTTGATGGCGTAGTTCTCGGTGGGCAGGCCAAACGCGTCCCAGCCCATTGGGTAAAGGACGTTGTAGCCTTCAAAACGGCGTTTACGCGCGACGATGTCCAGCGCCGTATAAGAACGGGGATGGCCGACATGCAGGCCCTGGCCCGACGGATACGGGAACTCGACAAGCGCGTAATACTTCGGCTTGGAGTAGTCGTCGGTGGCCGCAAAGGTATCGAGCTCGTCCCATTTGTCCTGCCATTTCTTTTCAATTGCTGCAAAATCGTACTTCAATTTGTACACTCCCTGATGCAAACGCCTCGCGGCGTGCAAAATTAGTCAGTCTTTCAGTTCGAGCGCGACTTTCGGCGCGTCCGCCCACAGGCGCTCCAGCGCATAGAACTCACGGGTCTTTTCATAGAATATATGAACAATCACGTCGTAGTAATCCAGTACGATCCACATCGCGGACTGGTAGCCTTCGATCTTGCGCGGCTCGAACCCAAGCGCGCTCAGCCCTTCCTCCACCGCGTCGGAAAGCGCCTTGACCTGGGCATTCGATCCGCCCGACGCAATGACAAAGTAGTCCCCGATCGTGGTAAGTTCCCTGATTTCTATCGCTGTGATATCCTTTGCCTTTTTGCTGTTCAGGATTTCTGCAATTTTTTCGACCATCCCGATCGATGTCATTCACTTCACCCCCATATTTTACAGGATTTCTCAATACCTGAGATAATAATTATACGCTTCAAAGCTGTCGCGGCTGATCCCCTGTTCCCGGATGACCAGATCACCCAGCGCATAGCACATCGCATATTTCATTGCCGGACCGGTGGCGGTGTCGGCAAGCTTGCGCATCGTGTCGATGTCAGGATAATCCCGTTCCGCGCTGGTGAGGTCGGCCAGATAGATCACCTCGTCGAAGACGGTCATTTCTCCGCATGCGGTCGTGTGGTAGCGCACGGCGTGAAGAATCTCCGGGTCGTCGATCCCAAGCTCCAGTTTCATATAGCCGCACGCAGCCATCCCGTGCCAGGTCTTTGGCTGTCCCAGCTGCACACTGTCTAGGATTATACCAAACTTTGTAAGCCATTGCAACTGCTCGCCGCGCGGGAGCTCCTTGCAGATATCGTGCAGCCAGCCCGCAACACGCGCTTTCCCAATGTCGCAGCCGTACCGCTCCGCAAGCTCTTCCGCCCGCCGGACGACGCACTGGGTATGATAAAACCGTTTCGCCGAGAGGTTCTTTCTTGCTAGGCTTTCCAACTTTTCCAAATCATATTCCAAAACTGCCACCCCATTTTGTCATATTTCTTTGTCCTGTTATTGCTCAGCCCTGGTACAGCCGGTTTTCCGCAATATAACCGGCGACAGCGGGCGGCACCACCGCATCGAGCGGCTCGCCGCGCTTTGCCATCGCGCGCACCTCGGTGGAGGAGATAGGCATCGGATCAAGATCGATGATCCGGCACCGCACGCCGTACCCGCAAAGCAGGCGCGACTGCCCCTCCAGCGCCGGACGCAGGTTCTTTTCCCGCGCGCCCACGCAGACAACCGCCAGTTCGGAAATCCGCTGCCAGCGCCGCCATTCGGTGAAGGTCAGAAACATATCGCTTCCCATAATGAGGTAAAATTCGTCGTTGGGGAAATCCCGGTGCAATTTTTCGAGCGTGTCGACCGTGTAGCTTTTGTCCGGCCGCCGCAGCTCGATATCGCTCACCTCGCAGACCGGGTTTTGCATAAAGGCAAGCCTGCACATTTCGAGCCGGTTTTCCCCGGGAATAAGGCTTTCGCCGGTTTTGTGCGGCGGGATGCGTGTTGGGATGACGAGCATCCGTTCAAGCGAAAGCGCGGCAATGTAGGTCTGCGCCAAAAGGACGTGCCCGCTGTGCACCGGGTTGAAGGTCCCGCCGAAGATCCCGGTGCGCATCAGTCAAGCTCGATGACCGGTTTCTTCTGGTTCCTGCGAAAGAGCACGAATTTTGTGCCGATCACCTGTACCACTTCGGAGCTGGTCGCCTCGGCAAGCCGTGTTGCAATCTCCCGCACCGGTTCGGGAGAAGTTTCGAGCACCCGCATCTTGATGAGTTCCCGCGCGGTGAGCGCGTCGTCCACCTGTTTTACGAGCGCGTCGGCCACGCCGCCTTTTCCCACCTGCAAGATGGTATCGATCGGGTTTGCGAGGCCGCGCAGCTTCGCGCGCTGTTTACTGCTTAACATAGATTCATTCTCCTAATATTGTCATTTGGTCATTTCAGATGTTCTTTCAGTCTTTCCGCCAGCTCCCGCAATGCTTTGCCGCGATGGGAAATCCGATCCTTTTCACTGTCGGAAAGTTCTGCGAAGCTACGGTCCCCCACCATAAAGATCGGGTCGAATCCGAAACCGTTCTCCCCTTTCGGTTCCGCGCCGATGTAGCCCGGGCAGATCCCCTCCACATCGATGCGGGTCCCGTCAGCATCGATAAAACAGATGTGCGCCACAAACTTCGCGGTGCGGTAATCGACCGGCAGGCAGCCGAGTTCTTCGACCAGTTTCTCCATTTTTTCAGGATAAGGCATCTCTTCGCCCCCATATCGCGCCGAATAAACGCCTGGGCGCCCGTCGAGTGCATCGACACAGAGTCCGGAATCATCCGCCACGGCTGCCTTCCCGGTGCGCTCATGCACCGCCTGCGCCTTAAGAAAGGCGTTTTCCGCAAAGGTTGTCCCGGTTTCCTCCACCTGAAGGCCCGGACAGACCTCCCCCTGTGCAACCACAGAAATCCCAAGCGGCGCGAAGATCCGCTCGAATTCACACAATTTGCCTTTGTTGCCGGTCGCAACGATCACCTGCATCAGCTTTCCTCCTCCGGTTCATCCTGTTCGCCCGAAAAGAGGGCGTCGACAAAATCCTTTGCGTCAAACGGGCGCAGATCGTCGATCTGTTCGCCCACGCCGATATATTTGATCGGAACCTGCAATTCCTGTTTAATGCCGATGACCACGCCTCCGCGCGCGGTACCGTCAAGCTTGGTGAGGATGATACCGGTGATCCCGGCAGCTTCCTTGAACTGGCGCGCCTGGTTGAGCGCGTTTTGCCCGGTGGTCGCATCGAGCACGAGCAGCACTTCGGTGTCGCAGCCGGGTGCTTCACGCTGGATCACGCGGGAGATTTTCGAGAGCTCATCCATGAGGTTTTTTTTGTTATGAAGCCTTCCGGCCGTGTCGCAGATAACCACGTCCGCGCCGCGCGCCTTGCCCGCCGTGATCGCGTCGAACACGACCGCCGCTGGGTCGGAGCCCTCCGCCTGTTTGACAAGATCAACGCCGGAACGTTCGGCCCAGATTTCAAGCTGTTCGATCGCCGCCGCGCGGAAGGTATCCGCCGCGCCGAGCAGCACCTTCTTTCCGTCCGCCTTGAGGTTCGCCGCGAGCTTTCCGATGGTGGTGGTCTTGCCCACGCCGTTCACGCCGATCACCAGGATGACCGACGGCCGGGTTGAGATCCGAAGCTCCTGCCCGCCTTCGAGCATGCCGGTCACAATCTCCTTGATAAGCCCCTTCACTTCGGAGGCGTCCGAAACGCCGCGCTTTTTCACCTCTTCACGCAGCTGCCCGACGATCGCCTGCGCGGTGCGGATTCCAACGTCCGACATGATCAGCGTTTCCTCCAGCTCCTCATAGAGCTCCTCATCGATCTTGCCAAACGAACTGAGCAGGTCGTCCATCGCTTTGGTCATCGAGTCCCGCGTTTTTTTTAAGCCTTCGGCCAGTTTCCCGAAAAATCCCATTGTGTTCCTCCAGTAGTATTGGTTTACTTGATGCCCAGTTTCTGCTCAACCTCGCTGACATTGAGTTCCAGAAGCTTCGAAACGCCCTCCTCCTGCATGGTCACGCCGTAAAGGACATCCGCTTCCTCCATGGTGCCGCGGCGGTGTGTGATGGTGATGAACTGGGTTTTATGGCACATCGTTCGCAGATACTGCGCATATTTGACGACGTTGACGTCATCGAGCGCCGCTTCGATCTCATCGAGCAGGCAGAACGGCGACGGGCGAACCTTGAGGATCGCAAAGTAGATTGCGATCGCGACGAACGCCTGCTCGCCGCCCGAAAGCGCCGCGAGATTTTTGATGATCTTGCCCGGCGGCTGCACATAGATTTCAATACCGGAATCGAGAATGTTCGCGGGGTCGGTGAGCGCGAGCTCCGCCCTGCCGCCGCCGAACAGCTCGGTGAAGATCTTTGCGAAATGCCCTGCGATCTTCTGGAAGTTTTCCGCAAAGATATTCTGCATATCCCGGGTGAGATCGTTGATGAGCTTTCCAAGCTCGGCGCGGGATTTTTCCACGTCCTCGACCTGGGCCTTTAGGAAAGTATACCGCTCGGACACCTCTTTATATTCCTCGACCGCCGCAATGTTGACGCTGCCGAGCGCCTTGATTTTACTTTTGAGCTCCCCAAGCCGGCGCTGCGCCTTCGCTGGGTCCTCCACCGGCTGCGCGGCCTCGGAGGCCTGCGAACGGGTGATTTCGTATTCGTCCCACAGCCGTGATATGATCCCGTCATACTCGCTCTGCAGGGCGGTCTTTTTCTCTTCGAGCCGCGCCAGTTCCCGCGCTGCCGTTTCGCGCCTGGCAAGGATTTCCTTCTCACCCGCGCGCAGCCGGGAGGACTGCGCTTCGCTCTCGTTTCGCCGCGCGGCCATCTCTCGGATTTCGGCGTTCAGCGCCTCGGCCTGCCGCGCGTAGGTCTCCCGTTGCGCCTCGGCCCCGGCGATCCTTTCGCCAATCGCCTCGATTTCGGCGGCATGTTCCGCTTTCTGGCGTTCGAGTTCGGCGGTGTGCGCCGCCTGATTTTCTTTCTGGCTGACAAGCTGCGCGATCATCTGCCGGATGCCGGCGATTTCATTTTCAAGCGCGGCCTCCCGCACCTTCCCTTCGGAAAAGCGGTTCGCGGCTTCCTCCACGCGGGACTGGCAGTCGTCGCGCTGGCTTCCCAGCCGCGCGAGATTGCCCGCGACCTCCTCCATCTGGTGGGTGAGGTCGCCGAGCAATTCGGAGTTCGAGACATTCTGGCCTTTGAGCTCCTCGAGCCGCGCGGTCAGCTGGTCATATTCGAGCGCGGCCTGTTCTTTGACCCGGACCGCTTCCTCATAGGCAAGGTCGAGCCGCTTTTTCTCTGACTCGTATCGGATTTTGTCCTCCTGCGCGGTTTTCAGCTCACCGTCAATACCAGCCGCGACCGCGCGCAGTTCAGCGGCTTCCGCCTGCAGCGCCTTGAGTTCCCCGTCGAGCCTGGCCATCTGTTCCTGCAGGCCCTTCGCCTCGGCTTTCAGCGCGTCGATCTCCTTCGCACGGCTCAGGATGCCCGCGCTTTTTGCCGCGTAACCGCCGGTCATCGAACCGCCCGCGTTGACAACCTGCCCGTCAAGCGTGACAATGCGGAACTTGTAGCCCGCGCGTTTGGCAATCGCGGTCGCGCAGTCGAGATCCCGCACAATTACAATTCTTCCCAAAAGCTGGTTGATAATGCCTGCGAAACGTTCTTCATACCGGACCAGTCCGGCGGCCACACCGACAAAACCGTCCGCCGTGTCAAGCCAGCCCTCTGTAAGTCTGTTTCCCTTTACAGTGGAAACGGGCAGGAAAGTGGCCCGTCCGGAACGGGATTCCTTCAACATGCCGATTGCACGTTTGGCAACCGCTTCGTCCTTAACGGCAATATTCTGCATCGCGGCGCCGAGCGCGATCTCAATGGCGAGCGCATGCTCGTCCGCCACCGTGATGAGCCGGGAAACCGGTCCGTAGATGTCGTGCAGCGCCCCTTTTCCGGCCTGCGCCATGATGTATTTGACGCTCTGCGAAAAACCTTCCATACTGTTTTCCATGTTGAACAGCAGCTGTGCTTTTTGCAGGCGCTCCCGCGCTTTGTCCTCGTACTCACGGCGGTTGGCCGCAAGAGAATCCATCTTTTTCTGCCGACTTTCCAGCTTGAGCTGGTAACCTTTCTGGGCGTTTTGCAGCGACTGGATATTGTCCGCTATCTCCGCGAGCAGCTCGGTACAGTCCGCCTGTTCTTTCTGAACGCGGATGAGATTTTCGTCGCGCACCAGCGCGTTATCTTTAATTGAGGCAAGCCGCTCAATCGTTTCGTCGATAAGCGAACCGCTCGACGCGGAAGAGAGCTTCACCTCGTTAATGCTCTGGGAAAGCGCGTATCGCCGCTCTTTGAGCGCATCGATCCGCCCCGCGCATTCGGTGCGGCGGGCGCTAAACGCGTCGATCTCCTCCCGTGTCTTTTGCTGCCCGGCGTGAAGGTCGTTCAACGCATCCTCTTTCTGCGCGATCCCGTCCTCATATGTACGAATTTTTTCATCGAGGTCACTGTCCGACGCGCCCGACTGCGTGAGCTCCGCTTCAATGCGCTGGATCGAGGACTCGTTATGGGCGATGTCATTACGCATGACCGCGATATCGGCGCCGCTTTTCGCGGACAGATCTTCGATTTCGCGGGTTTTCTGGCGGCGTTCATCAATCTGTACGGCGAGCTCCTGCATCTGCGCAAAAAGGTGGTTGATCGATTTCTCAATCCCATCGATCTCCGCCTGGATTTCATCGTGTTCAGTTTTGCAGAGCAGAATTTTGTCCTCCTGCTCGCGCAGAACCTGCTTCGAGCGCTCCAGCGTAAGCACCCACAGCGAAATTTCAAGCGTCTTTTTCTCAGCAGCATATTCAAGAAACTGCGCAGCCTTCTCCGACTGGACGCGCAGCGGTTCGACCCGGCTTTCGAGTTCCAAAAGAATATCCCGAAGCCGCAAAAGATTTTCTTCCGCACCTTCGAGTCTGCGCTGCGCCTCCGCCTTGCGGTAACGGTATTTTGAGATGCCCGCGGCCTCCTCAAAAATTTCCCGGCGCTGGGTGCTTTTGGCAGAGACGATTTCGGCAATCTTGCCCTGCCCGATAATCGAATAGCCGTCCCGGCCAAGGCCGGTATCCATAAAAAGTTCGTAAATGTCCTTGAGACGAACGCTGTTCTGGTTGATGCGGTATTCGCTCTCGCCCGAACGGTAGAGTTTCCGTGAAATCGTAACCAGATCGTTTTCATAGGGAAGCGCCCGGTCGGAGTTGTCGATGGTGATCTGCACATGCGCGTAGCCCTGTGGCTTGCGTGCCTGGGTACCCCCGAAGATCACATCCTCCATTTTGCCGCCGCGCAGCGTCTTTGAGGACTGTTCGCCCAGAACCCAGCGGACCGCGTCGGCAATATTGCTTTTTCCGCTTCCATTCGGCCCAACAACAGCGGTGATCCCATCGTTGAAGGTAAGCTTTGTTTTATCGGGAAAGGACTTGAAGCCCTGAATTTCCAATGAGCGAAAACGCAAATTCACACATCCTCTATCTCTAACGTTAAACCTGTCATTGCCGCGTCTTGTCTTAGTCTTATATTATACCCCAATTCCCGCAGTTGCACAATGCCGCACGCGCCATGTCCCATAATTTTTGAAACGTTCCGCGGCGCGGTACGCAAAATGAAATTTCCCGGCGCTTTTCCCTCAAGCAGACCTCTGATCCGATTCTGGAGAAGCCTTCCCTCACAAAGTTCGCGGAAGGCCGGATGATACGGCCCGGCGAGCAGCCCCGCTTCAAGCGTACCTTCCGCATGCAGGCCCATGCGGATCACACGGATTCCCCGTTCCGTAAAATATTCCAGCAGACGCGCTCCGAGCACAACCGCTCCTTCAAACGTCTGCGGGCGATAATATCCGTTCCGGTAAAGACGCGCGAGCCGCGTCCCCTCCATCACAAGCGTCGGATATACCCGCACCGTCTGCGGACCAAGCGCCGCGAGCCGCTGCGCCGTCGTGAGATCGCTCTCATCGTCCGCACCCCAAAGGCCGGTCATCATCTGCAGCCCAAGCGCAAATCCGCCTTCCAAAATAAGCCGCGCGGCATGTTCCACATCCCACGCGGTGTGCCCGCGCCCGTTTTCACGCAGTACCTTGTCGTCCATACTCTGCGCGCCAAGCTCAATGGCGGTCACGCCATAGGACTTCAAAACCACGAGGGTTTCCGGATCGATGCAGTCCGGCCGGGTCGAAATACGGATTCCCCGGAACATCCCGTTATGTACAAACGGAGCCGCCGCTTCGAGCAGTTCCGTCCTGTATTCCCGGTCGATCGCAGTGAAGCTCCCGCCGAAAAAAGCGATCTCGCCTTCGCGGTTCTGCATCCGCGCCGCCTGGGCTTCACAAAGCGCGATTACATCGCCGCCGGATGGACAATCCGCAGCGCCGGAGATGCTTTTCTGGTTGCAGAAGCTGCACCGGTGCGGACAGCCCGCATGCGGCACAAAAATTGAAAGGTTCGCATGCTTCATTGGCCCATCAGTTTGAGCGCTTCCTTCGCAGCCGCCTGTTCAGCGCTCTTTTTACTGCCGCCGGAGCCTTTGCCGATCACGTTGCTGTTGAGGTGCACTTCGACCACAAACTTCTTGTTGTGATCCGGGCCGGACTCCTCCACCAGCATATAGGAAAGCTTTTCTTCCGGATTCTTCTGGATGATCTCCTGCAGCATCGTCTTGTAGTCGTTGAAGGCGAACTGATTTTTGTTCTCAAGCAAATCGACCACAAACCCAAGCACGAACTTGCGGGCGGGCTCGATTCCTCCATCGAGGTAAACCGCGGCAAGCAACGCCTCAAACGCGTCGGCCAGAATCGATGGCCGGGTGCGTCCGCCCATCATCTCCTCGCCGCGGCCGAGTTTGAGGTAATCTCCAAGCTGGATCTCCTCCGCGAATTCGCAGAGGGATTTTTCGCAGACCATCGCCGCGCGCAGTTTGGTGAGATCGCCTTCCGCAAGATGGAAGGTATTGAAAAGGTATTCTGACACGATGATTGAAAGCACCGCATCCCCCAAAAACTCCTGCCGCTCATTGCTCGAAAGGTTCTTCTTGACCTCGTTCGCGTAGGAGGAATGGGTCAGCGCGATGTCCAAATATTTTTTCGCCTGGAAGGTGTAGCCGATCCGCTCCTCGAGCGCGGCAATCTTCAAGTTGTTTTCCATCTGTATCCCCTCTCACTGCCCATCCCGCGGCATCCGGTTTTTCAGCTCGGCCAGTGAATGCTCGATCTGCGTAACCACGCCGCGTTCGGTGTAGTTCATCGCCTGGTGGATCGCGTTTTTGAACGCGCGCGCATCCGAACTGCCGTGCGCCTTGATCACCGGCTTTGTGATACCCATGAGCGGCGCGCCGCCGTATTCTTTGTAATCCATTTTGTTTTTGAAGCCGTTTACACCGTCCTTCACAAGCAGATATCCCATCTTGGTCTTTCCGCTGGCCATGAAGATCCCCTTGAGTTCGTTCGAGAACCACTTCGCAAGCCCTTCTGTCAGTTTCAGGATGACATTTCCGGTGAAGCCGTCGCAGATTGCCACGTCGCAGCAGCCCTGCGGCAGGTAACGCGGTTCAACGTTGCCGATGAAGTTAATCGGCGCATGCTGGAGCTGCTCATTCGCCTCCTTCTGCAGGTCAAGGCCTTTGGAATCCTCCGAACCGATGTTCACGGTGCCGACCCTTGGGTGTTTCACCCCGATGATGTTTTCCATGTAGATGCTGCCCATGATGCCGAACTGGGTGAGCATTTCCGGGCGGCATTCTTTGTTTGCGCCAATGTCGATCAGCATGTAACAGCCGTTTGCGTTTGGGATGACTGTCGCGAGCGCCGCGCGTTTGATCCCTTTGATCCGCTTGACAAGCACCGAGGCGCCCACGACAACCGCACCGGTGCTTCCGGCACTCACAAATGCGTCTCCTTCTCCGCTCGCAAGCATCTTGAGCCCGACCGCCATCGTGCAGTCGTCGTAAGACTTGACCACCTCGGCCGGGTCCACCTCGACCGGGATGACCTTCTCGACGTTCGTGATCGAAATCCGGTCAAGCGAAATGCCGTTCTTAGCCGCTTCGTCCCGGATCACCCGCTCATTGCCGACAGCAAGGATATCCACGCCGTATTCCTGCACCGCCATGGCGCAGCCTTTGAGAATTTCGATCGGCGCATGGTCGCCTCCAAACACATCCACAATAATCCGCATGTCATTTTCCTCCCTTATTCCGATTCCAATACCGTTTTCAGATGTAAAAGCCCCCGTTCAGCCACGGTCAGGTACCGCTGCTGCTTGTCCTTGATGCGTGTTTCCGCGGGCGGCAGGATTCCCATATTGCAGCCCATCGGCTGGAAATCCACGACGCTTTCGTCGCTGATGTAGTGCGAAAGCGCACCGCACATGCAGTCGCGCGGCAAAATAAGCTCTGGTTTCCCCAGAAGTATCCTGGCAAGGTGCTTCCCTGCAAGTATGCCCGACATTGCGGACTCAATATACCCTTCCACGCCGGTTATCTGCCCGGCAAAATAGATTTTCCCATTTTTCCGCAGCCGGAACGTCCTGTCGAGCAGACGCGGCGAATCGATGAAGGTGTTGCGGTGCATCACCCCATACCGCACAAATTCAGCGTTCTCAAGCCCCGGGATCATCGAAAAGACCCGCTTCTGCTCCCCAAATTTGAGATTTGTCTGGAAGCCTACCAGATTGTAGAGCGTCCCGTCACGGTTTTCCCGCCGCAGCTGCACCACCGCCCATGGACGGTGGCCGGTGCGCGGGTCGCGCAGCCCCACCGGCTTGAGCGGGCCGTAACGGATGGTGTCCGCGCCGCGCTTCGCCATGATTTCGATCGGCATGCAGCCTTCATAGACATGTTTTTCCGGCCGGTCAAAGGCATGCAGCTCGGCGCTTTCAGCCGTACGCAGCGCCTCATAAAAAGTTTCATATTCCTCTTTGCTGAACGGACAATTGATATAGTCGTCGTCCCCGCGCTCATAGCGCGCGGCAAAAAACGCCTTCTCCATATCGACCGACTGAAAGGTCACAATCGGAGCGGCGGCATCGAAGAAGCTGAGCGAACCGCCGCAGAGTGCCTCAATCTGTTTTGCGAGCGTGTCGGAGGTAAGCGGGCCGGTCGCGACAATTGTATAACCGTCGTCCGGGATTTCGGTCACTTCCCCATGCACGACCTCAATCTTTTCGTGCGCCAGGATTTTTTCGGTCACCAAGGCCGAAAACGCATCCCTGTCAACGGCAAGCGCGCCGCCCGCCGCCACGCTTGTTTTCAGAGCGCAGTCGACGACCAGCGAGCCTAATAAACGCATTTCCTCTTTCAGCATCCCGGCGGCAGAACCGATCCGCTGCGCCTTGAGTGAGTTCGAGCAGACCAGTTCAGCGAAGCTGGGATTATGGTGCGCCGGGGAATATTTCTGCGGCTTCATCTCATAAAGCCGCACCTCGATGCCTTCATTTGCGAGCGCCCACGCCGCTTCACATCCCGCGAGCCCCGCGCCGACCACCCGGACGGTCATTCTTCCGCGTCCTTTGCGGTTTTTTCTTCACCTTCACCTTTGCCCTTGACAGGCCGCGCATAATCGCAGTCTTCCTTCAGGCAGTGGATCATTGCGCCGCGTCCGGTTTTTTGGAACAGGGTCGCGCCGCATTTCGGGCATTTCTCCTCGAGCGGCTTATCCCAGGTCATGAACTGACATTGGGGATTGTGTTCACAGCCGTAATAGCCCTTGCCGTTTTTGGATTTCTTCGCAAGCACCTTTCCGCCACAGACCGGGCAGAGCCCCCCGGTTTCCTTGACAATTTTCTTGGTGTTGCGGCATTCCGGGAAGCCCGGACATGCCAAAAATTTTCCAAAGCGGCCGATCTTAATGACCATTTTGCGGCCGCAAAGCTCACAAACCACGTCGGTTTCCTCATCCGGCACCTTGACGCGGGTTCCATCCATATTCTTTTCAGCCGTTTCCAGCGTTTCAATAAAAGGTCCGTAAAACTTGGAAAGCATCCCGACATAGTCGGCCTTGCCTTCCTCCACCTCGTCAAGCTCCTTCTCCATATTTGCGGTGAAGGTCACGTCGACGATATTGGAAAACTGCTCCTCCATCAACTTGGTCGTCACCTCGCCCAGTGCGGTCGGCTTAAGCGCTTTTCCTTCCCGTTCAACATAGTTGCGCGCCAGGATGGTTGTGATGGTCGGGGCATAGGTACTCGGACGGCCGATCCCATTTTCCTCAAGCGCCTTGATAAGCGACGCCTCGGTGTAGCGGGCGGGAGGCTGGGTGAAGTGCTGATTCGGGGAGAGCTCCTTGAGATTCAGAATATCCCCAACCGCGAGCGGCGGGAGCGCCGCGGAGCCTTCCTCATCGTCGTCCTTGCTGTCCTCGTAAAGGACGGTAAAGCCGTCGAATTTCACAGTGAAGCCGGAAGCCTTGAAGAGGTATTCGCCCGCGCTAATGTCGACCGCTACCGTGTCAAGCAGGGAATTTGCCATCTGACTTGCGATGAAGCGCTCCCAGATGAGCTTGTAGAGCTTATACTGCTCGGCGGTCAGGCTCTTTTTGATGCTGTCCGGGGTGATCGCGGGATCGGACGGGCGGATCGCCTCATGCGCGTCCTGGGCGTTCTTTTTGGTCTTGAATACGCGGCGGGTACCCGGCAGGTATTCCTTGCCGTATTTGCCGACGATATAGTTTTCAGCGGCCTCGGCGGCCTCGTTCGAGATGCGCAGGCTGTCGGTACGCATGTAGGTAATGAGGCCAACCGGGCCGAGATCTTCAATTTCAACGCCTTCGTAAAGTTCCTGCGCGATCTTCATCGTGCGGCGGGACTGGTAACCAAGGCGGCGGGAAGCCTCCTGCTGAAGGGTCGAAGTGATAAACGGCGGCGACGGGGATTTCTTGCGCACACCTTTTTTGACGCCGGCGACAGTATATTCCGCGCCTTCGAGCGCCGCTACGATTTTCCTCGCGGCTTCTTCATCAGGGATGGCGGTCAGATCGAGTTTTTTGCCCCCGATTGAGTAGAGCTTCGATGGAAACGGCTTCTTTGCATAACCCTTCGCGGCAAGCTTCGCGTCGATACTCCAGTATTCCTGCTGTTTGAAAGCGCGGATCTCCTCTTCTCGGTCGACGATAATGCGTACCGCCACCGACTGAACGCGTCCAGCCGAAAGCCCCTTTCGCACTTTGCGCCAAAGGAACGGGCTGAGCTTATAGCCAACGATCCGGTCCAGGATACGGCGGGCCTGCTGCGCATCGACCAGTTTTTCATCGATCTCGCGCGGATGATCCATGCCGTATCTCACGCCGGTTTTGGTGATCTCGTTAAAGGTCACGCGGTTCGGCTCGTGCAGATCCACACCGAGCATCTGCGCCAGGTGCCAGGAAATCGCCTCCCCTTCGCGGTCAGGGTCGGTCGCGAGGTAGATGGTTTCGCTCTTTTTAGCTTTCTTTTTGAGATCCTTGATGAGGTCCTCCTTGCCTTTGATATCGACATAGATCGGCGAGAACTCATGCTCGACATCCACGCCGAGCTTGCTTTTGGGCAGGTCGCGCACATGTCCCATTGAGGCAACGACATCGAAATCCTTGCCCAGATATTTTTTGATTGTCTTGGCCTTTGCAGGCGACTCGACAATTACGAGGTTTGACAAACAAAACCATTCCTTTCTGGAGAATCATTCTCTTTATCCGCATGCGTTAATTCGCAGTTGCTTTCAATCTGATTCCGGCTCCCGGATCACATACCGTTTGCCGGGCAGGACTTTTACAAGATCCTGCAGTTCAAGCTCGGTGAGCGCCACCATGCACTCCATCGCGGAAAATCCCGTCCGGCCGACGATCCAGTCGCCATCCGCCGGCTCCCGCCCAAGCAGCTCATAGATCCGCTGCGCCGGCATGGACACCGCACGCGCGTCGAGCTCCGCTTTTACAATCCGTTTTACCGGCGCGGCAGCTTCCTGCGCCACCATCAGGAATTCCTCCCGGCCGCTCCCGGCCGGACGCGCAATTTTGCGTGGAAAATTTACCTGCTGGGTCTGCATCGGCGCTGAAACAGCGCGCAGCCGCCGCACAATCGATTTGGGGTCCATCTTCTCAGGGAATTTGTTTATATATTCCTCTAAAATGCTGTAAACATTCACGACAATCTTCGCGCCATCCTTGATCAGCCGGTTACAGCCGGTCATCTTCGCATCGAAGATCCCGCCCGGCACGGCGAACACGTCCCGGTTCTGCCGCAGCGCATGATTCGCGGTGATGAGCGCTCCGCTCTGTTCGGGTGCCTGCACAACCACCACACCGGATGCGATCCCGGAGAGCAGGCGGTTGCGGATGTGGAAATTATATCTGCGCGGCGCTTCCCCAAACGGGAATTCGGAGATCAATACCCCGCCATTCTCTAGGATGCTTCGTTTCAGTCCGTGGCTCGCCTGCGGATAATCGATATCCATCCCGCAGGCAAGCAGCCCGATCGTCCTGCCCTGTGCGCGAAGCGCCCCTTCATGGCATGCACAGTCGATTCCGACCGCCAGACCGCTTGCGATCGTGCATCCGGCGACCGCAAGGTCGTAGGAAAGCTTTGCGGCACAGGTTTCGCCGTATTGGTCGCTTTCCCGTGTACCGACCATCGTAATGACAAGTTCCCCGTCGATTCCCGAAAGGTCGCCGCGTACATATAATACACACGGCATGCAGTCGATATTTGTCAGATTGGAGGGATAGTCCGGATGATCCGGTGTAATGACGGCACACTGGTGCTTTTTCGCCCGCAGCAGGTTCTCTTTCGCATGCTCCAGCGTAGTCGCTTTGATCTTTTCGATCTCCTTTGGCGCGAAAATTCCAGTCGCGGAAAGCTCGCGCGCGCTCATGCGGTATAGGGCTTCGGGCGAACCGATTTCGCGGATCACACGATCCGCTTTGACATTGCCGATCCCCAGCGCTTCCTGCAGCCAGATCCAGTAAATGCGGTCAGCCATGCTCGGCCCCTCCTGTCATATCTTTTCCCTGTTGTCCTGATCGCTAGATCAAAGCCGGTCCCGGGTCATCTCCCAGACCAGAATTCCCGCGGCCATTGCCGCATTGAGCGATTCGCTGTCCGGCCGCATCGGAATGATCACCGCCCCGTCGCACTGATCGATCATCTCTTTGGCCAGTCCATTGCCCTCATTTCCGATGACGACGGCACAGCCGCCGGCTAGCTTTGCCTTTGAAACCGGCGCCGCCCCTTCACACAGCGCGGCGGCCCAAACCGGCACCTTCTCCTGCCGCAGCGCCGCGATAATACCGTCAAGATCGCCGCACACCGCAGACGGTACCTTGAACACGCCGCCCATCGACGCGCGCAGCACCTTGAGGCTGTACAGATCCGGGCAGTCGTCCGAAAGAAATACCCCGTCCACCCCAAAGGCGGCGGCGGTACGCAGGATCGTGCCGAGGTTTCCGGGATCCTGCAGGGATGAAAGCAGGAGAAATTTACCGTTACTGCCTATTTTAACAGGTTGCGTTTGGTTGTCAAGCATCGAAAATACGCCGAATACCCCCTGCGGGCTCGGTGACTGAGCCAGCTTCGCAGCCACCGAAGATGAAATTCCAACCAGCTCCAGGCCTTTTTCCGCAAGCTTCGTCAACACATCATATCGCTTGAACGCCTCTTCGGTGACATACGCCGCCCGCGGCGTACAGCCCGCATTGAACGCCTCCGCTGTGAGCTTGACCCCTTCGGTGACGAAACGCCCGGTTTCCCGGCGCGCCTTGCGCGAACCGGCCAGCCGCACATATTCCTTGACCGCGGGATTCTCCCGCGAAGTGATTTCCCGCAGCACCATGTGGCAAAATCCTCCTTTTATCAGAAAGGGATAAAATTACAAATACGCCCGCAGTCAATGACGCGGGCGTATACTGCAAGATTATTAAAGGGCTGCTTTCGCCTTTTCGCACAGGGCAGTGAACGCGGCCGCATCGTTGATGGCGATCTCGGAGAGCATCTTTCTGTTGAGATCGACACCGGCCTTGTTAAGGCCGTTCATCAGCGTGCTGTAGTTCATGCCGTTGATGCGAGCGGCGGCGGAAATGCGGGTGATCCACAGGCGGCGGAAATCACGCTTTTTCTGTTTTCTGCCGATGAAAGCGTAGTTTCCGGATTTCATGACCTGCTGTTTGGCCATTTTAAAGAGCTTGCTCTTAGCGCCAAAATAACCTTTGGCAAGCTTCAGAGTCTTTTTTCTTCTTTTGCGCGTCATCATTGCGCCCTTAACACGAGCCATATCTATTTACCTCCGTTATTTTTCCGATTATTTGTAAGGAATGAGCAGTTTAATGGTCGGAGCATTGGTCTTGTCCGCGTAGGTGCCCTGGCGCAGACGGCGGCCTCTCTTGGTGTCCTTCTTGGTCAGGATATGGGACTTGTAAGCACGGGCGCGCTTTACTTTACCATTTTTGGTGAGTCCGAAGCGCTTTTTTGCGCCGGTATGAGTCTTCAGCTTAGGCATTTTTGTTTCCTCCCTTAATATTGGTGGCCGGCTTTGGCGAAATAAACATAACCATGCTGCGGCCTTCCATCTTGGGCTGTTTTTCCACGTTGCCCACGGCAGCCACGGCGTCGGTAAACCGCTGCATAATGTTCGTGCCCAGCTCGGGATGCGCCATCTCACGGCCTCTGAAACGCAAAGCAGCTTTCACCTTGTCCCCGCCCTCAAGGAACTTGATGGCACGGTTGACTTTTGTGTTAAAATCGTTGGTATCGATGTTCAACGAGAGCCTGATCTCCTTGATTTCAATGACCTTCTGATTTTTTCTTGCTTCTTTTTCGCGTTTGGCCTGCTCGAATTTATACTTGCCGTAGTCCATGATCTTGCAGACCGGCGGGGCCGCCTGAGGAGCAATTTTCACCAGGTCAAGGTTCTTTTCAATCGCCATGTTCTGCGCCACCGCTAGGGAAACGATTCCCAGCTGCTCGCCCTCCGTGCCGACCAGACGAACTTCTTTGTCCCTAATCTCCTCATTGATGAGCAAATCCTTAGTGCTAATGCGAAACACCTCCAAAGCCTTTCTTACAAAATAAAACTGAGCGCAGGCAAAATCCACCCACGCTCATTGTCACACAATTACCCTCATCGGGAAAACCGTATTGACCAGCCGGCACATCACCGGCGAGGTGAGAACAGAATCTGCTCTGCTTTGTTTACTAAAGGATTGTATCATAGAATTTCTTCGCTGTCAACACCCTGTTTTTTGAAATCGAGCCGGATCTCCCGTCCGAGCGCGAACGAATAGAGCACGCATTCCTTCACTGGCATGCCCAGGCTTTCCCCGAGCACCCTGCGGTAAAGGTCCAGCTGCCCATAATACCGGTCGATGAGTTCCTGTGGCTCCTTCACATAATCGCTCTTATAGTCGACGATCACCGCCTGCCCGCCCTCAATAAAAACACAGTCGGCCACGCCCTGGATGGCGGTCCTGCTGTCACCGTCGAAAAGGCCGGTGTAGTCCCCAAGTGTCTCCTCGCCGACTTCCGCCAGAAAGCGCAGCTCACGGTAGACCTTCTCCGCCGTGAAAATCCGCCCGGCCAGCGTCCCGGAAAAGAACCGGTTCAGCTTGCCCGCATCGACCGCATCGGCTTCCTGCCGGGTGAGATATCCATTCTCCACCATCCGTTCAATCTCCGCAGGCGCGTCCTTCGCAGCTGCGGCGTAATCGGCGAACTGCATAAACTTATGCAGCGCATTTCCCATCTGCGCGCCGGTAAGTCCCGACGCCGACAAAAAGGCCGGGCGCCGGGCGAAGCGGTAAGCTTTGGCCATTTCGCCTTTGGAAATCTGTGAAACCGCCATCTTGGTCGGGATTCTCGTCTGCGCCTCAAACGGATACCGGTACGCAATCCGCTCCTTCAGCAGGGTAAGCAGCCGCGGGTCAGGGGCGGCCTGCCCCGCCTCATCCGCTTTTGCTTCCTGATCCGGGTCGTCCAGCACCGGCACGATCCGCAGGTTCAGCTGGCTTTCATCCGGCGCTGTCTGCACGTCCACGCCGATTTCAGCAAGCGCGGGCAAAAGGTCCTGATGGTGTACCGCCGCCATCAGGAGCCAGTCGAGATAGCTCGACGCGGCCCGCACCTGATAAGGCGAAAGCCTGCCGTCCGCTTCGAGCGGCGCGCAGTACCCCGCAAGCTTTTCCTCTGCCTTCGTAACCGTCCCGGTGATGTACAGCCGTTCCTTCGCCCGGGTGAGCGCCACATAGAGCACCCGAAGCTCCTCCGAAAGGGATGAACGTTCAATCTCAAGCCGCAGCGCCTGCATCGGTACCGTGGTAAACTGCTTCATCAGCTCGAAGTCACGGCGTACACAGGCAAAACCCAGCCGCGAATGCAGCAGGGTATTCCCATAGAGATCCTCCTTATTAAAACGTTTTGCACTGTCGCAGAGGAATACCACCGGAAATTCCAGCCCTTTCGAACGATGGATGCTCATAATCCGCACCACATCCGCCTGCTCGGAAAGGCTCGCGGCCGGAGCAAGGTCGCTTTTCCGCTCGAGCAGCTGGTCAAGGAACCGCACAAAGCCCGGAAGGCCCTTATAGCCGCTCGCGTGGTAATCGCAGGCGTACTGCACAAGCAGCAGCAGGTTCGCGCGGCGGGTTTCGCCCAAACGCATCACCTGTACCTTGCCAAGGTAATCGGTCAGCTCATAAATCTTGCGGATCACCTGGTCGGCGGTCGCGCCAGCGGCAAATTGCCGCAGGCGGGCAAGCGTTTCAAGAAACGCCACGCAGTGCAGGTCTCCTTCGCCGGCGCGCGCGGCAAGCGCCGGATAGAGCGGCCCGCGCCTTTTCGCAAGGCGCAGAGCGGCCATTTCGTCCGCTGTAAAACCGAACAGCGCCGACATCATTACAGCGGCCAGGTCAATATCCAAAAGCGGATTGTCAATCACCCGCAAAAGCGAAATCACCGGTGCAATTTCCTTTGTGGTCAGGTAACCGCTCTTTGGTTCCGACCAGACCGGAACACCAAGCTTCGTAAGCGCGTCAAAATAGGACTGCGCCTTGCCGGACGGCGAACGCATCAGGATACAGATGTCTCCGGGCCGGACTTTCCGCAGCCCGCCGCCGTCCGAGACAAGCGTCCCGGCCTCCAAAAGCCCTGCGATCCGTTCGGCCACGTAGCCCGCCTCTACCGCCGATTTATCGCGCTCCCCAGCATATTCGCCGACATCGAGCAGCTCGAGTGACACGCCTTCCTGGACGCCCGGCGGAAATACCGCACCCGGGACAAGCGCTTCTTCATCAGTATAATCAAGTTCACCGATTTTTTCGCTCATCAGCAGCCGGAAAAAGAAGTTGATCCCGCCAATGACCTCCGGCGCGCTGCGGAAATTCTTTCCAAGGGTGATCCGTGCCGGGAAATGCGCGCCGTCAAAAGGCGCATAGCGCTTTTTCTTTTCAAGAAACAGCTCCGGCATCGCCTGCCGGAAACGGTAAATGCTCTGCTTGACGTCGCCCACCATGAAAAGGTTCGTTTCATCACGTGAGACGGCACGGAAAATGATTTCCTGCGCCTCGTTGGTATCCTGAAACTCATCGACCAGCACCTCGTCATAAAGCGCCGAAATGTTCTCAGCGAGCGGTGTTTTGGCGTATCCCGCTCCGACCGTGCGCACGAGCAAAGCGATCGCGTACTGTTCCATATCTGAAAAGTCCATCAGGTTGCGCTGGAGCTTTTGCCGTGTGAAATCGTCGTCAAACTCCTTCACGAGATCGAACAGCATTTCCACCATCGGCTTTAGAAATGCGATGTCCTCCGCGAACTCAGCGGCGGTTGCGCAGAACTGCCCCTTCGAAAGCCCGTCGACGATTCCCTTCACCGCCCTGCGCAGGCCTTGGACACTCCCCTTCTGCGGGCTGTCCCCTTTGAGCGGCCGCAGCTTATCAAAGGTAAAGGCGGCGAGTTTTTCGCAGACGCCGTCCCAGTCCCGCCTTGCCGCGATGGCGGCGGCCTGTTCCAGCTGAAGCAGATCGTGGGAAAATGCATCCAGATAGGCAGCGGCCATCGCTTCGTCTGTGGTGATGATGCCAAGCGCCTGCCGGGTCAGCTGTATCGCGTAATCGAACGCCTCCGCCGTGTAGGAAAGGATCGCCTGACCCCAGATTGAATCAGCCACCCGAACCGACGGGCTGTAATAGCCGAGCTTCTCGTCAAGCCAGCTGCGGTAAAACGGATGCGCCCGCACAAAGTCGTAGAGTGAAAATAAAGTCGAGAAGAGCCTGCTGTCGTCGCGTCCGCTGCTCAACAGCTCGACCAGCTCGGCAAACGCCGCTCCGCGTTCGCTGTGGAACCGTTCGACCGTGCCGCTTGCGCAATCGCGCCGCAGGATTTCAAGCTCCTTTTCGTCCGCTACCCGCAAATTGGGCGAGATACCGAGCAGCTGGAAGTTTTCGCGGATGAGGCTGATACAGAAGGAATGGACCGTCCCAATCTGCGCGCGTCCCAAAAGCAGCTGCTGCCGCAGCAGCTGTTCGTCGTCCGGATGAACGGCAAGCATGTCCGAAACGCGCGCCATGATCCGCTGTTTCATCTCGAGCGCGGCGGCATTCGAAAAGGTCATGACCAGCAGGCGGTCGGCATCGACGGGATGATCTTCGTCGAGCAGCAGCCCCACAACCCGTTCCACCAGCACAGCGGTCTTGCCGCTGCCGGCGGCCGCCGATACCAATACTGTCCCGCCGCGCGCCGAAATTGCATTCTGCTGTTCGGGCGTCCAGCGTTTTTCAGCCATCGGAGTCCTCCTTCCCCATCAGTTCATAGATGCGCTCCTTGTCAATCTCGCAGAGCTTTCGTACCGGGTCCCCCTCCTCATGCCCGCAGACCGCATGATAATCGCACCAGAGGCAGGGCGAATAATCCGACAGTCCGTCGGCTGGTTTGGCGCCGATCCTCCCGCCGTACAGGTCGCTGGAGATTTCAGTGAGCAGCTTTTCAACCTGCCTGCGGATCTGTGCCATCTGCGTGAGGTTCGCAAGTGAGCTGTGTACATCGAAGCTGCCGTCTTTCTTGGCCTTTGCTGGGATGAACACCCCGGCAAGGTCCGGCTCCATCGCGGAGAGGACCTCCCTGTCCTCAATCAGGATGCCGTTCATCTTGAGCCGCTTGAGCTGCTCGGCGCGTATTTCCTCGTCGGAAGCATGCCGCCCGGCCGAAATCACGCTGTCCCGCGCGGGCATGTAGAGCACACCCGCGGGGACCGGTTCCGTCCCGTCCGGCGAAGGATTCTCACAGATTGAAAAAAGGTAGATCAGCATCTGCAGGTTGAGTCCGTAATAGACGTCGGACAGATTGAAGGTCTTGCGGCCGGACTTGTAGTCCACCACCCGCACATATCGTTTCTGCCCGCGCCGCAGAACGTCCACGCGGTCGACGATCCCTTCGACGATCACCTTGGTGCCATCCGCCGCGATCAGGTCGAGCGGCTTTATCTGCGCATCCAGGTTGATCGGCAGCTCGAACGCTTCCGGCTCAAATTCGCTCTGCGAAAACTCCAGCCCCAGCCGCCGGAGCAGCCGGACAAGCGTGTTCACCAGCCGCCGGAAGAGATATTTGAAGCGCGCGGGCATCTCTTCGAGATTTTGGATCTTCGCGCCGAGGTCCGCTTCAATGAGTTCGGAAACCTCCGCACGCAGCTGCGCGTCCGGAAGGACGAAAAGTCCCCTGCCGCCATGTTTTTTCACCATCTTTTCGAGCACCAAGTGGATGAGCGAGCCCGATTCGATCGGATTAAATTCCGCTTTGCGGCGGGTGTTGAGCCGCAGCCCCACCTGGCAGAAATACGAAAACGGGCAGCTGTAGTACCGCTCGACCTTGGACGGCGAAATGCGCATTTCACGTCCAAAGAGCCTCCGCGCCGCCGCGCGGTCGTACAGGGCGAACTCCCGCGCGCCGCTGCAGCTTTCGAGCTGCGCCATCCGCCGCGGTGCGTTCTCCGCAAAATACGCCTTCAGCGTCGCCTCCCGGACGGAATCCCCCCGCCAGCACCGGGTCATCGCGTCAAACGCGGTTTTTTCGTTTACGGCGCGCCCAAGCGCGTCGTAAAAAGAAGGCGCGCCGAAGATTTTGTCCCCCAGGATTCCGCGCAGCTGTGCGAGCGCGCCGGACGGCGCGAGCGCGCCCCCCGCGGTGTCCCGCATCGGCCAGGTCATATAAAGGCGTTCAGACGCCTGGGTCAAGGCGAAATAGACGAAGTAACGCTCAAAGAGGGCGTACTGCTCCGGCGTACGCAGAAGATCCACGCCGCGCTCTTTGAGAAGGTTGCGCTCCGCCGGGGAAAAGATGCCCCCAGGCGCGTCCCACAGCGGGAACACGCCCTCGTTGAGCCCAATTATAAAGGCCGCGCGCGGACCATTCGGCCGGATGCGGTCCGCTGTGCCGACAATCACCTGATCAAGCGTCTGCGGCAGCGAGCCAATGTCCGAAGCGGCGAGGCTCATGCGCAAAAGATCGATATAACGCGAAAGCTTGAAGCTTGTCCCGCCCAACGCGCCTCCGAACACATCCAGAATCCCGACCAACAGATCCCAGACCTGCGCGCCGGTTTCCAAAAAGCGCTTCTGCTCCTCCAGATCCATCTCCTGTGCGCTCTCCTGGAGGTGCTCCGCCGCTTTGCAGTCGGCAAGATATTGGAATACCGCGCCCGCAAATCCACGTCCATCACAATTTTCCAGCCGGTTCATCAATTTGCGCAGCGGTCCCGCCAATTTTTCACGCGCCGCGTTGATCCGGGAAAGCGCGGCAGTCTGTTCCTCTGTAAAGCCTTCCACCATGCCGTCCGGATTATTGACAAAATCCGCAACCCAGGTAAATCCGCTGATTCCCCAGGTGAAGCAGTAATTTTCCAAAAGTCCCGCGTCCACCTGATCCACTCCGGTGATGCAGTTTTTTGCAAGTGAAAGCACCGCGTCGGTGGAGAAGTTCCCGCGCACCGCTTCGAGCGCGCCAAGCACGCCGCTCACCAGGGGATACACCTGGATATCCTCCCGCTGGTCGGCAAAAAACGGGATATCATACCGCGAAAAGACCGTTTCAAGCGGTACAAGATACCGCTCAAGGCTCCTTCCAATCACCACAATATCCCGGTAACGGTATCCTTTTTCCCGCACAAGCAGAGCGATCTGCGCTGCAATATACTCCAACTCATCGTAAAGGTCCTCGCATGATATGGCAAAAACATCCCGCGTATCCGCAGATATCTCCGGCCGCAGTTTCGGATATTCCCTCGCCACGGCAGCCAACGCGGGGTTTTGAAACCGGTGCGGCTCCCGCATCACGACCGGCGGACTAACCCGGGCGCCGCACCGTTTGGCCATTTCGGTCAAACGGTGCGCGGTACGCGCGGGCGCACTGAGTGCGCCCGTGGCGCCCGGCGCCTGCGGCCCCTCGCAGGTGAGCGTCACGGTCACACGCGGGCAGAACTCGAGCAGCAGCGCAAGCATCCTCCATTCCGCGCCCATAAAGGCCATAAACCCATCGATAAAGACTTCGTAATCCTCCAGGAAGTCCGGATGTTCCTCCAGTTTTTTGCAGGCGCGCCGCAGGTTGTCGTCCGGGTCGGTGTAACCCTGTTCAATGAGCGCCTGATAGGTCTCAAAAATCAGCGCGATGTCTCCGAGCTTGTCCGAAAGTCCCCCGGAAGCATCCCGCGCAACCGCACGCAAAATTTCCGGTTCCACGCCGGCGGTTTTCAGTTCACTGACGGTTTCGCACATCGAAGCGACCAGCGCCGCGTCTTCCGCGTTCCTTCGGTAAACCGACAGCCCGTCCCGCAGTTCCCCCAGCGCCACGCTCATGAGCAGATATTTTGCCGTTTCATCCAGATGAACGCCCGCAAGTCCTCCAAACTCCCGGAAAATGCGGTCGCAAAGACGTGTAAAGCTAAGCACCTCCACAGACAGGGCATCCTTCGCGCCGAGTCTGCGATAGAGCATCTTTTCGCTTTCAAACGAATACTGTTCCGGCACGATCAGGATCGCTTTCCTGCCATTTTTCACAGCCTGCCCGATCCGCTCATGCAGCAGCGTCGTCTTGCCCGTCCCGGCAATTCCAAGAATCAGATCCAGCATTCGTTCACCAGCTTTCGATTTTTCAAGTACGAGATCTATTCTACCACAAACGGAAAAAAAGTGCACACCGTTTTCACAGTGCGCACCTTCTCATTATAAGCTCATGCCGAGTTTGACCGCTCTTGCATTCGGCTCCGCAAGATGCTGTTTCTTCGGCGGGACGCATTTGAGGATCGCCTGTTCCACCGTTTCCAGGGAAGCGAAACCGCTCTCCTTGAGCGCTTTACCCAGAATAATCATGTTTGCAAGTCCCTTGAGTCCCTCCGAATCGGCCAGCGAAGTGGCCGGGACATAGAAACATTTGATATCGTCACGCTCACATTTTTTATCGATGAGCGCGCTGTCAATCACAGCGATGCCGCCGGGGGCAACCTTGTCGATAAATTTATCATAGGAAGGCAGGTTCATCGCGACGAGCAGGTCCGGGGTCAGCACCAGCGGAGAACCGATCGGGTCGTCCGAAAGGCACACCGAACAGTTCGCGGTGCCGCCGCGCATCTCCGGGCCGTAAGAAGGCAGCCAGGAGACATATTTTTCCTCGATCAGGCCGGAATAAGCGATGATCTTACCGGCAAACAGGACACCCTGTCCACCGAAACCGGCCAGCAGCATATTTTGAGTCATGCTCTTACCCCCTTATCCGTCCTGTCCGCATAGACGCCCAGCGGATAGTAAGGCATCATGTTGTCACGCAGCCACTGGAGCGCTTCGCTCGGGGTGAGGCCCCAGTTGGTCGGACAGGTCGAAAGGATTTCGACAATTGAGAAACCTTTTTTCTCCACCTGGCAGGTAAACGCTTTTTTGATCGCGGCTTTCGCCTTGCGGATATTCGGGACGCTGTCCACCGCCACACGTTCGGCATATGCCACGCCGCTCAGGGTGGAGAGCATCTCACAGACACGCACCGGGAAGCCCGCCATCGACACATCACGTCCGTACGGCGTAGTCTGGGTGACCTGGCCCGGCAGGGTGGTCGGCGCCATCTGACCGCCGGTCATGCCGTAGATCGCGTTATTGACGAAGATGATGGTGATGTTCTCGCCGCGGGTTGCCGAATGGACCGTCTCCGCAGTGCCGATTGCGGCAAGGTCGCCGTCGCCCTGGTAGGTAAACACCACATTGTCCGGCAGCGAACGCTTCACACCGGTCGCAACAGCCGGGGCGCGGCCATGCGCGGCTTCGATCATGTCACAGCCAAAATAATTATATGCAAGCACCGAACAGCCAACCGGCGCGACGCCAATGGCTTTGCCCTCCACATCCAGTTCGTCCAGCACCTCGGCGACCAGTTTATGGATTACGCCGTGGGTGCAGCCGGGACAATAATGGGTCGAAACGTCCAGAAGGGCGTGCGGCCTCTCGTAAACAATTGCCATTACCGGTCACCTCCTGCCATTTTTTCAAGAACCTCAAGCACTTCTGCCGGGGTCGGGATGATGCCGCCGGTGCGTCCGAAGAACTCTACCGGGGCTTTTCCGTTCACGGCAAGGCGCACGTCGTCCACCATCTGGCCCATGCTCATTTCAACGCAGAGGAATGCCTTTGCGTGCTCCGCCGCTTTCGCGATCGGCGCGACGGGATATGGCCAAAGGGTCAGCGGGCGGATCATGCCGGCCCTGATCCCCTTTTCACGGGCGGAATTGACCGCGCTGCGCACAATACGCGCGGTCGCACCGTATGCGACGACAACGAACTGCGCGTCGTCCACAAGATATTCCTCCGCCTTCGCATGATTCGCCTTCACGATCTCGTAGCGTTTGAACCGCTCTACGATGTTGTGCTCCAGCTCATCCGGCTGCAGGTAAAGCGAATTGGTGATGTGGTGCGGGCGTTTGTGCTGATGTCCATCGGTGGCCCAGCCGCTCTTATCGATCTTCTTGATCTCCTTTTCCGGAAAAACGACCGGCTCCATCATCTGTCCGAGCATACCGTCCGCAAGGATCATCGCAGGCATCCGGTAGGTGTCGGCCAGCTCATAGGCATCGAACACCATGTCGACCATCTCCTGGATGGTGGACGGTGCAAAAACCAGCACATGCAGGTCGCCGTGGCCGGGGGCGCGTGTTGCCTGCCAGTAGTCTGCCTGGGAGGGCTGAATGCCGCCAAGGCCCGGGCCGCCGCGCTGCACGTTGATGATGAGGCAGGGCAGGTCGGAACCGGCCAGATACGAAATACCCTCGGTTTTGAGCGAGATGCCCGGCGAAGAGGACGAGGTCATCGCCCGCACGCCCGCGGACGCCGCGCCGTAGATCATATTGATTGCGGCAACTTCGGATTCCGCCTGCAGATATGTACCGCCGATTTTGGGCATGCGTTTGGCCATATACGCCGCGACTTCGGTCTGCGGCGTGATCGGATAGCCGAAGAAATGACGGCAGCCGGCCTGGATTGCGGCCTCAGCGAGCGCCTCATTTCCTTTCATAAGGACCTTCTGATTAGAAGCCATGATTTCAATACCTTCTTTCCCACACGTCTATTTCTCTACAGTAATTGCGCAGTCCGGGCACATAATCGCGCACATCGCGCATCCGATACATTTTTCCATATCGGAAACGGTCGCGGGATGATAGCCTTTTGCATTCAGGACCGCTTTGTCCAGAAAAATAATCTTCTTCGGGCAGACGTCCACACAAAGTCCGCAGCCTTTGCAGGTGTTGTTATTTACTGTCATCTTCGCCATTCTTTCTAGCACCTCCTTAATTTCGGAGTCGTCAGGAGTTTTATGCCTCCCACGGCTTTTTTACATAGATTTTAACCGGATACACCATCCCGGCGGGCATCAGGCCCTCCAGCTCCGGGGCGATCCTTTCGTCAGCGGCGGTGAAAAGTACCGGCACGCCGTACTTTTGGGCTGTACGCGCAGCAAAATCCGCCGTATCCGCCACATCCCGCGCGGTGGTCTCATCCGCTAGGTTCGAGCAGTTCACCACGCCGGTCACCGAAAGCCGCGACACCGCCTGGATATCGTCGAGCACCTCGGATGCATCTTCGGCGGTCCGGGTCAGATACCGGTAGCCGTTTACGACATAGAGCATGTCACAGCCGCCAGAAGCTTTGATTTTGCCGCTGTAGCGTCCAAGAGCGGCGGCGCCCGCATCGTCGCCGCCGACGTCGATAATGAGCTGACGCTCGGTTTCGATCGCCACGTCGAGATGCGCCGTCAGCGCGGGGATGTCAAGGTTTGATCCCGCGTAAACAGGCGCGATCATCCCTATCCCCTGTTCCTCCATGAGCCCTGCGAAATCTGCGCTGCGGAAGTAAGGGTTCACGATGTCCAGATCCACAAGCGTCACATTTTGACCCATTTTTTTATAGTCCAGCGCGAGGTTTACCGCCAGGTTGGTTTTCCCGCTGCCGTAGTGCCCCACGACAACGACAATCCGCTTCAATTGTTCCAGCAAACGGCCGCCTCCCTTCCAAAATCCTTTTCGATCACAGCCAGTGCGAACAGGCCGCTGCCCATTTTGCTTCTGGCTATTCGTTTATTATAACATCTGTCAAGGAAACGCACAACAGGTTGGGCAAAATTCCAGTTTTTCCACAAGCACGCTTTTCGTTATTGCACCGATAAAGTGCAAATCCAACAAAAAACCTCTCCCGTTACCGGCAGAGGCTCTTTTATCCTTCGGTAACGCCTAACGGCCCCTTTTTTTGGAGAGGATCACATATACGATCACCAGCACCACCGCAAGAATCAGCAGCCCGCCGATCAGCACCATTGTCGAACCGGAGCCGTCTCCTGTTTCGGGCAGCAGCGCAAAAGATGGAACCGATACCAGCACAAAGGTGGCAACCGCCAGCAGAAGCGCGGCAAAACGTTTGAAAAAAAGCTGCATCAATAGATCCCCCTGTAAAATATCAGAACATTTCTTTATATTATAGCGGTTTCCCGCGAACTGTCAACACAGGTGCGCACGAACGCACTGAAAAGCTTATACTGATTTTCATCCCCACGCAGCAGGTATTCCGGATGCCACTGTACCCCCAGCACAAACTCCCGGCCAGGCATGTAAGCGGCCTCAACGAGCCCATCTTCCGAGAGCGCCGCCGCGCTCAGCGCCGGGGCCAGCTCCTGTACCGCCTGATGGTGGATGCTGTTGACCATGATCCGATCGCGGCCATAGATTTCAAAAAGCGGTGTATCCGGCAGGATCTGCACTGCATGAGATGGTTTCTCGTAAGGTTTCTGCTGCTTATGACGGATGATCGACAGGTGCTGCTCCTCCAGATCCTGGTAGAGATTCCCGCCGAGCGCGACGTTTAAAAACTGCAGCCCACGGCAGATGCCGAGCACCGGTTTATCCGCCTCCAATACCCTCTGAAACAAAAGTGTTTCCATCCTGTCGCGGACAGCGTGGCAGTTGCCGCAGTAGGGCCGCGGCTGTTCCCCGTAAAGGATCGGGTCAATGTCATGCCCGCCGGTGAACAGAAATCCGTCGCATTCCCCCGCCAGCTGGGAAATTGTCTGCGGATCACCTTCGAGCGGCAGAATAACAGGAATCCCTCCCGCCTCCGTCACGCCGTCAAGATATTCCGGCAGCATCCAGACGCTTGCCATCGCGTCGTCATAAAGCGGCGTCACTCCAATTACAGGTTTACGCATCAGATCAACCCCCAGTTTGCACAGTATTTTTATCAAACAGTTTTGTGTTGAGCGTAATGACCGAAAAAATGATGAGCAGGTCACCCACGAGCTTCCCCCAAGTGAAGGAATCCCCCAAGATAAGCAGTCCAACCAGAGACGCGAAGACCAGTTCCATTGCCGCAATGATCGAAGCGGTTCCGGAATCGATCCGGGTGAGCCCTTTCGTAAAAAGCAAAAACGGCAGCAGCGTCACCAGCGCGCCGATTGCCAGCGCCGCGAGCAAAGTTTTTCCATGCAGCAGTGGGAAAAGTTTCGCGGGCGAACAAAGCGGCAGCGAACCGAGCGCCGCAAACAGGAACGTATAGGCAGTGATTGTGATGCTGCTGTAACCTTTCCGCACGGCGAGGCTTCCAAAGACGCTGTAAAGCCCATAACAAAAACCGGACGCCACTCCGTATAGGATTCCCGCTGGAGAGAAGGCCGCCGGGTCCGCGCTCAGTACGCCCGTCACCAAAATACAGCCGGTGATGGTGATGACCAGCGCCACCAGTTTTTTGCGGGTGATCCGGTCATGAAAGCAGATTGCGGAGATGATCATGATGAAGATCGGCGCGGTATTGAGCAACACAACCGATACCGATACGGAAACCAGATCGATCGACATAAAGTAGCAGTAGTTGAAAAGCACAAAACTGAGCATCCCGGTCCCGGCAAAGATCCAGCAGTCCTTCCAGTTGATCCGAAGCGCTCCACGGTCAAAAATCGCCAGATAGCCCGTAAGCAGTACGCCAGAAACCAGCGCGCGCACCGCAACCACCTGCATCTGGCTGAGCCCACCGGCGGCAAGCTCATTGTATAGCAGGGCGATCATTCCCCATAGAAATGCCGCCGTGACAATGTAAAGGTAGTATCGCGCTTTCAAATCATCCATCCCTTTTATTTTCTGCGTATAGAAAGAAAAGGAGCCTGTACCGGCCGTTTTCCCGGCCGGTACAGCTCCGGCATCGCCTTCGCTCAGAAGCCCAGCTCTTCGCCGACGAGGATCACCTTGATCCTCCCTTTGAACTGCTGCTGCGCAAGCACCACAAAACCGCAGCAGAGACGTTCATCGCTGCGGCAGTCCCGGCAGTTGCCCAGCACCTTACAGGGAACTTTGCGGTCAAGCCGCACGGCGTTCGCGGGCGCGGCAATGCTGCGCACGCGGTCGCGCGCGGCATCGAGATCGGTGACAATCTTATTGTAACCCGCGACAACGATCACGCTTTTCGGGCCGTAGAGCATTGCCGCTGTACGGTTTCCGACCCCGTCCACATTGTAAAGCTCCCCATTTTCGGTCACGGCGTTCGTACTGGTAAAATAGGTGTCGCACGAAAAAGCCTGGTGCATGATCTGCGCCGGGTCCGCCCCCTTTGCCTCCCGGTCGAGGAACTGATATTTTCCAGAGCGCAGAAGCGCCTTTATCCCGGACTGATCCAGCGTCGCGGAACCGCCGCAGGAAACCGTTTGGCCTTCCGGGCAGAGCTCTTCACAAAGCTTTACCGCTTCGGCACAGGTCTTTACATAGTAGGCGTCCATTTTATTGTTCTGCAGGTTCCCGATTGTCCGGTTGATCCGCTTTTCGATGATGGTATGTAAATTGGCGTCCATGTCTCTTCCCTCCGTTTGCAGTCATTTTCTTTATTTTACAATGTTTCTTTTCGTTTTACAATGTATCCGCCAACAAAATCTGTTCCAGTTCAGCGACGCTGCCTGCGGCCGGAAGGCCTGCCGGAAGCTTTTCTCCGGCAAACCGAAACCCATAGCCGTACGCCGCGCTGATGAAGTCCACACCTGCCTTGCACGCGCCGGAGGCGTCATGGCCGGTGTCCCCGATCATAACCACCTTCGCAAGGTCCGTATAACCCATCCGGTCAAGCGTGCGTGAAATAATTTCCGACTTGTCAATGTTCTCCGACCGGCTTTCCACCGTCCCACAGCAGGTTTCCAGCGCATCCAGCATGCCGTATTTCTCCAGGAGCTGGCGCGCCATCCGTTCCGGCTTCAGAGTGGAAACCGCGTTGCGGACTCCGGCTGCCTTTAATTTCAGAACCAGCTCATGAATCCCGCCATAGACCTTTGCAACAAAAATCCCACGCTCCCGGTAATCTTCCCGGAAAAAGCGGACCGCATCCGCGGCCTGCCGGTCATCCAGGCCGACACATTCCCGAAAGATCCTGGTCAGCGGCGGACCGATAAACTTGCTGAGGATTTCGCCTGACGGCGCCGGTAAGCGCATCTTGTCAAACGCGTATCGCAGCGACTGAAAAATCCCTTCGGAAGTATCCACCATCGTTCCGTCGAAATCCCAAAGCACCACTTCATACTTCATCTGGTATTCCCTCTTTTCAAATTGTGCAAAACAGATTATAACACGGCGCAGGGCCGCGCTCAACTAAAAACAGCCGCTTTGCGGCTATTTTTTGCACAAGCGGCCTCTGGCGGTGCATCAAAATAATAATCCCCCGGCATAGCCGGGGGTATTTCATATGCGGGCAAAGCCCTATGAT